>CAZUHK010000126.1:0-9786 GCA_964620345.1 uncultured Planctomycetaceae bacterium
GCCGCTGAAAAAGACAAACCCAAACCCCTGCAATACGCTTGTTTAAGGACTAGAGAATGTAGCGGCGGATGCCGTGCTTGAGTAGCGGGACGTTGAAGTTGATGAGCAGCGCTGCTTTGAGTTGCGTGGCGCGGAGGTAGGAAAGCGTCTGGGCGGTAAACAGGTCGTTCAGTTGCTCCGCCGCTTCATCCAGCTTCGCGTCGCCGCCGTGCCGAAAGGGAACGCACGATGGATCAAATGGCGTTTGCTCTTGCATGCCTTCGCGTCCTTCGCGCCTTCGTGGCTCCGCTATTCCCGCGTTTGCTGCGGGCGCATGAGGGGGAAGAGGATGACATCGCGGATGCTGCGGGCGCCGGTGAGCAACATGACCAGGCGGTCGATGCCCAGGCCCATGCCGCCGGCGGGGGGCATGCCGACCTTGAGCGCTTCGAGGAAGTCTTCGTCGATTCGCTGCTGCTCTTCGCGGTCGCCGACCTGTGCGCGGAAGTGTTCTTCCTGCACCGCCGGGTCGTTGAGTTCGGTGTAGCCGGGCGATATCTCCACGCCGTTGATCGCCAGCTCGTACACATCGGCGAAGTAGTCATCCTCGCGACATCGCCGGGCCAGCGGAATAATCACACCCGGCACGTGCGTGACGAAGCATGGATCAATCAGCGTGGGTTCGACCAGCTTCTCGTACACTTCGACGAGCTGCTCAGCGGGGCTGCCGTCGAGCTTGAGGTCTTTGCCGGGGTGGTCGGTGCGAAGCTTGTCGATCTGCGAATCGCTCAGCGGCTGTTTATCGAACGTCCAACCGGTCTTGGCCTCGACCAGCTCGTCCATGCGCACCCGTCGCCAGGGGCGTTCGAGGTTGATCGTGCGTGTGGGCTTCTCGGTCGTGTCGGTTGAAGCCGACACGCCATGCTCGATCTTCAGCGTGCCCAGCACGTTCTGCGCCACGGTGCAGACCATGTCTTCGACCAGGTCGGTCATGGTTTGCCACGAGCCGAACGCCTCGTAGGCCTCGAGCATGGTGAACTCGGGGTTGTGGCGGGGGCTGATGCCTTCGTTGCGGAAGTTGCGGTTGATCTCGAAGACCTTGTGAAACCCGCCGACCAGCAGACGTTTGAGGTACAGCTCGGGCGCGATGCGCAGGTACAGCGGCAGGTCCAGGGCGTTGTGGTGCGTGGTGAACGGCCGGGCCGCGGCGCCGCCGTGGATCGGCTGGAGCATCGGCGTTTCGACTTCCAGGTAGCCCCGGCCGCGCAGGTAGTCGCGGATCGCGTCGATGATGCGGATGCGCAGTTGCATCGCCTGCGCGACCTGCGGGTTGGCGTAGAGATCGACGTAGCGTTTGCGGTATCGCAGCTCGGGGTCTTTAAGGCCGGCCCATTTCTCCGGCGGGGGGGCGAGTGACTTGCTGGCCATGGCGAACGCGCCGTCGCCGGCGGCCCAGATGGTGATCTCGCCGGTCTTGGTCGTGCCCAGCGGGCCTTGGACGACGACGATGTCGCCCAGGTCGGCCAGCTTGGCCAGTTGAAAGCTGGTCGGGTCGACGGACTTTTTGCTGATCGCGACCTGCAGGTCGCCGGTGGCGTCGCGCAGGGTGGCGAAGACGAGCTTGCCGATGTCGCGGTGCAGGACGACGCGGCCGGCGACCTTGACGATTGGACGATCGTCGGTGGCGCTGTCGTCTTTGTGGGCCTGGTCGGCCGGCTGGTCGTAGCGGTCGCGGGCGTCGGCCAGGCCGATCAGCCCTTGGACGGCCTGGCCGTAGGGATCGACGGCGAGCTGATCGCGCAGGCGGTCGAGCTTGATGCGGCGGTCGGCCTCGGGGCTGGTGCCGGGGGCGTCGGCGGCCGGGGCGTTGTCTTGATCGTGGGGTTGGGGCATGACCGGCCTATCGTAGCCGCGGGCGGGGGGCTGACAAGCGCCGGGGTGCGGGCGTCTGGCGGGATGCGGCGGACATGCGGGGCACGCCCGGGCCGGGGACGGCCGGGCTCGCTGACGGCCGGGCGTTGGGCTGGTCGCCGTACGGTTATAATCGCCGCGATGGGTGATGGCATCGAGCAACGCGGGCGCGGGGCGCGATGGATCGAGCGCCTGGTGCTGCTGATCGCGGGCGCCGCCGCGCTGACGTTGGCCACCCGCGTTCAGAGCACCGAAGACCTCGGCTACCACCTGGCGTACGGCCAGACGTTCTGGCAGAGCGGGCGGATCGTCGACGATGCCAGCTTCGTCCACCCCGTCCCGGCGGCCGGGGAAACCGACCCGGCGCGCCTGCCGCCGGGCGCCTGGTTCGACGACGCGGGGCGATACCGCTTTGTCAACGCCAACTGGCTCAGTCAGGTGCTCATGTCCCTGACCTGGCGCATGGGCGGGGGCGTGGCGCTGAGCGCGCTGGCGGTGGCGCTGCTGGCCCTGGCGCTTTGGGCGCAGGCCGGGGCGCTGCGCGAGCGCGGCGTGGGGTGGGCGATGATCGGGCTGGCGTGGCTGGCCACGGCGCTGGTGGCCGATGAGCGGTTGAACCTGCGCCCCGAGCTGTTCGCGTTCGTCGCGATGGCCGCGCTGCTGTGGCTGCTGGCCGGGGCGTTGAGCGGGCGGCGGTGTGTCGCGGCGGTGGCGATCCAACTGCTGCTGGTAAACCTGCACGGCTCGTGGCCGCTGGGCTTGGCGCTGGGCGCGACGATGGCCGCGGGCGCGGGGCTTCGGTGGATCGTGTTCGCCGGCGACCGGGCCGACCTCGCGCCACGGCTGCGGCGCTTCGCGGTGCTGCTGCCGGCGTTCGCCGCGGTGTCGGTGGTCCATCCCGCGACATGGCGCAACGCCCTGATGCCCTGGCAGACGCTGGCGTATCTCGATCGGTATTCGATCATCGGCCGGGAGTCGGTGACGGTGAGCGACCTGGCCGGCGGCCTGCACCCGTGGGCGACGGTCGGCGAGCTGCGCGCCACGCTCGCGGGCGTGGACGACGCGATCGCCCCGGCCGCGTTCGTGGCGCTGGTCGCTGCGGCGATCGTCGCGAGCGTGGGCCTGCTGATCGGCCGGCGGTGGGGGTGGCTGCTGGCCGCGGGGTTGTTCGCCGCGGTGGGGTTTGGCATGCGGCGGAACATCGCGCCCGCGGCGCTCGGCCTGGCCCCGGCCGCCGCGCTCGGCCTGCACCTGCTGGGCCAGGCCCTGCGGCGGCGCGGGGGCGCGGCGGCCGCGACGATCGGCGGGCGCGGGGCCGTGGCGGCCCTGGTGATCGTCGGGGGCTCGGCCGTCCTGGCCGGCGTCGTGACGCAGCGCTGGTACGTCGCTCAGCGCGTGCCGTGGCGCCTGGGCCTCGGGCTGGACGCGACGCGCCTTCACCGTGATGCGGGCCGATGGATGAGCCGAAACCTGCCCGACCGCCACGCGGTGTTCACCACGTTCGACAATTCCTCGGCCGCGCTGTTCGCCTCGCGGCGTGTTTCGGCGGTGCCGCTGCTGACCAACACCTGGGCCCAGCCGCCGGCGCGGATGACGCGGGTGCTGGGCGCGGGGCTGGACGCGGCGCGTGGCGCGGCGTTGCTGGATGAATGGGGCTACGACCTGGCGCTGTTGCCTTGGCGGCGGCAGACGACGCGCGGGCTGATCGTGAAGCTCAGCCGCGACCCGCGCTGGGCGGTGGTCTGGCTCGGGCCGCGGGCGGTGCTGTTCGCAAGGGTTGGGCCGCTCGAAGATCTGGTGCGCGCGCACCGGCTGACCGGGCGTGCGCTCGCGGTCGAGCCCCTGCTGGCCGCGGCACGCTCGGCCGACCCGGCCGGCCACACGGCGCTGCTCGACACCGCCGGGCTGCTCGAGGCGCTGGGCTGGTATGAGCCGGCCGTCACCGCGTGGCGCGCGGTGCTCGACGCGATGCCCCGATCCATCGAGGCCCACGAGCGGCTGGCCTACTGTCTCATGCGGCTGGCGCTGCGCCAACGCAAGGCGGGCAACGCTCAATGGCAGCGGCTGAACGACGAAGCCAAGCGGCTGGATGAGGCGCGACAGCAGCTCACCGCCCCGCCCGACCCGTTCGAGTAGCGGCGCTTTTGTCGCGGCCGACGCTGGCCGATAAACCGATGAACCCCCGCGCCGCCCGTCCGACCGATTGGAGTGAACGAAATGAGTGACATCGTCAAACGCATCGGCGTGCTCACCGGCGGCGGCGACTGCCCCGGCCTCAACGCCGTCATCCGGGCCGTGACCAAGTCCGCCCTGTTCGGCCACCACCTCGAAGTCATGGGCATCGAGGACAGCTTCCTGGGCATCCTCGAAAACCGCATCCACCGGCTCCAGTCATCCGATGTGTCGAACATCCTCACGCTCGGCGGCACCATCCTGGGCTCATCCAACAAGTGCAACCCCCAGCACTACCCCGTCAGCACCGACGCCGAGGGCAACCCGATCTTCGAAGACCTGACCGACCTGGCCCTGCGCAACCTGCGGCGGCACGAGATCGACGCGCTGGTCGTGATCGGCGGCGACGGCACGATGAGCGGCGCGGCCAACTTCGTTCACCACGGCGTCAACTGCATCGGCGTGCCCAAGACGATCGACAACGACCTGGTCGGCACGGACGTCACGTTCGGCTTCGCCACCGCGGTGTCGATCGCCACCGAGGCCCTGGACCGCATCCACACCACCGCCGCCAGCCACCACCGCGCCATGGTCGTCGAGGTCATGGGTCGCAACGCCGGCTGGCTCGCCCTGCACTCGGGCATCGCCTCGGGCAGCGATGTCATCCTCCTGCCGGAGATCCCCTACGACCTGGGCAAGGTCTGCGACACCGTCGTCGGCCGCTCGCGTCACGGCAAACGGTTCACCATCCTCTGCGTCAGCGAAGGCGCCAAGCCGATCGGCGGCGAACAGACCGTCGGCACGTACGACCCGACCAGCCCCGACCCGATCCGCCTGGGCGGGGTGGGCAAGGTCGTGGCCGAGCGGATCGAACAGCAGACCGGCATCGAGACCCGCTGCACGGTGCTGGGCCACGTGCAGCGTGGCGGCACGCCGGTGCACACCGACCGCGTGCTGGGCACGGAGTTCGGCCACGCCGCGGTCGAAGCGCTCATGGCCGGCAAGCGTAACCGCCTGATCGTCATGCAGGGCCGCACCGTCAACGACATCGATCTGCTGCGCGCGGCGGACAAGCAGCGGACCGTCCCGCTGGATCACCCCCTGATCGCCGCGGCCCGCGCGGTGGGCACCGACTTCGGCGATTGAGCCGAGGCCGCGGGGCGCGCGTGGGGCGGCGGGGGGCCGATGCAATCGCACAATCCGTGCGATCGAAGTTAACCGCCCAGTCGTTACAGCCGATACCCCTTCACAGATCGACCGCATCGCCCGCAGGTCGTGCGTGAAGGAGACGCCGCGATGGATCGTTGGACGGCCCGGATCACCAGGGCTTTGGCACGCTGGGGGTCGCGGCGCGCGCGGCGCCGGCCGCGGGTCGATCCGCCGCGCCGCCGCGAGCACAGTCACCTGCGGACCGTGCGGGAGCTGCTCGCGGCCGAGGCGTGCGGGCAGGCCCGGCTCGCGCTGGCGCGGCACGATGACCACACGGCGCAGCGGCAGCTCGATCACGCCGCGGGCATCTGCGCGACGCACCCGCAGGTGGTGGAGCTGCGCGCCCGCCTGGCGCTCGACGCCGGCGACCCGGCCGCCGCGCTGGCGGCCCTGGAGCGACTGGCCCGGCCCAACGCGCGGCACCGGATGCTGATGCAGTTCGCCCGGCTGCAGACCGGCCGGCGCGCGATGGCCCAGCTCGACCTGCACGAATGGTCGCGCCAGGCCAACTGCCCCCCCGCGGCCCGCGTGCTGCTGGCCTGGCTGTTCTGGCAGGACGGCGCCGCCGACGCCGCCCGCGCCACCCTGCGCCGCCGGCCCGAACTCGAACACGACGCCCAGGCCCTGCAGCTCCGCCTGCTCATCGAGCTCGACGCGAACCACGCCAACGCCGCCGACCGCGTCGCCAACCGCCTGCGCCTGCGCCACGGGCACGACCCCCAGGTGCGGCGATTCCTGCACACCCTCCACGGCCCGGCGCCCGATGAACGCGCGATGCCCACGCTCGCGATGATCGACGAACTGGCCGGCGACCTGGCGCGCCGGCCGCGGCTGATCCCCACGCTCGTGGTCGCCCAGCGCCATCGGCCCAACGCCGGGCGGATCGAACTGCTCCGCCGCGCCATGGCGCGCATTGTCGACGACCTGGCCGACCCGACCGACGCCCTGGCGGCCCTGGCCGAGCTGGCGCACCTGGCCGGCGACGCCGACGACGCCCGACGCTGGGCCCGGCGCGGCCTGCGACGCCGGCCCTACGCGGCCCGGCTGGCGCTGCTGCTGGACGAACTGGCCGACGCCGAGCCCGCTGAATCGCCCCAGTCCGGCCCGCCGCCGGTGGCGATCCTCCGCCAGGTCGCCCAGACCCACCCCGACTACGCCGACGTGCAGCACCGGCTGGTGATGCGCTACCACCGCCTGGGCCTGGGCGAGCTGGCGCGGCGGCAACTGGGCCGCTGGCGGCGTCGTCGGCCCGCCGATCCGCTGGCCCAACGCACCCAACGGGAATTGGCCGCATGACCCCGACTCAGCGACACGATGCGTTCGCCACGCTGCGCCACGCCCGCCGACAGCTCGCGCTGGGCCGACCCGCGGCCGCGGCGGCGATCGCCGGGCGACTGGCCCAGCGCTGGCCGGCGTTCGTGCCGGCGCGGCTGCTGCTGGCGCGCATCGACCTGGCCGCCGAGCGACCCGAGGCCGCGATGGCTCACCTCGACACCGCCGACTGGTACCTGCGCGCCGACGTGGGCTCGCACCGGCGCCTGCGGCGGGCGCTGCTGCTGCGCGGCCAGGCGCTGATGCAACTGGACCGACCCGACGACGCCGCCGAGGCATGGCGCGCCGCGCTGCAACTCGAGCCGCGCTGCGCCACGGCGCTGCGCCGACTGGCGCGGTGGGAACTCGACCACGACCGCCCCGCCGCGGGGTTGAAGCTCGCCGGGCAACTGCTGAACTGCCACGGCCCCAAGCCGGCGAACCTCGGGCTGCTGGCCGACGCGGCCGAGGCCGCCGGCGAGATCGACCAGGCGCTGGACGCGCTGGCCAAGCTGCGCCGCGGTCGGGCCGCGACGCCGCGGCAGGCCCGACTGCTGGCCCGCGCCGGCCGCGAGGCCGAGGCGCTGGACGCCTACGCCGCGCTGATCGATCAACACCCCCACGACATCGACTTGCTCGTCGAATCCATCGCGGTTCACGAACGGCTGGGCGAGCAGACCGCGTTGCGCCGCCGCCTCGACGCGGCGCAACGCACCGAACCGAACGACCGTGCCCTGGCCGCGGCGATCGCGACGCAGCACATGCGGCTGGGCCACTTCGCCGCGGCCGGCCGGGCCTGGTGGCGACTGGCGCGTGCCGGCGACAACGCCGCGGCGTGGGCCCACGCCCTGGTGTGCGCCGCGTGCGAGTCGCGCCATCGCCTGATGCAGCGCTTCACCGCCGGCCTCGACCGCGCCGAGCCGGACGACACGGCGCGGCGGCGCCTGGTCACGGTCGCGTGGGCGGTGGCGACGCCCGGCCAGACTCGGCGCTGTTTCGTCGAGCACCACGGCGAGCCCGACCAGGCCGGGCCGCTGACCTGCCTGATCGCCGAGGCCCAGGAGGTGTTCGAGCAGGTGCTCGACGAGCACGAGCATTACGCCGACCTGCACTACCACCTGAGCGTCTGCCACGGCGCCCGCGGCGAGCGCGCGGGTCAGGCCGAGTGCCTGGACCGGGCGTTGGGGCTGAACCCCGGCTACCTCGCCGCGGCCGAGGCGCGGGTCGCCCTGCTGCTGGCCCGGCGTCGCTTCAAGCAGGCGTCGCGCATCATCGCCGCCGCCGAGGCCGCCAAAGGCCCCGGCCAGACCCTCTGCGCCATGCACCTGGCCCTGGCCGCGGCACGCGATCAGCCGGCCGACGCGAACGATCCGCACACCCTCGAACACGCCGCACGCCTGCTCGACGACGCCCACCTCGACGCTCAGGCCCGTACCCTGCGCACGCGGAGCACCGCCCCTGCCCACACCGCCGCCGCGGCGTGACCGGTATCGACTCCCCCCGACCCCGCACCCACCAACGGCGACACCCCGCCGCCGTTTGAAGCATGTCGTCAAGGCCTTGCATCGTCTGACCGAAGGGGTGTTCATGCCGCAGGCCAACACCGGCCGGCAGATCGTCTCTCACTGCAGTGCAGTAAGGGACATCATCAGATCGCCAACCAATCGGGCCTTGGCCGGCGAAGATGCGTGGGGCGGCTTTCGCGGGTAAACAACTTCCCACAAGAAATTTGCGGCCAACCATCGATCGCGGTACACTGCTGGAAAGTCCAGCGTGTCAAGATCAGGGGACCATTCAACCCGTTTTGAGAAAAGGAGACTCACTATGATTCAGCGACTGCTTATGTTGATCGCCGCGTTGATGCTCGGTTTGGGCATGGCGACGGTGATGCCGGCGTGCGAGGAGAGCACCGAGGACAAGGCCAATGACGCCGCGGAAGAAGTCGAAGGCGCGGCCGATGAAGCCGAGGACGCGCTCAACGAAACCGGGGACGCGCTCAACGATGCGGTGAACTGATCGCGCGTCGAATCACACACGAAGCACGGGAAACGGGCACGCCGCGACGGCGCGCCCGTTGTTTTTTGGCATCGCGTCGCGATCAACGAAGCGCAGCAAGCGATTGCATCATCGCCCGTACCCGGGCCGGGTCGACCGCGTTGGCAACCGCGCCATCGCGCTTGAGCGAACTGCCGACGACCAGGCCGTCGGCGTGGTCGGCGTAATCGGTGATGTTCTCGACGGTGACGCCCGAGCCGACGAACACCGGCGCGTCACCCGCGGCCTGCTTGATCCTTTGCAGTTCGCGGGGGTCGGTGGCGGCGCCCGTGCCGGTGCCGCTGGCGATCAGCACATCGGCCCCGCCGCGGTGCAGCAGGTCGGCTACCTCCTGCTCCAGCGGGATCGGCGCCAGTTGCGCAGAATGTTTCACGTTTACATCGGCGAAGATGCGGATGTGCCCGGCGCCCAACGCCCGGCGGTCGCGCAGCAGGTCGTGGGCGATGCCCCGGAGGATGCCCTGGTCGCTGACCCGCGCGCCGATCAGCACGTTCACGCGGATGAACTGAGCACCGACCGCGTGGGCGATCGCCAGCGCCGCCCGCCCGTCGTTGCGCAGGCAGTTGATGCCCAGGGGCAGCTCGGTCCGCTCACGCACCGCCCGGCCGATCGCGGTGAGGTGGGCGATGGTGATCGGCGGCACGCGGTCGGGGTAGAACGGCGCGTCGCCGAAGTTCTCGAGCATCAGGCCGTGCACGCCGCCGGACGCGAGCGCTTGCAGATCGTCGAGCACGCGCAGCGTAATCGACTGCACATCACCCCAATGCCGCGGGGCACCGGGCAGCGGCGGGACGTGGAGCATGCCGATCACCGGCCGGTCGGCGGCGAACAGGTCTTCGAGAGCATCGTGCATCGCGCGACAAGCATAGCACACGCCCTTCCAAGCCGCGGCCAGCCCGAGCGTCGGCGAGCGGGGCTTGTCGATCCCGTAGCGAGCCCGGTCGTCCCCGACCCGGGCGTCTGCCCCGCGCAACAAAAAGGCCCGCTCCCCGTGGGAAGCGGGCACGATCGTAGGGGTGCTGCACAGGTGCAAACCCCGTCGAGCTGCTAGCTGTGCAGCCCCTTCATACAGTCAGACACTGGATCACCTCCTTGCTAGACCTTAAACCAGCGTGATGTTTGCGGTTTGGGGGATCGAAAAACCCCAAA
>CAZUHK010000127.1:0-9772 GCA_964620345.1 uncultured Planctomycetaceae bacterium
CGGCGCGGATCGCCTCGCGGCCGCGGTCGATCAACTGGCGCCTGAGCGAGGCCAGGCGCGTCGCGATGCTGCCGTCGATGAGTTTGTCGCCGATGCGGAGCTTCATCCCGCCGATCAGCGATGGGTCCACGCGGGCGTGCACGATGGCCTCGCGGCCGATCGCTTCGCCGATGCGCTGTTCGACCGCCCGCAGCCGGTCGGCCGGCATCTCGCCGGCGGTGTACAGATCGACCTCGACCTGGCCGCGCTTGTCCATGAGCAGTTGCTCATAGGCCACGCGGATGCGGCCGAGCTGGTCGAGCCGGCCTTTGCGGTTGACCACCTGGAGGAAGCGGTAGGTCAGGTCGCTCAACCGGCCCTCGAAGATCGCTTGGAGCGACTTGGCACGCTTGGCCGCGTGGATCGACGGGCTGGCGAAAAACGCCCGCAGCTCGGTCTGATCGGCCAGCAGGTCGGCCAGATCCGAAAGCTCCCGGGCGACTGGGTCGACCACGCCCTGCTGCTGGGCCAGGTCCATCAGCGATTGCGCGTACGTCCGCGCCACGGCGCCGATGAGCTTGACCTGGTTGTCCGCGGTGCTTTGGACCATGGGCGTGGGCGATCAGTTGAGGCGGTTGAGTTCTTCGAGCGATTCATCGACGAGGCGCTGGGTATCGTCGTCCTGAATCTGCCGGCCGATGACCTTGCCGGCCACCATCGTCGCCAGGTCGGCCGCGTGGGCGTGCAGGTCGCTTAGCGCCTGCTGCTTGGCGAGGTTGATCTCCTCGCTCGCCCGCTGGCGCAAGCTGGCCATCTCGGCCTCGGTGTCCTGCTTGAGCTTGGCGCGGAGCTGATCGGCGTCGGCGCGGGTCTGATCGAGCAGCTTGCGGCTCTCGGCGTGGGCCTCGGCGATTTTTCGCTCGAAGTCCTCCTTGAGTTTCGCCGCCGCCCGGCGATTCCGCTCGGCCGTGTTCAGGTCGTCCTCGATCTTCCGCTCACGCGCCTGCAGGCCTTCGAGGATCTTCGGCCAGACAAACTTGCCCAGCACGAAGACCAGCGCGAGGAACATCAGCAGGTTGAACAGCGCCGAGGCCCAGTCGGGCATCAGTTGGCTAGCCGGGTCGCCGCCGCCCTCGGCGGGTTCGGCGGCCCGGGCGACGGTCGGCATCAGCCAGCCGTACGCCACAAGCGTGAACCACGTTGCGCGTTTCATCGACGGTCCTTCCATCGGGAATCCGTGGCGATCGCACGGTGCGGGGCGCGGCGGCCCCGCGGCGATCAGCCGAGGATCAGCGCGAACACCAGGGCGATGACGGTGACGCCTTCGATCAGCGCCGCGGCGATGATCATGTTGGTGCCGATGCGGCCGCCGGCCTCGGGCTGACGGGCGATCGACTCCACCGCCGCGGTGCCGATCTTGCCGATGCCCAGCGCCGCGCCGATGATGATCAGGCCGAGTCCGATGCCCCGGCCCAGCACGCCCAACTCGGTGCCGCCAGCATCTTGAGCGAGAGTGAGAAGTAGTTCGAGCATTTCCTGCGAGCTCCTAAAAACGGTTCGTTGCGGGGCGTCGCTCGCCCCAGGGTTATGGTTCGGTTCAGTCCGCCAGGTTCAGTTCGGTCTCGTCCAGGCCGTGCTCATGGCCGCGGTCGCTTTCGGTGTGGCCGTGGTCTTCGTGGGCCACCGCGAAGCTCGCGATGAACAGCGTGGTGAGGAAGGTGAAGATAAACGCCTGCAGCAAGGCGATGAACACTTCCAGGGCCATCAGCGCCGTGCCGCCGATCACCACGGGGATGCCCACGCCGATCGCCAGCCCCAGGCCCACGGGGATCAGCCCGATGAACGCGGCGATGACCAGGTGGCCGGCCATCATGGTGCCGAACAGACGCATGGCCAGCACGGTGCACTTGATGATCAGCCCCAGCCACTCCAGCACGAACAGCAGCAGCCCGATGGGCAGCATCGCCAGCGACCAGCCCACGGGGTTGAAGTGGTTGATGAAATGCTTGAAGCCCGCTTCCTTGATGCCGACCCCGATGATGATGAGGAACGACATCATCGCCAAAGGCACGTTGAGCGAGAGGTTGCCCGTTGCCGTGCCGCCCCAGTGGCCCAGGTGGCCGGCGTGCTCGGCGCCGAACAGGGATGCGATGAGCACCATGATCGGGCCGACCGGCACCATGCCCAGCAGGTTGCAGAAGAGGATGAAGAAAAAGACCGTCCACAAGTACTTGATGTACTTGTCGGTCAGGTGTTCGAGGTTGGGCCGGGCCACTTCCTCGCGGATGAAGACGCACAGCGTTTCCAGGAGATTGGCGAAGATGCCGCGGGTGACGTAGGCATCGGTGCCCTGGCCCCGGACGACGATCTTCTTCGCCGCGGCGTTGAAGGCGATGAACACCAGCACCGCGGCGACCACGCCCATGAACAGGTGGTTGGTCACGGTGAACCCGGCCACGTCGAACAGCGCATGGGGCACGACGTGGCCCATCGGGTCGCCCGCGGCCAGGATGCTCGAGGCGTTCAGCACGTGGCGTTCTCCGCGTGGCCGTTGACCTGCATCGGCCGCAGGTAGTTGACCATGACCAACACCTCGGCGGCGAGGAACAGGGCGTACCAGCCCAGGGCCCACCAGGCGGCCGGGCGAACGTCGAGGCCGGCGGCGAGCACCAGCAGCGCCACGCCCCCGAGCGTGCCGAACAGGCGGACCATCATGCCCACCATCGCGCCGCCGACGATGCGCTCGTCGGCCTTGCCGGCCATGACGCCCATGGGCACCAGCGCGACCAGCGCCATCGCCAGGCACACGCCGCCGATGCTCAGCGCGACGGTCAACTGCTCGGCCCGGCCGGTCGCGATGAGCACCGCCGCCGCGGCCGCGCCGACCGACAGCCCCAGGCCGACCAGCAGGCCGACGCCGCGGCGGAGGGGGAAGCGATGTTGTACGTCAGCGGCGTGGGTCATGGTGTGCGGCTAGTCGTCTGCTTCGCGGTTGGCCTTGAGGGCGATCTTAATCAGGTTGTACGTCGCGCCGGCAAAGCCCAGCAGGGCACCGACGACCAGGCCCCAGGGCGTGCCCTCGCGGCCTTTGTCGAACAGCCACCAGCCCAGCAACGCCAGCACAAGGATCGCACCGGCGTATTCCAGGCCCATCCCGAAGTAGCGCCAGGGGCTGGGCGACGTCTTGCGTGCCATGGTTTGTAGCGTACTCCAAGCCGCGGCAAACCACGAATCACGCCCCGCGTGAGCCGCCGCGGGTGGACCGATACCACCGCGGACGACCCCACCGGGGCCGATAGACTAGAGGCCGCGTTTGGGGGTGTCAACACGCATCGGCCGCGTGGTGCCGAAGCTCGAAGAACACGGTGTGATGCTCGAAATCGCAGCCGTTCGAGCGTCGCTTTTGGAGTTTCGACTTCACGGTCGCCGCACTACCATGGCCGGTCGCGTGATCCACGGAAGGACGGCCGCCCATGCCTCGTGACATTCCCGTCGGCAATATGATGGAGCATACGCACCATGACTGATGGTGCCATCCCGCCCTCCAACTGCTTGAGGAACGATTATTCTTGAAGCACGTCGTCCTTATCGCCTGCTGCAAACGAAAGCTGACGCGTGTCGCACCGGCCGAGTTGCTGTACCAAGGCGATTTGTTTCGCAAGAGTTTGACGTATGCCCGCGCCCTGAGGTCGGATGACATTTACGTCCTGTCGGCCAAGCACGGCGTGATTCGACTCGAAAAGACCATTGCGCCGTACGAGCAAACGCTGAACAGAATGTCCGCGGCTGCCAGACGAACATGGGCGAGCCGCGTGATCACGCAACTGGCTCAGGTTGCCGACCTACAGGCCGATCAATTCACATTACTTGCTTCAAAGCGGTATCGTGAGGGAATATTGCCTCATATCCGCCACGCGAGCATACCAATGGAAGGACTGCGCATCGGCCGGCAGTTGCAGTGGCTGAAGCAAAAGATCGCCGAGTTAAATGAAGCATGACATCTCCACCGCGCGACATCACGGTCAAGTGCCACAACTGCGGACGCGCTTACCAGGATTGGTGGCGCCCGTCGATAAACCTGGGCCTCGATAGTTTCGACGAGGCGTATGTCAGCGAGGCGACGACGTCCACGTGTCCGCACTGCGGCTTACGCGTCAGGCACGATGCTCTGGTTGTTGATAGAGAAGGGGTATTCCAATTAACACCGGATCATCAAATCGGCTCAAGACTGGTCGAGAAAGGCCAAGCACGCCTGCACGCCAAGCCAGCGTTTGTTGAGTTCACGGGGGATCATCCCGCCGACAAGTTGATTAATGATCTCCAGCATCATCCCCACGCCTACCTGATCGCCTGCGTCATGGATCGGCAGATCAAAGCAGAGCGAGCGTGGCGAATTCCTTACGAGCTTTGCAGGCGGCTCGGCACGTTCGAGTTTGCCAAGTTGCACCGGCTTGACGAGGACAGACTTCGGAAGGCCATGTCGGAGCCCCAGCCGCTTCACCGGTTCAACAACGACATGTCGCACTACATGCGGCTGGCACTGGATCGCATCGCGGACGACTACGGTGGAGATGCCAGCGGTATCTGGGCCGACGAGCCATCATCGGCCACGGTGATTTACCGGTTCCTGGAGTTCGACGGCGTGGGGCAGAAGATCGCCACCATGGCCGCCAATATTCTGGCAAGGCACTTCAAGGTGCCCATGAGCGACTACTACTCGATCGACGTGTCGGTTGATGTCCAAGTCAGGCGCGTGATGACGCGCTTGGGCCTGGTCGAGCCGGGCGCTTCAATGGAAAAGATCATCTACCGGGCACGGTCGCTGAGTCCCGAGTTCCCGGGCATCATCGACCATTCGCTCTGGGAGATCGGGCGAACGTGGTGCCGACCGAAGAAAGCTGAATGTACTGCCTGCTACATGCGTGATGTCTGTCCGTCCGCGTAAGCAACGAGTCGTCTGAGCCGACCTGCATTGGTGCCGTGCGACGCACAGCGGCCGGGCTAAGCAGCAGCGAGGGGCAAGACGCTCGGATGACTACCACCGGCGCGGCGGATCGCTATCGGGTGAGGCGTTCGCAGTTTCGACTTCACGGTCGCCGCACTACCATGGCCGGTCGCGTGATCCACGGAAGGACGGCCGCCCATGCCTCGTGACATTCCCGTCGGCAACGGTCAGATGCTGGTCACGTTCGATCAGCACTATCAGTTGCGCGATCTTTATTTCCCGCATGTGGGGCAGGAGAACCACGTGGGCGGCGGGCCGTGCCGGTTCGGGGTGTACGCCGACCTGCCCGCGCCGCGCGGGCGCGAGCGACGCCGCAAACGCATCGCCTGGACCTACGACACCTGGAAGGCCAAGCTCGGCTACCGGTCGGACTCGCTGGTGACCGACGTGCAGCTCGAGCACCCGGACATGCAGCTTACGATGAGCTGCAACGACGTGGTCGATTTCCATCGCAACATCCTCGTCCGCCGCATCACCGTCAAGAACCTGCACAACCAGCCGCGGCAGATCACGCTGTACCACCACAACGACATTCGGATCTTCGGCACGAAGATCGGCGACACCGCGTACTTCGACCCGAACCTGCGGATGCTCGTGCATTACCGGCAGACGCGGTACATGATGGTGGGCTTTTACACCGACGGGGAGCTTCGGCTGGACGAGTACGCCACGGGCAACAGCGGCTACGGCGGGGCCGAGGGAACCTGGCGCGACGCCGAGGACGGCGTGCTGGGCATGAACCCCATCGCCCAGGGCGCGGTGGATTCGACGATCGGCCTGCACCTGAACCTCCCCGCGGCCGGCGAGCAGGATGCCACGGCCACGGCATGGATGATCCTCGGCATCGGCAAGAGCCGCGGCGACCTCGAAGCGTTGCACCGGTTCATCCACCGCGACGGGCCGCAGGCGGTGATCGACCGCACCGGCGCGTACTGGCGGCTGTGGAGCTGGGCGAACAACTGGAACTTCGCCGACCTGCCGCAAGACGTGGTCGATCTGTTCCGTCGCTCGCTTCTGATCCTGCGCACGCAGATCGACAACAGCGGCGCGATCATCGCGGCCAATGATTCGGACATCATGCAGTTCTCGCGCGACACCTACTCGTACCTCTGGCCGCGCGACGGGGCGCTGGTCGCCCACGGGCTGGACCTGGCCGGGTACCCGGAAGTGACCCGGCGGTTCTACCACTTCTGCTCGCAGATCATCGAAGCCGGCGGGTACTTCCATCACAAGTACAACCCCGATGGGTCGGTCGCGTCGAGCTGGCACCCGTGGATGCACGAGGGGCACAGCCGCCTGCCGATCCAGGAGGACGAGACGGCGCTGGTGATCTGGGCGCTGTGGCAGCACTACTACCGTTACCGGGACATCGAGTTTGTCCGGCCGCTGTGGACGCGGCTGATCCAGGCCGCGGCGGAGTTCATGGTGCGCTACCGCGACCCGGCGACGGGGCTGCCGCTGCCCAGCTACGACCTGTGGGAGGAGCGCTGGGGGATTCACGCGTTCACGGTCGCCAGCGTGTACGGCGGGCTGCTGGCGGCGCGGAACTTCGCGGTCTGCTTCGGCGACCGCCGGCGAGCAAAGCGCTATGGCCAGGCGGCGCAGCAGGTGCGACAGGGGTTCTGCAGGCACATGTGGTCGGACGAGCACGATCGATTCCTCCGCCGCATCGAGCCGCTGGACATCGCCCGCGCCGGTCGGCTGATCGACCACGTCGCCGAGGGGCAGGACCCGTTCGCGACCAACGGCTGGGGCGGGGACGACGACGTCGAGTTTTACCGCGACCCGGTGATCGACAGCTCGATGTTCGGCATATACAAGTTTCAACTGCTCGACGTTCACGACCCGCGCGTCGAAAAGACCATGCGCGCGGTGAGCGAAGAGTTGCGGGTGAACACGCCGGTCGGCGGGATCGCGCGGTACGCCGAAGATCACTACCACCGCGTGAGCGACGACGTGAAGCGCGTGCCGGGCAACCCGTGGTTCATCTGCACGCTGTGGCTGGCCGACTGGCACATCGCCCACGCCAAGACCAAGGCCGACATCACCGAGGCGCTGGAACCGATGAAGTGGGTGGTGGCCCACGCGCTGCGTTCGGGCGGGCTGGCCGAGCAGGTGCACCCGCACACCGGCACGCCGCTGAGCGTCTCGCCGCTGACCTGGTCGCACGGCACGTTCGTCAACGTGGTGATCGACTACCTCGAAAAGCTGGCGGACCTGGAGATCGTCGACCCGGACCACGGCCCGCACTACCGGCTGCGCGGCAGAGGCACGACACGCATCGCCGACCAGTTGCTCATCGACCGCTTCGAAGCGATCGACCTGACCGGCCGCGACGCGGCAACCAACGGAGGCGACGATGAGTGAGACGCGCACCGAAGGCGGCCTGCCGCGCTTCACGATCGACTTTACGAAGACCGACGCCCCGCCGCTGCGGACCGAGTGGCTGCTGACCAACGGCACCGGCGCGTTCGCGATGGGCACGGCGGCCGGCGCCAACACCCGCCGCTACCACGGCCTGCTGGTCGGCGCGACCGACCCGCCGGTCGGCCGCGTCGTCGCGCTGAGCCAGGTGCTCGAAACGATCGGCTTCGACGGCCAGCGCCGCGAGCTGGGCACGTGCGAGTTCGCCGCGGAAGGCGCAAGCGTCCTGCACCCGCAGGGCTGGCGACACCTGACGCGGTTCGACAAGGACATCGCCGCGACGTGGCATTACCGCATCGGCCCGGTCGCGGTCACGCGGCGGCTGCGGCTGATCCACAAGCGGCAGATGGGTGTGCTGGAATACCGCATCGAGCCGACCGGCGATGGCGCCGCGCCCGATCGGGTGTGTGTGGAGCTGCGCCCGCTCGTGGCGATGCGAGACTTTCACGCGCTGCGGCAGGCGTTCGTCGGGCCTCGGCTCGAACAGGCCCCGGCGGGGCCCGGCGTGACGGTCACCGCGGGCGACCTGCCGGCGCTGCGCCTGGAAGCCAGCGCCGGCCGATACGTGCGCGAGCCCGACTGGTGGCACCACTTTTTCTACCGCGTCGAAGCCCAGCGCCAGCAGGACTGCACCGAATCGCTCTACTGCCCCGGCCGAATCGAGCACACCTTCGACGGCGGGCAGGCCGAGCAACTGGCGCTGGCATTCGGCATCGAGCCGATCGACTGGCCGACCATCCGCAAGCCCGACGCCCGGGCCGAACACCTGCGGCCGATCATCGCCCACGTCGGCGAAAACCACGCCGCGCTGGCCGTCGCCAGCGACGACTTTGTCGTCGATCGCACCGTGCAGGGCGAGCGGTCCACGACGATCATCGCCGGCTACCCCTGGTTCAGCGATTGGGGGCGGGACACGATGATCGCCCTGCCCGGCTGCCTGCTGACGACCGGCCGATTCGACGAAGCGCGGCGAACGCTGCTGACCTTCGCCACCCACATCCGCCGCGGCCTGGTGCCCAACCGGTTCGACGACTACGGCGGCGACCCGCACTACAACACCGTCGACGCCCCCCTCTGGTTCGTCCACGCCGCGCTGGAATACCGCGAAGCGACCGCCGATGAAAAAACCTGGCGCCACACCCTCGCCGACGCCTGCCGACAGGTGCTCGACGGCTACGCGGCCGGAACCGACTTCGACATCCGCCTCGACGGCGACGGCCTGATCACCGCGGGCAACTGGCAGACGCAACTGACCTGGATGGACGCGGCACGCGACGGCGTGGTGTTCACCCCCCGCCACGGCAAGGCCGTCGAGATCAACGCCCTGTGGCATCGCGCCCTGGTCGGCCTGGGCCAAGCCCTGGGCGAGGCCGGCTCGAAGTACCTCAGCCAGGCCCAACGCGCCAAGCGCAACTTCGTCAAGGTCTTCTGGTCCGACGAGCTGGGCTACTGCCACGACCACGTGACCGACGCCTACGCCGACCGTTCGCTTCGGCCCAACCAGGTGCTCGCCGCGTCGCTGCCCGCCTCGCCCCTGCCGATCACCAAGCAGAAAGCCATGCTCCAAGCCGTGCGCCAGAAGCTGCTCACGCCGATGGGCCTGCGCACCCTCCCGCCGGACGATCCAAACTACCACGGCCGCTACGAGGGCAGCATGTTTCAGCGCGACCAGGCGTACCACCAGGGCACGGTCTGGCCCTGGCCGCTGGGCCACTTCGTCGAGGCCTGGCTGCGGGCGCACAAGTTCTCCAAAAAGTCACGCACCCAAGCACGCGCATTTCTCCAGCCCCTGATCGATTCACTCGATCGCGACGGGCTGGGCAGCATGAGCGAGATTTACGACGCCGACCCGCCCCACCCCCCCCGCGGCTGCCCCGCCCAGGCCTGGAGCGTCAGCGAAGTGTTGCGCGTGACCAACCTCATCGACCGCGACACACCGTAACCGGCTGCCACGCACACCGTCCCGAAGGGCGGTGTGTCAAGGTCCACAACACCAACCCGCTTAGAGCACCCCTCAGCGACCCGTAGCCGGTGCCACACCTTGTCCGCTTCAGCGGCAAGGTGTGCGGGAGTCCGCACGGCATCACACCTTGCCCTTCGGGACAAGCCATGCCACCCGACAGACGCGACGCTGCAACCCGCTCTATTGATCCCCAATCCCAACGCCCACCGGCAGACCCGGCTTTCATCGTTTCTTTTCCTCTCTCGCCCCCGGCGGAGTCAATACTCAGTGATGTCCTGTTTCCGGTCTGGCATGCTCAGATGGCTTGTCGTTGGGCTTGCCAGTAGGGTTGCCAGAGGTTGAACTGATAGGAAATTTGATTCCAGGCGGGCCGGGATCGGGGGCTTGGGGGGTGAGGGGTT
>CAZUHK010000128.1:0-9764 GCA_964620345.1 uncultured Planctomycetaceae bacterium
CTGGGCGGATACGCGGCACCGAGCGAGGTGTCGTTCTCGTACACCTCGATGGCCATGGCGATGCCGACCATGAGCTGGTGGGTGGCCGACGCTTCGCCCGCGCGCCGCGCCGCGACGACGGCGGGGATCAGGATGCCGATCAACGCCGCGATGATCGCGATGACCACGAGCAGTTCGATGAGCGTGAACCCGTCGATGAACGCGGATCGCGGATCGCGGATCGCGGAGGCAAAACCTCCGGCTTTCGACGATGTGCGTGTTCTGGCGATCATCGTGCGTCCTTTCGATACTTCCGAGTTCGTCCTTCCGCGTTGCGACTTCCACCTCACTGGTTCATCACGGAGCTGATGAGCGTGGGCAGGGGCATGAACAGGGCGATCACGATCGTGCCGACCACGCCGCCGAGCACCACGACCATCAACGGTTCGAGCAGCGACATCATGCCCTTGACCATGTTGTCGACTTCCTCGTCGTAGTTGTCCGCGATCTTGGTGAGCATCTTGTCCAGTTCGCCGGTCTCCTCGCCGACGTCGATCATGTTGACCACGATCAGGTCGCAGACCTTGGTTTCGCGCAAGGGTCCGGCGAAGCTCTCGCCTTCGCGGATCGAGTCGTGGACCCGCTGCAGGGCCTTTTCGTAGACGCTGTTGCCGACGGTGTCGCGTGTGATGGCGATGGCTTCGAGAATCGGCACGCCGGCCGAGATCAGCGTGCCCAGCGTCCGGCTGAAGCGGGCGACCGATCCGGCCCGGATCAACTTGCCCAGCACCGGCACCTTGCTCAAGACCCGGTCGACCACGGCGGCGCCGCCCTTGGACCGCTTGATCAGTTTCATAAGAAAGAACAGCGCGAACGGCGCACCGAGAATCACCATCCAGCCGGGGATCACCTGGCCCTCGGCCCCGGCGATCCAGGTGGACATGTCCATCAGGAAGACGGTCATCGCCGGCAGCGGCGCGCCGAAGTCGTCGAAGATCTCACGGAACTTGGGGATGACGAAGACCATGATGCCGATCACGATCAGCACCGCGACGCTGATGACCGCGGCGGGGTAGATCATGGCGGAGATGATTCGCTTCTTGAGGCGCTGGGCCTTTTCCATGAAGTCGGCCAGGCGCTGCATGATGATGTCGAGCACGCCGCCGATTTCGCCGGCCGCGATCATCTTCGTGTACAGCCGGTCGAACGCCTTGGGGTGCTTGGCCATCGCTTCGGACAGCGACGAGCCGCCCTCGACATCGACCACGACCTGTTCGAGCACGTTCTTGAATAGCCCGGGCTTTTGCTGCTCGGCGAGGATCTGCAAGCTTCGCAGGATCGGCAGGCCCGCGTCCTGCAGCGTGGACATCTGCCGGGAGAACTGGGTGATCAGCTTGTTGGGTACGCCGCCGATGCTGATCGTCAGCTCGGTGGTCTTTCTTTTTTTCTTGACCGCAGCGCCGCCGCGGCTGCCGGTCGCCGCGGCCTTGGCCTTGACTTTCTTTTCGCGGACCGACATCGGGAAATAGCCCTGGCCCTTGATCCGAGTGATCGCGTCGTCGGAGTCCGACGCCTCGATCACGCCCTTCTGGGGCTGGCCGGCCTGGTTCAACGCTTCGTACTGGAAAGTCGGCATTTGTGTGTCTCCGCGGGCTGCGCGGCGATCTTCGATCGCCCGCTAAACGGTGGATGCTTCGCCTATTCTTCTTCGGTGATGGTTTCCTTTACGACTTCTTCGATGCTGGTGATGCCATCGTAGATCGCCAGCAGGCCGCTCTGGCGCAGCGTGCGCATGCCGCGCTTGCGGGCCTCGTCGCGCAGCACGTTCGTCGAGCCGTGCTGCATGACCAATTCCTTGATCTCATCGTCGAGCACCATGATTTCGAACAGCGCCTTTCGCCCGCGGTAGCCCTGCTGGTTGCAGTGCGGGCAGCCCTTGCCGCGGTAGAACTCGCGGCCCTCGACGTCCTCGGGCGTAAGCTGCAGTTCCATCAACTGCTCCTCGGTGGGCTGGTAGGCCTCCTTGCAGTGCTTGCAGATGACGCGGACCAGGCGCTGGGCGATGATCGCCTCGAGCGTCGCGGTGACGAGGAACGGTTCGAGGCCCAGGTCCAGCAGCCGCGCCACGCTGGACGGCGCGTCGTTGGTGTGCAGCGTGCTGAATACCAGGTGGCCGGTGAGCGAGGCCTGCACCGCGATCTGCGCCGTTTCCAGATCGCGGATCTCGCCGACGAGGATGATGTCCGGATCCTGCCGCAGGAACGAGCGGAGCGAACGGGCGAAGGTCATGCCGATCTCTTCGTTGATCTGGCACTGGACCAGGCCGTCGATGTCGTACTCGACCGGGTCTTCGGCGGTGAGAATCTTTTCGGTCGGGCGGTTGAGCTCGTTGAGCGCGGCGTAGAGCGTGGTCGTCTTGCCCGAGCCGGTCGGCCCGGTGACGATGACGATGCCGTTGGGCTTGTGCATCAATCGCCTGGCATCGACCAGGTCGTCTTCGCGCAGGCCCAGGCGGTCCAGATCGAGCTGGACGTTGCCGCGGTCCAGCACACGCATCACGACCGACTCGCCGAACATCGTCGGCAGCACCGACACACGCATGTCCACCGGATTGCCCTGGACCATCAGCTCGATGCGGCCGTCCTGCGGGATGCGGTGCTCGGCGATGTCCAGGTTGCTCATGACCTTGATGCGGCTGATGATCGCCGGGGCCAGGTGGCGCGGCGGCGGAATCATTTCGTACAGCACGCCGTCGATCCGGTAGCGCATCTTGAACTCGTCCTCGAACGGCTCGAAGTGCACGTCCGAGGCGTGGTCCTTGATCGCCTGCAGCAGCACGAGGTTCAGCAGGCGCTTGACCTTGTTGTCCTCGGCCGCGGCGATCAACGAATCCAGGTCGATCGAGTCGCCACGCTCGCCCAGCTCCTGCAGTTCCTGATCGTCGGCCAGATCACCGATGAGCGAGGCGATGGATTCATCATCGCTGCCGTAGAAACGGGCGAGAAACTTGTCGACCTGCTCGGCCTGGGCAACCACGGCTTTGACCTGGAAGCCCATCAGCAGCCGCAGGTCGTCGATGGCGCGGAAGTTGTCGGCGCTCTTGAGCGCGATGGTGAGCGTGTTGGTCGCCTCCTCGTAGCCGATGGGCACGAACCCGTAGGCCTGAGCGGTCTCGGCAGGCACCTTGTCGATCACCTCGGCGCCGATTTCCAGCGATTCCAGGTCGGTCGATTTCATGCCCGCCTGCGCGGCCAGGGCCTGGTTGACATCGTCCTGGCTGACGTAGCCGAGCTCGACGAGCAGTTGGCCGACGGGCCGGCGTTGCTGGGCCTGCAGGTCGAGGGCCTCGTGGACCTGCTCGCGGGTGATTTTGCCCATCTTGACAAGCACCCGGCCGAGCCGGCGACCTTGCAGTTCCTGAACGGACGGCGTCGGGGCCTTGGCTTCGCCCGCGGGGGTCGGATTGCTCTTGGTGTCTTCTGGGGCCACGATCCACCTCGTCGCACCCGATGGGTGCTCTGGTCGGTCTTCAAGCTGTTCGCCGGCGTGCTGCGCGCCGGGTCATGATCGTGGCAGGTTCGACCGGCGGGCCGCCGCCCGAAGCCGAACCTGCGACGCGGCCCCAGGCCATCTCGCGTCGCCGGGCCACCGGAGCGGTCTCAGTCGCCGCCGCCCCGCAGGCCCTGCCCGGCACCGCTGTTGTTCGGCCGGGCGGGTGGGTGGTCGTCGAACTGTTTGCCCAGCGACCACATACCATTATGATCGACCAGACACCCCGAAAACAACCCCATTTTTCATACCAAGTTGTATACGACAACTGGTGTTATCGGCATATAGCGTTCTCTGGCTGCGCGATTCAGTGGGGGTGGCTGGCCGGCGAACAGGTCCGATCATCGCCCCCGCCGACCACCTTTGGTATCCAGTTCGGTGTCCAGTTCGGTGCGGCCGATTGTCCCGCCGGCCCTGTGGATCTTGTCCTGGATGGACTTCTTGTCCCGGGCCTTGTCAGCCAGTTCGTCGGCAGAGATCTTGCCCTCTTCGTAGAGGTTCCACAGGTGCTCATCGAGCAGTTGCATGCCGACCGATTTGCCGGTCTGGATGGCCGAGTCGATGAAGCTCATGGACTTGGCTTCGCGGATCAGGTTGCCGATGGCCGGGGTGACCACGAGGAATTCGAACGCCGCGCACATGCCCGGGGCGTCGATCCGCGGCAGCAGTTGCTGGCTGAGTACGGCCATGAGGCCGTCGGAAAGCTGCACGCGGATCTGGTTCTGCTGATCGACCGGGAAGGCGTCGACGATACGGTTGATCGTGCCGCCGGCGGAGTTGGTGTGCAGGGTGCCGAACACCAGGTGGCCGGTTTCGGCGGCTCGGATGGCCGCCTCGATGGTCTCCAGGTCGCGCATCTCGCCGACGAGGATCACATCGGGGTCCTGGCGCAGCGCCCGCCGCAGGGCCTCGGCGAAGCTGGTCACGTCGTTGCCGACCTCGCGCTGGTTGACGATCGACGTCTTGTGGGGATGGTAGTACTCGATCGGGTCTTCGACGGTGATGATGTGTCGGTCGAAGGTCTCGTGGATGTAGTTGAGCATCGAGGCGAGCGTGGTGGTCTTGCCCGAGCCGGTGGGCCCGGTGACCAGGAACAGCCCGCGTGGGCGGCGGCACAGTTCCTTGACGATCTTGGGCAGGCCGATCTGATCGAAGCTCAGCAGCTTGTTGGGGATCTGGCGAAGCACCAGCGCCATGTTGCCACGCTGTCGGAAGATCGACACGCGGAATCGCGCCGCGTCGCCGTAAGCGAAGCCGAAGTCGCAGGTGCCCTCTTCCTGGAGTTCCTGTTGGGCCCGTTCGGGCGCGATGGATTTCATCAGCGCGACGGTGTCGTCGGCGGTGAGCACTTTGGTCTTGAGCTCACGCAGCCGACCGTGCAGGCGAAGGGTCGGCGGCTTGTCGACGGTCAGGTGAATGTCGCTGGCGCCCTGCTTGATGACGGTGTCCAGCAGGCGATCGATGTGAACGGTGGACATAAGCGACTTTCCTTTTCACCGCTGCTGCCGGTTCGTGCCGGCGTGGAACTACCCGGCCATCTCGGTGGCGCCGGCTTCTTCATTCATTTCGATCATGCCCTCGACCTGGGCGACGCGCGCGACTTCTTCGGGCGTGGTCGAGCCGGCCAGAATCTTCAACCGCCCATCGGTCACCAGCGGTCGCATGCCCCCGGCGATCGCGGCACGACGGATGTGGCTCGTCGCGGCGCGCTTGAACGCCAGCTCACGGATCTCGCTGTTGAGCGTCATCATCTCAAAGATCGCCCGCCGACCGCGGTAGCCGGTGTTCCCGCACGCCGAGCAGCCGACGGCGCGATAGACCTGCCGGTTCTCCATATCCTCGGGCGTGATGCCCACCAGCTTCAGGTAGTACGGGTTGGGCTCGGGGTCGGGTGCTTTGCAGTCCTTGCAGAGCACGCGGATCAGTCGCTGAGCCATCACGGCCTGAATCGAGCTGGCCACGAGGAACGGCTTGACGCCCATGTCGATCAGTCGCGTGATCGCCGAGGGCGCATCGTTGGTGTGCAGGGTGCTGAACACCAGGTGGCCGGTCAGCGCCGCCTGCGTGGCGACCTCGGCCACTTCCTTATCGCGGATCTCGCCGACGAGGATGATGTTGGGCGCCTGGCGGAGCATGGCGCGCAGGATCGTTGAAAAGCTCAGGCCGATGCTCTCGCGTACCTGGCACTGATTGATGCCGGTGAAGTTGTATTCGACCGGGTCTTCGGCGGTGATGATCTTTTTGTCCGGGCGATTGAGCACGTCCAGCGCCGAGTAAAGCGTGGTGGTCTTGCCCGAACCGGTCGGGCCGGTGACCAGGAAGATGCCGTTGGGCCGGCGGATGATGCGGTTGAACAGTTCGAGGTGGTCTGCCTCAAAGCCCAGACTCTGCAGGCCGATGCGCACCGCCTCGGGCCGGAGAATACGCAGCACCATGCTCTCGCCGTGGTACGCCGGGCAGGCCGAGACGCGGAAGTCGACCTGCTCGCCGCCGATCTTGAGCTTGATGCGACCGTCCTGCGGCACGCGGCGTTCCTCAATCTTCATGCCCGCCATGATCTTCAGTCGGGTGAGGATCGGGTTCTGCATCCGCTTGGGGATGTTGTCGCGTTCGTGGCAGACGCCGTCCACGCGGTAGCGCAGCCGCACCCGATCGGCCATGGGTTCGACGTGAATATCCGACGCCCGGCCGTTCACCGCGTCGGTGATGATTTTGGTAACCAAACGGATGATCGGCGCGTCCTGCGCGGCCTTGGCCGCGGCCTGAACCTCGTCGCCGCCAACTTCCCCGGACGTGTCGATCGTCAGCGCCCGCACCGTGTCGTCGATCGACGACTGCGTCTCGCTCAGCAGCGAGTTGATGAAGCCCTTGATCTTGCCGCGGCTGCCGATGGCGGTGTCGATCTCGGCGTTGAGCCGAAACCGCAGCGTGTCCATCAGCTCCAGATCCATCGGGTCGTGGATCAGGATCTTCAGCCGGCCATCCTTCTTCTTCTCCAGGGGCAGCACGAGGAATCGCTTGACCAGATCGGTGGGAATCAGCTCGAGGTTGGCCGCCTTCATCGCATCGACGTTGTCCAGGTCGATGTACTCCAGACCGAACTGGCTGGCCAGGGCCTTGGCCACGTCCTCCTCGCTGGCGTACTCCAGATCGACCAGCGTCTGGCCGATGCGCTTGCCGGTGCCCTCGGCGATCTGCATCGCCTCTTCAACCTGGGCTTCGGTGACCACCCCCCACTTCACGAGAATCTGTCCGAGCTTCTTGCGGGATCGGGCCATGCGACAATCACTCCAGTCGGCACACGCCACGGGCCACGCGGCAAACGCTTGTGCGCCCGTGCGTCGGCGTCGCTTCATTATGCCCGCGTGACCCCCGCGGGACAACTTCGACAAGCGGCCCACAGCGCCGACCCCAACGGCGCGGCTTGGACCCGGCTTACGAAGCACAGCAACTGGCCTACAACGCAATGGAAGCGGCCGAGTCTGGCGACGTGGAGCGAGCGATCGCCGGGGCCCAGCAGGCGTTAGACCTCGACCCCGACTGTGTGGATGCGCTGATGCTGTTGTCGCAAGCGGCGAGCGAATCGCAGGCCGAGCTCATCGACAACATGCGACGGACGGTCGAAGCCGGGGAGCGTGCCTTGGGCGAGGAGTTCTTCGAGGAGAACGCCGGTTACTTCTGGGGCATTCTCGAAACGCGGCCCTACATGCGGGCGCGATCGCATCTGGCGGAGTGTCTGGCCGAGGCCGGACGACGCGACGAAGCGATCGATCAATACGAAGCACTGCTGCGGTTGAACCCCAACGACAATCAGGGGCTGCGATATTGCCTGATGGGGCTGCACCTCCAGGCAGGTCGCCTTGATGGCGCAGCCGCACTGTTCGAGCAGTTTGAAGACGAACCCAGCGCCCTGTTCACCTGGGCGCGCGTGCTGGAGCGTTTTACGGCGGATGATCAGACGGGGGCGACGGCGGCGCGTGAAGAAGCGCGTCAGGCCAACCCGCACGTCGAGCCGCTGCTGACAGGCAAGAAACGCATGCCTCGCGACATGCCTGAGTTCTACGGCATTGGCGATGAGAACGAGGCGGTTGTCTGTGTCCAAGCGATCGGCGCCGCCTGGAAGCGCGCCGATGGCGCACTGGCGTGGTTGCAGAAGCAAGCGTGATTGAAGACCCAATCGCAGGGGGGCGGGGCTTGCGCCGCGGTGCTCAGGTCGGCCGGCGTTGGGCCTGGTCCCCGCTGACCATGTAAATCGCATCCGTCGCCCGCAGGTTGGGCAGCAGGTGGATTTCGGTCGCCTTGGCGTAGTCCATGGCGATGCGTTGCTCGATCCGCACGCCGGCCTCGCCGCACCAGGCCTCGAAATCCTGCATCGACAGGTAGTGCAGGTTGGGCGTGTCGCCCCAGTTGAACGGCAGGTTCCGCGTCTTGGGCACCCGCCCGCGCCAGGCGATCTGGTGGCGGTTCTGCCAGTAGCCGAAGTTCGGGAACGTCACCACGCCCCGCCGACCCACCCGCAGCATCTCCTCCAGCACCACCGTCGGGTGGCGGACCACCTGCAGCGTCCGGCTGAGCAACACGAAATCGAACGACTTGTCGGCGAACATCGTCATCGGCTCGTCGAGGTCGGCGTGGATGGCGTCCACGCCCTGCTCGATCGCCTCGACCACCCGCATCACCTCGATGTCCACGCCCTGCACCGCCGGGCAGCCGCGGGCACGCAGGTGGGCGATGTACGTCCCATCGCCGCAGCCCAGGTCGAGCACCGATGCGCCCGCGGGGATCAGCGTGTCGATCCGCTCCAGGTCGAGCCGGCGCACCTCGTCGTCGCTGCCGCGGCCCGGCGGGGGTGGATCGGCGACCGGGCTCTCGCCCGACCGCTCGCACATCAGCCGCGCCAGGAACCCGGCGATGGCGCGCCGCTGCGGCTCGCTGGGCAGCAGGAACGCATCGTGCCCGTAGTTGGAAGGGATGTTCATATAGCTGACCGTGTGCCCGTTGCGGATCAGCGACGCGACGATCTGCCGGCTCTCCGCGGGCGTGAACAACCAGTCGTCGGCGAAGCTGATGACCAGAAACTTCGCCGCGGTCGGTGCCAGCGCCGCGTCCAGCCCGCCGCGCTTCGCACCCAGCTCGAACAGATCCATCGCGCGCGTGAGATACAGGTAGCTGTTCGCGTCGAACTGATCGACGAACTGCCCGCCCTTGTAATCAAGGTACGTCTCGATGCTGAACTGGCTGGACAGATCGTACTTGACCTCGCCGCCGTGGCGGAGGGTGCGGCCGAACTTCTCACGCATCTTCTCGTCGGACAAAAAAGTGATGTGCCCGAGCATGCGTGCGATCGCCAGGCCGCGCCGGGGCGCGGTGCCGTGATCGTAGTACCGGCCGTCGTGGTAGCTGATGTCCGAACGGATGGCGTTGCGGCCGACCGAGTCGAACGCCAGCGCCTGCGGGCCCAGCGACGGCGTGGTGGCGACGGGGATCGCGCCGAACAGCCGGCCGGGGTGCCGCGCCGCCCACTCGAGCACCTGCATCCCGCCCATCGACCCGCCGATCACGCACAGCAATTGCTCGATCTGCAGGTGATCGAGCAGCCGGCGTTGAACCTCGACCATGTCGCCGATGGTGATGATGGGAAACGACGGGCCCCACGGCCGGCCGGTCTCGGGGTTGATCGACGCCGGGCCCGTCGTGCCCTTGCACCCGCCCAGCAGGTTCGCGCAGATGACGAAGTAGCGGTCGGTATCCACCGCCTTGCCCGGGCCGACGTACAAATCCCACCAGCCGGGCTTGGTCCGCTCGTCCTCGGGATCTTCGCCGGCGTGGTAGCCGGCCACGTGGGCGTCGCCGGTCCACGCGTGGCAGATGAGGATCGCATTGGACTTGTTCGCGTTCAGCTCGCCGTAGGTCTCGTATGCCACGTCGACAAACGGCAGCGACTTGCCGCTTTCCAGTTCCAACGGCTGGCTGAAGCGGACATGCTGCGTCTGCGTGAACAACGGCGCGCGTCTCGGGGCAGCTTGAACCATCGGTCTATCGTCACCACCACGCGGCGGCTTGGCAAGCCCCGTGCCCACCGCCGCCGCTTAGCCCGCATTGTTCACCGTTGGATTGAAAAAGCGGCCTTCGTGTGTTCTCACCTGTCGATCAACCGCCAGTTGGAACGGCACCGAGGCCGGGCGATGTCCGAAGCCATCGCCAAGCCGCACCGCTGGCAGGCCCAACTCGAATCC
>CAZUHK010000129.1:0-9727 GCA_964620345.1 uncultured Planctomycetaceae bacterium
CCCCGGCGACCTGCTGGTCATCATGGGCGCCGGCCCGGTCTGGCAGATCGGCCACAAGTTCGCCGGGCGAACGGGGAAGGTCATTACGACAACTGACGGCTAACGCCAACGCCGACGCATCAGCAGTGTTGTGCCGATTAGGAGCATCGCTCCGGCACCGGGCTCGGGCAGGAGGTGCACCTGTCCCATTTGATCTGAAACGAATTGTGAAAGCGCATCCCGATACTGCGGGTCCGTCGTGATACGCGTTGGTCCCAGCCAGTCCGGCGGGTCGGACCAGAACGACGGCGGATCGACCTCGGTAGGATCCTCCCCGGTCATCGCCGACCACATGGCAAGCATCGCCAGCCACCGTCCCGACTCATGATCCAAGTGGGGCCCGTTACGATAGAGCTGATCCACATTGGTAAACCCCAACCAGTCTTCACCGACATCCACAGCCGACTTGATCTGCTGGTCAACCTGGTACATCAACTCGCCGGTCTGAAGCAACTCAATATTGGCATCGGGGCGGGCCTGACGCACTTGATCGAACACCAAGCGGTGGTATGCCCGTGAATGGCGCGTAGAAAGCTCGTCGTTGGTCTCGTCGATATTCTGTAGCCATCTGTCAGCATAGTCGCCGTCCCAGTCTGGCCACGCGCCGTAGATCATGAAACGCGTATCGGCGTTAGCCGCATGCTTCTGTGCTTCGTCAATCAGCGAGATCGCCGCATTGACGTCCGTACTCAGCGTGCTGCCGGCACCGGGATGCAACTGCATCGTGACCACATCCCATGGATTCGTCGCCAGTTCCGCATCCCAAGCACCGAACGTCACCCCATGTTTTGCCGGATCGAGTGTGGTGTCATCGGGGTTGTTCACTAGGTGGTCGAGCGTCTTGGCGTTGCTGATGTGAAAGCCCACTTCGTGGTCGATGCCGCGCTGAGCGGAAAGCTCCGGCTGAAATGTGATGCGCGCATCCCACGTCAGTGAATTGCCGATGTGATAGGTGGTTAACTCTGCCTGAACCGGCAATACCGCCACCCCTACCAGTGCCGCCACGGCGATTGCACCTCGTAACGTCATCATTCGTCGCAGTAACATCCACTTACCTCCACTAAAGATGCCCCAAGGGGGTGCGATCATACCCAGAAATCTAGCAACCAACTCAAATACTGAGGTAGTCTACAGTATATCAACCGACCAGAAATGTCCAATGATTTTTTTGTGGCCAAAATGGTGGTGTGCGAGCATAAATCCTGGCAAAGCCCTCGCGCGTCCAACGTAACCTTCGATTCTGATTCAGAAACAGGGGCAAGGACACGCCGATTTGGCCATTGCCAGAAAGAAAGCTCGCACACGAAATGGTGTGCCGCATGATAGAGTTTTCCGATAGGTTGGCACCTGCGACATGTAGTCCGGCTTTCTCGATGCACGCGGGTCGTGCCGCTGATCTCTGCGATAGCGCACGTCGCTCAAGTCCATCCCGAGCCGCGCCGATGCTAAGGGGGTTGCGGTATCATGTCGCCGGCGCTGTCTCCATCGATCGGGAGGGACCATGCCTCGCAGAAAAGTCGCGTTGATTTCCGGCATCACCGGGCAGGACGGCAGCTATCTGGCCGAGCTGTTGCTTGCCAAGGACTACGAGGTGCACGGCATCGTCCGCCGGTCGGCGACGTTCAACACCGACAACATCGATCACCTTTACCAGGATCCGCACAACCCCAACGTGCGGCTGAAGCTGCACTACGGCGACCTGACCGACGCCAACGTGCTGCGGCGGGTGCTGGACGAGGTCACGCCGGACGAGGTGTACAACCTGGGCGCCCAGAGCCACGTGCGGGTGAGCTTCGACATGCCGGTGTACACCGCCGAGGTCGATGCGCTGGGCACGCTGAAGCTGCTGGAGGCGATCCGGGAGTTCCAGGATTACACCCGGCGGCGCGTGCGGTATTACCAGGCGGGCACGAGCGAGATGTTCGGCAAGGTGCAGGAGAATCCGCAGAAGGAGACCACGCCGTTCTACCCGCGCAGCCCCTACGGCGTGGCGAAGGTGTACGCGCACTGGATCACGGTGAACTACCGCGAGGCGTACGACCTGCACGCGAGCAACGGGATTTTGTTCAACCACGAATCGCCGCGGCGGGGCGAGACGTTCGTCACGCGCAAGATCACCCGGGCCGTGGGCCGGATCAAGCACGGCCTGCAGACCAAGCTGTTCATGGGCAACCTCGACGCCAAGCGCGACTGGGGCTTTGCCGGCGACTACGTCGAGGGCATGTGGCGCATGCTCCAGCAGGACCAGCCGGGCGACTACGTGCTGGCGACCGGGCAGACGCAGACGGTGCGCAGCTTCCTCGAGCTGGCGTTCGGGCTGGTCGATCTGGATTACCAGGACTTCGTCGAGATCGACCCGCGGTACTACCGGCCGACGGAGGTGGACATCCTGCTGGGCGATCCGACCAAGGCGCGCACGAAGCTGGGCTGGGAGCCGAAGGTCTCGCTGGAGCAACTGGCGCGGATGATGGTCGAGCACGACCTGGAGCTGGCGGCCCGGGAGCGGACGCTGCGGGACGCGGGGCACGTGCTGCCCGAGCGCGTCGGGCACGATCAGTAGATCACCAGAGCGTGATGATGCTCACGGCGGCCAGCGCCGCGGCCAGCAGCAGCGGCCCGGCCCAGGCCCAGCGTGGCGGCCGGGGCATCGACGCGGCGCACACCGCCAGCCAGATCAGCAGGAACGGCTCGTAGTACCGCTGCCACGCCAGGGCCGAGGCGCTCATGGCCAGCGTAAACCCGCCCAGCGCGGCGCCCAGCACCCAGCGGTCGGCCGGGCCGATGCGACGCAGCAGCCCCACGACCACCACGCCGCCCCAGGTCGCCAGCGCGATCAGCAGCAGCGACCGGTCCATGAAATAAGGCAGTTGCCGGGCGGCGTTCCAGATGCCCGAGCTGCGGCCGAGCTCGACGCTGTAGGTCGTGACCGGTGCGGCGCCGATCGCGAAGCCCACGACCGCGCCCAGCGCCTGCGCCCGTGACCACCGCGGGGCGTCGGCATGGCCGGGCCGGCCGAGCACCCACGGCAGGTAGAACACGCCGTACACCCCGAGCAGCGCGAGAATCGTGGCCGGCACCGCCCAGCCGGGGCCGCCGACGCGCGATTGGAAGCTCGGGGGCGCCAGGCCCTGCCAGAGCAGCACGAACGTGCCGACCACCGCCACGGCCGGCAGCGACATCACGCCGACCCAGACAAGCCGCGCTCGCGGGCACCGGCCGCCATTGTCCCAGCGTCGCCACGCGGCCACGGCCATCGGCAGCATCAGCCACAGGTGATTCTGTCGAACGAACACCAGCAGCGCCAGCAGCAGGCCGTAGGCGATGAACGTGCCCCGGCCCGGCGCGGGCCGCATCGCCAGCAACACGATGGCCAACACCAGCCACCACGCGGCGTTGTCCGGCAGCAGCCACGCGGCGCTGCTGAGCACATACACCGACCCGACCAGCGGCAGGGCCAACGCCAGCGCCGCGCCAAGCCCCAAGCGCCGCGCCAGCCAGAAGCCGAGCGTGAAGATCAGCCCGACCGACAAGCCGCAGCCGATCCAACGCAGTTGCGTGGTGTTCGCCTCGAAAAGCCGCACCACCGCGGCCATCGCCAGGTGGTAGCCGGGCGTCGTGGCCGATGGGTAGTCGCGGAGGTTGGGCGTGGGCCACTGCTCGGCGAAGTCGTCGATCGCCGGCAGGTGATATTCGTTCTGATCGAATGCCCCGCGACTCTGATCCACGTGGTGCATCACGACCGCCACGGCCGCGAGCAGCAGCGCCGCGAGGATCGCCCCGGCCAGCGTCGCGCGGGCAGCGGAGTGAGGCGTGGGATCGTTCATGCCGGCCCCCCGTGGAACACGCACAGTTCGTGAGCGTACCACAAACGATTCATGCGCCGCCGCTCGACGCAACGCAGCCCCGCGCCGCGCGCCCAGTCGATCACATCGTCCAGCGGCTGTTCGACGATCCATTGACCGGCCATGACCCGGTCGTGCAGGCGGTTGGCCCAGCGCCGCCAGCGGGGGCCGATGCCCATGTCCTTGTAGATGAACCGCCCGCCGGGGCGCAGCTTCGCCGCGGCCTGTGCGATGACCTTCGGCCGGGCCTCGGCCGGCAGGTGGTGCATCACGTCGATCAGGCAGACCACGTCGAACAGGCCCTCGGGCCAGGGCGCTTGGGCGTCGAGGTGGGTGAAGGTCAGCCGATCGGCCGTGGCCGGCTCCAGGCGCTTTCGCATGGCGTTGGCCGCGGCGATGGCCTGGGCGTCGGCGTCGAAGCCCACGCCGCGAGCGACGCGACCGTGCGCCGCGGCCAGGCCCAGCAGCATGCCCCCGCCGCAGCCGATGTCCAGCACGCTCGCGCCCGGCTCGATGCGTTCGATCACCGCGTCGAACGGGCAGATCCACGGCCGGCCTTTCGCGATCCACCGCCGCGTGCGCCGCTGATCGCGATACAGCCGCCCGGCCAGCGTCGACAGCCCGCGTGGGGTCAGCGCCCCGGGATGGTGTGATGAATCGCTTTGGCCCTGGTGCACGTGGTTAAGCTAACAGCGGCCCGCGCGGCTTGCCACGGCCGGGCTCAGCGCCGCCTGCGCGTCGCCAGGGCGATGGCGCCCAGCCCCGCCAGCGCCGCGGTGGCCGGCTCGGGCACGCCCAGGGTCGGCAGGGCCGAGATGAACTGCTCATCCCCGTAGCCGAAGTTGGACAGCAGGATCGAGGCGTCCAGGCCGTTGACCAGGGTGTCGCCGTTGAAGTCGCCCTCGGCCCAGCCGCCGGTCTGGCCGAAGTTGGCCGCGAGGATGTCGCCATCGATCCCATCGATCCGGCCGTCGAGGTTGGCGTCGCCGAACTCGGTGTCGAAAATGTTGTTCACGAGGATATGAACATCCAGATCATCGACCAGGCCCGAGCCGTTGAGATCGGCGTAGCCGTTGGTCGAGCCGATCAACGCGAACAGGGCGTCGATGTCGTCGGCGTCGGCGTCGAGGTCGCGGTCGACGTCGCCGGCCAGCGCGGGCAGTTCCAACAGGTACTGCGAGATGTCGGAGATAATGGTCTTATCGCCGTAGTAGGTCGGATTGCCGCCCTCCACGATGGGGTCGATCGCGTGCATCAGGCCGGTCAGCACATACTCGCCGTTGGCATGGGCAAACACGGCGCCGCCGGAGTCGCCGTTGGTGGCTTGGGCTTCATGGGTGGGGGTGGATCGCCCGGGCGAATTAAAAGTGAGGGTGCGGCCCCAGACATCGCGGCCCTGAACGGTGAAGCTGTTCAGGCCGCTGGAAATCCTGTTCTCGCCCCAGAGCTTGGGGCGATCGTTCGACCAGGCAAACGGCGCGGTGCCGGTCCCGCCGTCGGCGCGGTCGCGGCCGGTGCCGACCATGAGCACCGGATCCTCGGCCGGGCGTCCGGTGTTGGCGATGTTCACCGTGGGCAGGGCGGCGAGCTCGACCTGGTCGGCCGGGTCGTCGTAGATCAATTCGTACAGTTGCAGGTCCGACTTGGAGTTGTTGGGGTTCCTGAGGATCTTGACCGACTGCATCGCGCGGTAGTCGCCGTTGATGAAGATGGTGGGCTGGTTGACATGGGCGACGCCCAGGACGTAGCCGCCGCCGAGGTAGATCGCGGTGCCGGCGCCGGCCTTGCCGACGTTGTCGAAGTAATCCAAGCCGGCCGGCGCGGCGGTGTTGTCGTTGCCCGATTCGACGACCAGCGCGTCGGCCGGACCGGCGAGCGTCGCCGCGCCAATCCACACGGCAACCCACAGCACGGCAGCCCGGCCGGGGCGATGCATCACGTCCTTCATTATCAGTTCACTCCGCAGAGCTGGGCAACGCGCGGCGGGTCGATGCGAACGGATCGGGGCAGGCCCGTTACCGTCACCGTTCACATCCTGGGCCGATCTCGGCGGCAACCGGCGCCAACGTCTGTCGCTGTACACAACCTGTCGCGCCCCCGACACAGAGGGCAACCTTAAGACATGGGATTATGCGCGCTCGCCCCGGGTGCGGGCAAGACAAATTTTCCATCGCCGGCGCAATCGTCACCCGCCGGCGACCGCCGACCGCCGGCCGCCGTGGCCCGGGGCTTCGTGTTTCGATGAATGGGGCTCTTGCGACCGGCCCGAGGCGTCACATGAAACGCCAGTCCCCGATGCCGATCATGTGCGTGATGATGGTGTACAGCCAGATTTGCGCGTTGGTGATGCCGTGGGCCCAGATGGCCGGGCCCAGGCCCAGCTTGCGGTCGCCGCGGTTGGTCCACCACACCAGCCCGCAATAGGCGAACCCGCAGAACAGGCAGGCCGGCCAGTCCCGCACGCCGTGGGCGAGCATGAAGATGAAGCTCGAGGCGAACATCGCCCAAAGCGAAATCGACCCCAGCGGCCAGCGGTGAAACTCGCCGGCGAACACCCCGTCATGCCGGCCGGCGCGGCGGGCCAGGTCCGTGTTGCGGAGCAGGTCGTCCAGCACCGGCATGTCCTGCAGCAGGTTCATCCCGCCCACCGCGGTGCGGCGGAAGCTGTGAAAACTCCGCAGCGTGCACGAGCGATGGAACAGCTCCTCGAACAGCGGCACCACGATCGACATGCCCAGCAGCCGCAGTGACAGGGTCGTCCAGGCCAGCGGCTCGCTCATTTCCGCGAAGAAGTTGTAGCCCCGCTCGCCGCCGAACGCTCGGGGGAACCACGCGATCATCCCGAAGCCCAGGCCCATCCACACCACGAACACCACGCTGCCGACCACGGCCGCGGAGAAGGTGAACGTCGCGCTCAGCTCCGGCAGCATGCGGCGATACCGCCACAGCAGCCACACCACCAGCCCGCACTGCGCGGTGTAGACCAGCGGATACGTCCACGGCTGCCAATCGCGCAGCGCCCCGATGAGCGCGAGGATGAGGATGTACACCATCAGCGGCGCGATACGCACGTGCCAGGGGTTGGCCGCCATCCACGCATCCAAGCCGCTTATGGCGCGGGACCGGGACCGGGTGCCGGCGTGCTGGCCTGGAGGTGTGGTCGTCTGCGATTGGTCCACCGGTTGCCTCGGGCCGCCGGGCCGGCGGGCTTAGTGGCCGGCGACCGGCGCGTCGGCCGGAAGCGGCGCGTTCAGGGGCCTTCGACCCACGGAGTAATACGTGAACCCCAACTCGGTCATTGTCTGCGGACGATACAGGTTCCGCCCGTCAAAAACCACCGGCTGGGCCATGCGCTGCTTCATCTCCTCGAAGTCCGGGTGCAGGAACTCGCCCCAGTTGGTGCAGATCACCAGGGCGTGGGCGCCATCGAGCGGGGCCATCATGTCCCCGGCCAGCTCGACCCGATCGCCCAGCGCCGCGCGGCAGTTGTCGGCCGCGACCTCGTCGAACGCCGCCACCGTCGCGCCGTGATCCAGCAGGTGCTTCATCACGGTGATCGCCGGGGCCTCGCGGATGTCATCGGTCCCGGGCTTGAACGCGATGCCCCAGAAGGCCAACCGCTTGCCCGCGACGTCGCCGGCGAAGTGGTCCATGATCTTCTTGACGAACACGAACCGCTGGGCCTGGTTGACCTGATGCACCGCCGAGAGCAGGTTGGCCGGCGTGGCCGACCGCTCGCCCATGCTGATGCACGCCTTGACGTCCTTGGGAAAGCAACTGCCGCCGTAGCCCAGGCCCGGGTAGAGGAACTGGTTGCCGATGCGCTTGTCCGAGCACATGCCCCGGCGGACCTCGTCGATGTCCGCCCCGTAGGCCTCGCACAGGTTGGCGATCTCGTTGATGAAGCTGATCTTCGTCGCCAGCATCGTGTTGCTGGCGTACTTGACCATCTCCGCCGAGGCGATATCCATGATGAAGATCGGGTTGCCCTGGCGGACGAACGGCTCGTACAGGTCGCGAAGCCGATCCCCGGTGGGCTTGTCATCGGCGCCCAGCACCACGCGGTCGGGGTGCATGAAGTCGTGGATCGCGTCGCCTTCCTTCATGAACTCGGGGTTGGACGCCATGCAAAACGGCTTGTCGGTGTGCTTGGCGATCTCGCGTTGCACGCGGCGGTTGGTGCCCACCGGCACGGTCGACTTGACGACGATGATCTTGGGCTGCTCATCGTCGGCCGGGTCGGCCCCGCCGTGCGGACCCGGCGCCGCGTCGAGGTGCCGGCCGATGTCCGCGGCGACCTGGAAAATGAACTTCAGATCGGCGTGGCCCGACTCGTCCGGCGGCGTGCCCACGCAGATGAAGATCGCCTCGGCCGACTCGTACGCCGACTTCTGGTCGGTCGTGAAGCGCAGGCGGTCGGCCTTGGTGTTGCGCTGGATCATCGCGTCCAGGCCCGGCTCGTAGATCGGGCTGATGCCCGCGTTGAGCTTGTCGATCTTCGCCCGGTCGATGTCCAGGCACGTCACGTCGTTGCCGGTGTTGGCAAAGCACGTGCCGGTGACCAGTCCCACGTAGCCGGTGCCGACCATGGTGATGCGCATTGTTCGGGTCTCCCTGATCGCGACGGTGAGGCGCGGGCTCCGCAGCGGCGCGGGCCGGCTCGCTTGGAGTATATCGGGCCGACCCGCCCGACGCTTGACGGCCTTTTCGGCCGCCGGCGCCGCACGCCGGACCGCCGCCCGCGCGATGTTCAATCGCTTCGGGCGTCACCCGTCGAGTCGGGTGACGGTTGCCAGGAAGAGCATTTTCATCACCGGTCCCGCGGCCGCTTCAGGCGCCGCCGCCGGCGTGGTCGGGCAGCGGCTCGGTGGGCTGTAGCGTCCACGTGTCGCGCGGCAGGCCCAGCTCGTCGAGCATGCGGTCGGCCTGCACCCGCATCGGCGCGGCGATCTGCTCGTACATCTGCGGATCCCAGATCGGCCGGCCGGGTATGGGCTTCTTGAACAGCTTGCGCAGGCCCTGGCGCAGCCCCTTGGGCATCGCATTGCGGACGTGCGTGAACACAGGCGCCTCGCGGACCATGCTCAGCACCGCGCCGTCTTCCATCTTCTGGTTCCAGATGTTGCGGTGGGTCACCGCGTGCTCATCGCGCCAGTCCGGGTCCACCCCGAGGAACTCGAAGACCCGCCGCAGGTTTTCCGCCGGATCCTTCTGAAACTGCTCCAGCACGATGGCCATCACGTTGTCGCGGCCGTAGATCTCGGCGTAGCGCGTGTAGGTGTCGTGGTAGTTGCTGAAGTCCACCAACGATGGGATTTCGGTCAGGGCCTCGTTGAACGGCAGCTTCGTGCGGACCGCGCCCAGCCGCAGCTCCAGCCAGTGCGATTCGATGCGCTTGATCGGATCGCGCGTCATCAGAATGATCTTCAGGTTCGGCAGGTGCTCGGCCATCCGCCGCGGCACGTCGGGCCGCGCGTTGATCGCGCTGTAGGTGACGCTGAACTCGCCGATCGCCTTATGCCGCTCGGCCCCCTCGAAGTGCTTCAGATACCAGTCCATGCCCTTCTGGTAAAGCTCGTTGCGATTAAAAAAGTGCAGCTCCTTGGGCGTGGTGACGAACACCTCGGGATGGGGCTGGACCAGGTAGTAAAGCGTCGTCGTGCCGGCCTTGGGGGCACCGATGCAGATAAAGTTCGGCTTGGGCATCACTTGGTATCCTGCGTTCGCAAAACGTTCTGCCGTGTCGTCCGCCAGCCCCCCAGACGCGGCAGTTTACCGACCGGCGCGGACTGGCGCAACTGACGCTGTTACTTCGGCCGAATGACGCCGACGATTCAGTCACCGCG
>CAZUHK010000130.1:0-9631 GCA_964620345.1 uncultured Planctomycetaceae bacterium
CGAGGTCCATCGGCCGCCGGACCACATCGTCGACGAGTGCAGGCGACTGGTGGACTCGGGCGTAGTCGAAATCACGCTGCTGGGCCAAACGGTCAACCACTACCACTACGACGAGCACGCCGCGGTCACGCTCAACTACCCGGATTACACCGGGCGTCGGCCCGAACCGGTGGGCGAGCTGAACGTCGAAGTGCCCGAGGGCACGCAGGTCGTGTGGGAACTGGAGCTGGATCGGCCGATCCGCGCCGCGTCGCTGATCACCGCCGATGGCAAGACGGTCCCGGTTCAGATCGACCCGGCGGGCACGACCCTGCGCGCCGCGCTGATCGCCGAGGCGTCGCTGAGCTATCGGTACGAATTCGATTGGACGCTGAACGATCAGCCGCAGCAGACGCAAAGCGCATTGCACTTTGTGCAGGTGATTCCCGACGTGGCGCCGCGCGTGGCGATCCGCTACCCGCGGGCCAGTGGCAAGGCGACGCTGGCCAAGCAGTTGTCGATCGAGTTTGAAACCGACGACGACCACGCCGTCGCCGCGGCGCGGCTGATTTACGTGCTCAACGACGGGCCGCAGCGGTCTCACGACCTGCCGCTGACCGGCGACGACGAGGGGCCGCACCAGGTCACCCTCGACCCGCGGAAGCTGGCGCCGGACCTGCGTGAGGGGGATCTGTTGAGCTACCGCATCGCGGTGACCGACAACCGGGCCGTGGCCGACGGGCCGCAGCGCGGCGTGTCACGCACGTTGCGGCTGCAGTTCGTCTCGGGCGATGAATACCTCCAGGATGTGCTCGACCGGCGCTCGCGTCTGCTGGGCCAACTGCGACCGGTCTACCAGCAGCAGCGCCAGGCCTACAGCAACCTCAACGCCCTGACCACCCCCACCCGCGCGCCGGTCCCCAACCCGACCCCGACCACCCCGGACCGGCCAGAGGAGGCGCCATGAACCGCACGATCCGGCTGACGTTGACCGTGATCCTCGTGGCCGCCGCCCTCACCCCGGCCAACGCGCAGCGCCCCGCCGGTGATCCCGCGCCACGACTGGCCCAGGCGGCGCTGCTGGAAGCCACCCGGCAGGACATGGTGACCTATCGCCTGGCCCAACTGTCCGCCGGGTTCCGCGACCTGATCCGCGACGTGGAATCCAACGGCGTGGACGACCCGCAGCTCAACCAGGACCTCGCGGCCCTGGCCGAGCGCCTCGCGGTTCTGGAGCACCGGTGGGTCGACCAGGTCAAGGCGACCCTGGACGCCGCGGCTGACGGCCAGACCGATGCGGCTTCGCAGATCATCCAGGCCCGGCAGGACATCCGCCACATCGTCCGCAAGCTGGCGGTGCTGCTGCTGGAAGCCGGCGTGCGCCACGCCACGCAAGTCACCGCCACGCGACTGGACGACATCACCGAACAACACATCCAACTGATGGATTCCACGGGCTCGGCTTCGGCGCAGACCGCGCTGGCCGAGGAGTTGGACGAGCTGCTGGATGAACTGCGCGCGCTGACACACCCGCTGGCCCAGCCGCTGGCCGCGGTGCGCCTGGCGCGGGTGCGCAAGCTGATCGAGCAGCCCCAGGCCCCGGCGAAGATGCGCCAGGCCGGCCGGGCGCTGGCCGAGCAGCAAACGGACGCGGCGAGCCGGGCCCAGGCCGCGGCGCTTGATGCCCTGCAGCAGGCGCGGCAGAAGCTGCGCGAGCAGGAAGAAGCCGACCACCGCAAGCAGCTTCGGGCCCGACGGCTGGCCGCGGCCCAGCGGCTGGATCAACTGCGCGTCGCCCAGGATCGCCAGCTCGATTTCATCGGGCGCATCGAGATGCTCGCCCCCGAAGACCCCGAATACCAGCGCCTGATGGCCGACCAGCGCCGCCTGCTGGCGGACCTCGAATCGTTCGTCGACACGCTTGGGGCCGACGACCCGTGGACCCCGTCCATCCGGGGGCCGGTGAACCGCGCCGCGGCGAGGGTGCGCGCGGCGATCATGGCGTTCGAGGCCGGCGACGCCGACAACGCCCTGCGCGACAGCCGTTCGGTCATCGCCGCCCTGCGCATGGGCGCCAAGCGCGTCGAGCAGAAAGTGGACGTGCTCGAGGGTGTCGAAGTGCATCTTGAGCTGGCCGAGGACATGACTTACGTCTCGGGCTTCCTGGCGGACGTCGAGCAGGAGCAACGTGACATTCAGGCCAAAGCGCCGCACGCCCCCGCCGGGCAAACCCAGCGCGTGGTCGCCGCGGCGGTGGACGAGCTGGGCGAGGCGGTGGCCGGCGTGCCCGAGGCGGCGCTGGTCGTCGAGCTGATGACCGAGGCGCGGTCGTCGATGACCCAACTGATCCAGACCCAAACACTCCCGGCCGAGCAGGTGACGCAACTGCGCGAGCAGTCGGCCAAGAGCGTGGGCGACGCCGGTCAGCAGGCCCAGGCCCTGGCGGCGCGGGCCGCTTACGTGGCTCAATGGCTGGAGTATCTCGGCGCCCAGCAGGCGGACCTGTTGAGCTTGCTGGCCCGACAGATCGCGCTGCGCGAGCAGACCGAGCGTGAAGCCCAGCAGCGGTTCGGCGAACTCAAGGGCGAGCAGGACATCCTTCTGGGCGAGACCGAGGCCTACGCCCGGACCATGGAGATCGGCCAGGCGGACTACGTCGAGGCGGCCGGGCACATGCGCCTGGCGATGGTCAAGCTGGATGAAGTCGACCGGGACCGCGCGGTGCATCACCAGCGTCAGGCCGAGGCGGCGCTGACCGCCGCGGCCCAGGCGTTGAGCGACCTGCTGGGCCGGGTCGAGCAGATCATCGCCATGGAGCGGATGCAGGCCTATGAGGCGGAGGTACACATCCTCTCGCAGGTGATGATGCTCGCCGTGCAGCAGCGCCACATCCGCTACCGCGCGCGTGAGGCCAGCGAAGCACACCTGGTCAAGTTCACCGCCCGCGAGCAGGAGCACCTGCAGCGGGTGACGTTCAGCGTGGCGACCGACGAGCGGGTGCCTTCGGTCGAGGGGCTGGGCGCGGCGCTGAACGCCGCGGCCGGGCAGATGGGCGAGGCGACGATCGATTTGAAGAACACACGCCGCGACGAGGCCCTGGCCCACCAGCGTGAAGCGGAGAAGCAGCTTCGCATCGTGATCGGCGAACTGGTGGGCACGCTCGTGCAACTGCTGGACGACGTGTTCGCCGAAGCCCAGGGCGGCGGGGGCGACAGTTGGGACATCAGCGCCGCGTCGCCCATGGAGGCGGTGCGCATCTTCGGCGAGGCCCCGGTCGGACCGCAGCACGGGCTGAAGATCAGCCGATCGACCTGGGAGCCGCTCAACGCCCGCGAGCGCGCAGCGCTCAGCGAGAACTTCGCCCGCGAGCTGCCCCTGGAATACCGTGCCGCGCTCAAGGCCTACTACCGGTCGCTGGCGGAATAGCCCATGGCCGGAGGATAAACTGATGAGACGACACCCCATGAGGCAAGCGAGACTCGGCATGAAACGCATCCAACGCCCGATCCTGGTGATGCTGCTGGCGGTGTGGCTGATCGCGCCGCTGCAACCGGCGATCGCCCAGGAGGCCGACCTCGCCGGCCCGGCCTATTTCGACCGGCGGACCGTGGCGGCGATCGACCGGTCTCTGGCCTACCTCGCCGCGGCCCAGCAGCCCGACGGCCACTGGGCCCAGAAGAACCCCGTGGCCAACACCGCCCTGGCCCTGATCGCCTACATGGTCAACGGCCACCTGCCGGGCGAGGGCAAGTACGGCAAGACGATCGACCGCGGCATCGACTACCTGCTCAACAGCCCCGACCAGGTGGGCTACCTCGGCTCGAGCATGTACGCCCACGGCCTGGCGACGCTGGCGCTGTCGGAAGTCTGGGGCATGACCGACCGGGATGATCAGGTCAAGGACGCGCTGAAGCAGGCGGTGAAGCTGATCCTCCACGCTCAGAACCAGGAAGGCGGCTGGCGGTACTACCCCCGCCCGCAGGATGCGGACATCTCGGTCACCGCGATGCAACTGGTCGCCCTGGCCTCGGCCAAGCAGGCCGGCATCCTCGTGCCCGACCAGACGATCGATCAAGCCATCCGTTACATCACCATGTGCTACGACCCGGCCACCGGCGGGTTCAACTATCAGCCCCGGCCCTACAGCGCCCCGGGGTTCGCCCGGTCGGCCGCGGCCATCACCGCCATGATGATGTGCGGCGAGTATGACTCGGAGCCGGTGACCGGCGGCGTGAAATACATGCTGGGTCAGCCCGAGGAGAAGTTTCACAAGACCGGGCACTACGCCTACGCCCACTACTACGCCATCCAGGTCATGTATCGCCACGATCCGCAGGAATTCGCCCAATGGTATCCGCAGATTCGCAACGCACTGCTGGCCCGGCTGGAGCCGGACGGCTCGACCAAGGGCAAACAGGACGAGTACACCACGGCCATGGCGGTCATCGTGCTGGGTGCACCCTCTCACTTCGTGCCGGCCTATCAACGGTAGTCAACGTCATGCGCCGGCGCCGCCGCCACCCCGCGCCCCACGCTGCCCCCGGGGGCAAGGCGGCCAACGCCGATCACCGTCGCCCACACGCCTTGCGGCAATGCCGCCGAGGCATGGCGCCCCTCGCGGCCATCGTCGTGCTTCTGTTGATGATCGCGGGGTCGGCTTGGCAGCCGGCCGCGGCCGAGCCCGCCGCCGAGCCGGTGCCGGCGCATGTGCTTGCCGAGCTGGCCGAGGGATTGAACTCGCCACCGGGCCGCGAGGGCCACGCGCAAAAGGTTCGCCGGTACAGCCAAGTCATCCGCGCCGCCCGGGGCTACCTGGCCGAGCACGCCGAGGCGCCGGACGTGTACAAGATCCGCAGCATCATGCTCGCGGCGCTTCAGGCGCGGATGAACCTGGAGGCCGACGTGCCGACGTATCGCCTGCTGCTGAAGACCGCCGATCAGATCAAGCAGGCCCGCGCCCCGCTGGCGGCGAAGCTCGAGGCCGACCTGGTGCTGCAGCGCGATCGGATCCGCACGACCGAGCCGGACAGTGCGACGCTGCGCCGGATCGTGATGGACTCAATCGGGGCGTATCAGTTCGAGCCGGCCGGGGCCAAGGCGCTGATGTACGCCGCGACGCTCGCCGAGGCCGCGGGCGAACGGCCGCTGGTCAACGTGCTGACCACCGAACTGCGCCGGCGCCCGGAATACGCCGATCAGCCCGGCGTAATCGGCTTCCTGCGTCGCTCCACCGACTACAACCTGGCCGGCCGCACGTTCAACGCCACGCTCCGCCGGCTGGACGGCAGCGTCCTGCACGCGCCGCGCGACCTGCTGGGCAAGACCACCATCCTCCACTTCTGGGCCAGCGATGATCAACGCTCCACCGCCGACCTGAAGACCCTCAAGGCCTTCTACGAAAAGCACCGCGACCTGCTCGAAATCGTCGGCGTCAGTCTCGACGAAGACCGGGCGAACCTCGTCCGGTTCGTCAAAACCCACGACCTGCCGTGGATTCAGACCTACAGCGGACGGGGACTGAACGACCCGACCGCGTGGACGTACGGCGTGGACCGCCTGCCTTCGGTGCTGATCGTCGATCCCAACGGCCGGGTGCGACACCTCAAGGGCCTGGTCGGCTGGTACGGCAAGAAGCCGGACACGGCGATCGGAAGCTACAAGAACCTCACCCAGCGGACCACCGGCGACCTGCTCTGGCACGAGACGCTGGGCGATGCGGTGCATCACTACCTGACCGGGGAGTTTCTCGTGTACGCCGGCGCCGGGCCGTTCGCCCCGGGCACGTGGACGACCGGGGGGATCGACGGCAAACCGATGGCGAAGCTGCGCGCGCTGGTCGAAGCGATGCGCTCGACCCCGGCCGCGGAAGCCAAACTCATTCACGCCCAAGCGGCGCTGGCGCTGGGTCAAACGCTGATTGAGCAGCACCCCGATGCCCCGGCGCTTCAAAGCGTGCGCAACGCGATGCTGGTCGCCCGGCGCGTCCTGTGGGTCAAAACACGCGACGCCGAACACCGCACCGCGGCACACCGACTGGCCGAGGCGATCACCGACGGTGCAGACGATCAGGGCGCAGCGGCGCGGTTGCTGGCCGATTACGTGCTGACCGACCGGCGCAGCGCCCAGGCCACCGACGCCAACCCAACCGCGGCTGATGCGATCGATGCATTCGTCAAGCGCTACGCCCAGACCCAGGCGGCGCGGTCGGCGCTGATCCTGGCCAACGCCCTGGCCGTGGCCGCGGGCGACGACGCGACCATCCAGGCCTCGGCCGATCTCCTCGCGGCCGACCACACCCAATCGCCCCGTGTGCGCAGCTACCTGCGCTACGTGCTGGATCGCCACGTCGACCGCGGCGAAACACTCACGGCCGATCTCAATCCGATCGATGGCCCGGCGATGAAGCTCCCGGATGACCTCAACGACAGGGTCGCGGTGATCTGCTTCTGGGACGCCGCCTCGATGCGCGCGTTCAACGCCCTGCCCAACCAGCAGAGCGGCTGGCGGCACGAGCCGCGCTACTCCGGCCTCGATCCATCGGAGCACGAAGACCTGGTGGTGATCGGCGTGAACCTCGACGCATCGCTCGACGAGGCCCGACCGATGATGCAAGAGCAATTGTCCGGCTGGATTCACACGCGCCCCGAAGCCGGCTGGCGCGACGAGCTGGTCCAGCACCTGGACATCCAGCAGTTGCCCAGTACCTGGATCGTCGGGCGGGACGGGCGGATCACCGGCGACGATGTGCTCAACGCGCACGTGCGAAGCGGCGTGCTCACCGCCACACTGCACCAACCGGCGCCCCACGCGCTTCGCGCCCGCACCGTGCACACCTGGCGCGTGCTCGGACCCTTTGTTCAGCGCACCGGTCAGCAATACACCGAGACCGGCTACGTCGCCGCGCCCCACTGGATGCGCACCGACGCCGGCAAGCAGACCTGGCTGGACATGCATTGGCAGCGCTTTCGCTGGGGCCGCGATCAACTGGAGCGGCGGTTCTCACGCACCAGCTATCCGCCGGCCCGGGCTGAACGCGAGATCGACTTCGACGCGACCTACGACGACGGTGACGGCAACCGCATCGGCTGGCGCCTCGCCGGCGCCGATGCCTACGGCTTCGTGAAGCTGCGCGACATCTTCCCCGACGCACCCAAGCCGGCCGTCGCCTACGCCGTGGCATACGTCCACAGCGCCACCGGCGGGCAGTATCCGATCGCCATGAGCCACAACGACGCGGTCACGCTGCGCGTCAACGGCCGGGAAGTGCTGCGGACGACCGCGCAGCGCTTCGTCAACAAGCGCAGCATCGTCTGGCCGGCCGCCAGCGGATCGACCCCCGGTGGCCTGGGCCGCGCAGCGCACGCGAAGACCGCGCTGATCGAAAAGGATATCTACCACGACTGGCCGACGGTGCGCCTGCGTCGCGGGTGGAACGAAATCTTCGTCAAGACCGCCGACGTGCGCAGCACCTGGCAGTTGCAGATGCGCTTCGGCGACCCGCAGCGCACGCTGCGCTTCGCCGCGCAGCCGGACGACGCGACCCCCGCGTTCGGCCACGCCCTGCCGCGTTGGACGCAGCCGACGGACGATCAGCCCCGCCGGCGGCTGCTGGAGGCCGTCGACGGCCCGGCGGTGCAGGCGGTGATGGCCACCGCACACGCCCTGGGCGACTTCGGCTGGGCCGGCCGATGGACCGACAAACACATCGACCCATACCTCCCCAAGCCCTGCCTGGACGGCCCGACGCTGCTGGGCGTGATGCACATCCTGGCCGCGTGGGAGCCGCACGAATCGCTGGGCGAGGCCGCACGCGAACGGAGCGGCGTCGATCGCGCGTGGAAGCTGCTGAACCCCGACACGCTGTTCGATCGCCTGCGGACCCAACTGCGGCGCGCCGTCGAGGAACTGGCGAACCTTGACGAACCCAACGACCGCCGCCGTGCGGATCGGCGCGAGCGGATCGCCAAACGCATGTGCGCGCTGGCTGGCGCGATCGGCCGGTTGGATGATCCACGCGCGGTCGCACTCATCCGCGATCGCCTGACCACCCACGCCAAGCGCCGGCAGGCGGGCGAGCCGACGGTGCCGCGCCACTGCCTGGTCAACGCCGCCGGCGCGCTGGGGCATCGCGATCTGCTGGGCGAACTTTGGCCGCTGCTCAAGCACGACGACGAGCGATTTCGGCGCGACGTGATCGACGCGATGCTGAAGATCGGCGTGACAGACAACCGGGGCCAGTTGATCGAGGCGATCGACAACGCCGGCTGGCGCGGGTTCATCGCGATGCAGAACATCGCCCGCGTCGGTGGCGAGCAGGCCCGCGAACGCATCGAACGCAGCATCCGCGATCACTTCCAGCACGGCATGCCCAACCGCAATGCCGCCGAACGCCACGTGACGAACCTCGGTCACTTGGCCGACCCGCAGGCCCTCGACGAGCTGGCGATGCTGATCGAACACGACGACATGGGTGTGCGACAACAGGTCATCCAGACGATGGGCCGCATCGGCCACACCCGCGCCACGCCGATGCTGCTGGAAGCGCTGGCCGATCCGACCAACGGTGAGCTGCGCCACTTCATCGTCGAAGCCCTGGGCGAGATCGGCGACCCGCGAGCGCAGCAGGCGCTGATCGCGCGACTCGAGGACGACGGCTACGGCGTGCGGATCCTCGCGGCCAAGGCGCTGGGCGCCACGGGAGCCGACGCCGCGGCCATCACGGCGCTGACCCACGCCCTGAACGACCCGCACTGGCTGGTGCGCACCAGCGCCGCCGAATCGCTGGGCGCGCTCAAAGCCGCCGACGCCACCGAGGCGCTGATCGGCGCGCTGGACGATCCCAATTCGAGCGTGCGCGCCGCCGTGGCCGCCACCCTGGGCGACCTCGAAGCCGCGGCCGCCATCAAGCCCCTGGTCGATCGTTTGGCCGACTGGCACGTCGGCCCGTACGCCGCCGCGGCTCTGGACGAACTCAACTGGACGCCGGGCGACAACGCGGCGACGCGCGTGAACCATCACATCGCCAGTCGACGGGCCAAGCCGTTGCTGGACGACTGGGCCACCACCGCGCAAGTGCTCGGCGAAGCGATGAAGGCCGCCGGACCCGCCGCCACGAACGCCGTGCTGGCGCTGATCGCACTGGGCCGGGATGACATGACCGACACGATCGTGGCCTACCTCAAGCGCAGCGACGACCCGGCGGCTGCGGCGGCGATGCTCAACTGCGGCCACGAACCCCTGCGGCGAGCGGCGGCGAACTGGGCGGTGGCCAAAGGCATCGCAACCGAACACACCCGCGCCGCCCCACCGGTGGCGTGGCGGTCGATGCGACCGTGATGGCCGGCTGGCAATCGCAGCATCGCGGGCAAACCATCGTGGCGTTTGTCGAATCGCTCGGCTCGCTCGCTCGCCATCGTCTGGCTGGGCCGGCGACCTTCGCGGTGACCGAGCATGATGTCGAACGATCGGCGCTTCTTCAGCCACCGCACTACCATGGCCCCCATGGCGATGTTGAGTCCGGATTGGCTGGCTGAGAACGAAGCGCTGGTGCGCGCGGCGGCGAGGGGGGGGTTGAATCGGCTGGACGACCCGGCGGCGGTCGCATCGCTGCGCGAGCGGGCCGCGGCCCCGGACGTGCGGCTGGCCATCGAGC
>CAZUHK010000131.1:0-9520 GCA_964620345.1 uncultured Planctomycetaceae bacterium
CACCTTGTCGGGTTGATCGGCCGCGACGATCAGCCCCGCGGCCGCGGCCCAGCGCGGCGCGTCATCGGTCGGCTGATCCGTCGCATCGACGCCTAGCGTGTCGAGCAGCTCTTCGATCGTGCCGCGCAGACCGCGCAGCGATGCCTCGTCCTGCGCATCGGCCAGCAGCGCGAGCTGGCGTTGCTCGTGATACGCGCCGCCGCGTTGCGTGAACGCCCGGGCGATCTCGTAGAGCTTCACCTGGGTGTTGTGCGCGTCCTGGTTGGTCTTGCGCACCGCTAGCAGCGAGGGCAGCACGCTCGGCCGCAGCGCCGGGGCCGCGGCGCGGGCGTCCGCCAGGGCGATCAGCTCGTCACCGGATGCGACGAACGCCGACGCGGCGTCGGGCGCGATGTTGCTGAACGTGATCGTCTCGTGAAAACCGTGCGCCACCAGCACACGATCGACCGCGCGCCGCGCCAGCACCAGCGGCTGAGGCGGGCGCACCGTCAGCGCCATCTTCGGCTTCACGGGGATCGCATCGTACCCCGCGGTGCGCGCGACCTCTTCGATCAGGTCGGCCTCGCGATGCAGGTCCAGCCGGTGCGGCGGGATGGTGCAGCGGATCGTGTCGCCCCCGTCGTGCGTCGGCGCCAGCTCCAGGCCCGCGAGCTTTTCGATCATCCCCTCGACCGGCACGTCGTGGCCCAGCAGGTCGCGGCAGCGATCGACGCGCATCGCCACCACGCGCGGCTCGGCCGGCGATTCGCCTTGGGCGATCACGCCCGAGGCCAGCTCGCCCCCGGCCAGTTCAACGATGAGCTGGGCGGCGCGTCGGCTGGCGCGATCCACGCCCGCCGGATCGACCCCGCGCTCAAAGCGATAGCTCGAATCGCTGGCCAGCTTCAGCGTCCGGCTGGTGGTGCGCACGCTCAGTGGATCGAACCGGGCCGACTCGAGCAGGATGTCGGTCGTCGGGTCGCCGACCTCGCTGTCCCGCCCGCCCATCACCCCGGCGACCGCGACGGGACCGGATTGATCGGCGATGACCAGCATCGTCTCGGCCAGCTTGTGCTTCGTCCCGTCGATCGCGGTGAACGGCTCGCCCGCGGTGGCGCGGCGAACGACGATGCGCCGGCCGGCGAGCTTGTGCATGTCGAACGCGTGCAGCGGCTGGCCCAGCTCGTGCAGGACGAAGTTGGTGATGTCGACCACGTTGTTCACCGGGCGCAGGCCGATCGCTTCGAGCTCGCGGGCAAGCCACCGCGGGCTGGGGCCGATCTTCACGCCGCGGATCACGCGGGCGGTGTACAGCGGGCACAGGTCGGCCGCCTGATTGTCGACGCTCGTGAGTTCGTTGACGTCCGGCCCGGCGGGGTCGATGTCGATTGTCGGCCGCTGGAGTGTGCGGCCCGACGCGGCGGCGACCTCGCGCGCCACACCCACGTGCGACAGGCAGTCGGGGCGGTTGCTGGTCACTTCCACGTCGAGCACGATGTCATCGGCGGCCGGCTCGCGCCCGTCCAGCGGAAAACCCGCGGCGGTGAGCAGCGCATCGGCCTGATCGGCGTCGATGGAGCGGTCGAGATACTGGTTGAGCCATTGCAGGGAAATCAACATGGGCCAGAGTTTAGCCCGCGGCCCGGCGACGGGCGAGCGCAGCCAAGCCGCGGCGCTGAATGCAGGCGCGTTACACTGGGGCCATGGCCGAACGCACGAACATCCACGGCCGCAAGCCCGGCCGGGGTGTCCGCCCATGGTTGTTGATTCCCAAGGTGCTGGCCGTCGCGGTCGGCTTCGGGGGCACGGCGGCCGCCATCCTCATGTTCGCGTCGATGCCCGCGGATCATCGGGCGATCGTCACGCAAGCGCTGGCGATCGGCCGCGTGCTGGACTGGCTGGTGATGCCCGCGGCGGTCGCCGCGGCGCTGCTGGGCGCGCTGCTGGTGATCGTACATGGCACGGTGCTGCTGCGGATGCGGTGGATGCAGGTGAAGCTGGTGGTGGTGTTCGTGGCGTTGCCGGCGCTCACGAGAGTGGGTTCGGGGCAGGCGGCGTGGCTGGTGCAGGCCGATCCGGCGATGAACAGCGCTTACCCCGGCGCGGCGGTGGGCCTGGGCCTGCTCGCGGTGTCGGGTGGGCTGGTGTGCTGGGCGGTCGTGATCTGGCTGGGCCGGCACAAGCCGCGGCTGGGGCAGAGCGTGGCGACGGTGTATCAGCAGCGGGAACTGCGAAAGCGGGGCGAGGCGTGATGCGTTTGATTTCGATGATGGCGTTGGCCGTGGCGCTGGGCGCGTGCGGGCCGACGGTGCGACCGCCCGCGGCTCATCACGGCGTCGGCCGGCGCTGGTGTTCGAGAAACCAGTCGTACAGCGCCGCGTCGGGGTACGCCTTCTCCCATGCCTCATGCCCGACGCCTTTGTAGACGGTGAGCTTGGCCTCGCCGCCGGCGGCGCGGTGCGCGTCGATCAGCGGCTGGACCGAGCCGACGGGCACGAAGATGTCGTTGCCACCGTGAAACGCCCACACCGGCACGTGGCTGATGCGCTTCACTTCGTCGACATAGCCCCAACTGGCCACGGGCGCGATCGCGGCGAACAGGTGCGGCTGGTTCGCGGCGATCGCCCACGTCGCCAGCCCCCCGCTGCTCACGCCGGTCAGGTACACCCGATCCCGGTCCACGCGGTAGCGGTCGATCACGTCGTACATCAACGCAGTGGTCAGCTCGAGGTTCCAGATCTTGCCGAACTGCGACGCGCCGCCGGGGTGCTGGGGCGTGACAACGATGAAGGGAAGGTCGCGGCCTTGTTCGATCAGCCGCGCCGGGCCGTACTTCAGCAGCTTCTTGTGATCGGTCCCGTTCTCGCCAATGCCGTGGAGCATGAAGAGAATCGGCCAGCGTTTGCCGGCGTTGGCCGGGGCGTCGTAGCCCGGCGGCAGGTAGAGCAGGTAGCTCATGCGCATGTCGATCCACTGCGTGGCCGACCGCTCGAACGCGGCCTCGTGCGTGCCGGCGCGTTCGTAGGTCACCACCTGCTGGCGGGTGAGCGCGGGGTTGGACGTACACGCGACCGGCGCGGTGGCGAGCAGGCATAGCACGGCGATCATCATCGGGCGCATCGGCGATCTCCTCGATGGGCGATTGCCCGATCTTAGCCCCCATCACCCGCGCTTGCCGCGCTCAGCGGTCCGGCTCGGCCGCGACGATGTCGATCCGGCCCCACACCGCGTGGCTGGCGCCGTCGCCGTGGGCGTCGTTGAACACCTCGATGTACGCCTTATCCCCGGCCCAGGGCTCCAGGTCGATCTCCACCTGCTTCCAGCCATCGTCGGTGTGCTGGGCGTCGACGATGCTCTTGTGCACCTGCTCGTGGTCGATCTGAATGCGAAGCTGCCACGCCTCGCCCTCGCGATGGGCCACGCGGAGCACCAGCTTCATGTTCGGCTGGTCGATCGGCCAGGTGGTCATCAGCCGACATGGCATCGCCTCGGCTCGCGGGCGTGTGACGAAGACGTTCTCGAACGCCCCGAGCTTCGCGTGGCGACCGACGGCCGACGAGGCGCCGCAGTTGCCGATCTGCCAGTGCGGACGGAAGAAGCTGAAGGACAGCTCGAGCGCCTCGTCGAACCGGGCCGCCACCTTGTCCGGCGGCTGGGCCCCGGCGATGGCCAGGCCCTCCTCACCGCTGCCGCCGGGCCGCGCCTTGCGGCTGTGCTGCTTGAGCCAGTCCCAGTATTCGGGCTTGCTGTAAAAGCGCCCCCACACGCCGTGGCCCATGCCCGGCACCACGGTGAGTCGTGCATCGACGCCGGCTTCCATGAACGCCTCGTGCATGGTGTGAGCGGCCTGTGTGAACGCGCCGTCGGAGCCGCCCACGCAGATCCACACCGTCACGTCCGCTTGCTTGAGCAGCTTCGCGGTCCGCTGCGGCTCGGTGGCGTAGGGGCACATCGGCGAGACCACCGCCCAGAGCTTGGGGTCGGCCCGAGCGGCGTACCAGCACCCGCCGCCGCCGTGGCTCAGGCCCGTCAGGTACACGCGGCTTTCGTCGACCGGCCACTTGGCCATCGCCCGTTTGGTCGTTTCCACGACGAACTGATCCATCCCCGGATGTTCCCAGCGCATGCCGCGCGGGCATTGGGGGATCAGCAGGATGAAGTCGACCGTCTTGCGAAACGCCGGGTTGCCGCTGACGTACCGCCCGGGGCCGACCGCCAGCGCCCGGTCGAGCGTGTTGCCCAGCTCCCCGCCGCCGACGAGGAACACGGCCATCGGCAGCTTGGCGTCCTTCTGTTCGACCTGCGGCGGCAGGTAGATCGCGTAGGTCATCCGCAGCGGCTTGCCGTCGACCTCGGTGTCGAACGCCAGGTGATGCCAGCCGGGGCTCATCGGCGGCCGCGCATCGTCCGCCGCATCCGCCACGCCCGGCGGATGCTCGGCCCACGCCGGCGCGTCCAGCGAGCCCAGCACCGCCAGCCCGATCGCGATCTGTAACAAAATCTTACTCACTGACGATCTCGATTCGGCCCCACCGCGCCTGCTCGTCCCGCCAGCGGTGGGCGCCGTTGAGCAGCTCGATGAACACGGCTTGACCGGCGTAGGGCGTGAGGTCGATCGCGATCGAACGCCAGCCGGCTTCGGCCTCGCGGCGGTTGCCGATCCGCTCGGCGAAGACGCGCGTGTTGTCGATAAACACTTCAAGTTTCCAGTCCTGCTTCTCGCCGTGGCCCACCTCCAGCAACAGCGTCGTGCGCTTGTCATCGGGAATCTTAGCCGTGGTATTCAGCCGGCAGGGCATGACTTTGTTGATCGGGTGTGTGACGAAGACGTTCTCGCGCCCGCCCAGCGATTCCCGCAAGCCCACGCCGCGACGCTTGGCGCAGTTCTCGACGAACCAGTACGGCCGGAAGGTGTGGAATTGCTCCTGCAGGTCTTCAATGAACCGTTCGTAGGCCGGGTCGGGCGGGGGCATCTTCGCGATGCCGACCAGTTGCTTGCCGGTGGGGCGCACCGCCGGCGGCTCGCGGTCGCGGCGGTGCAGCATCAGCCAGTCGTAGAACTGGGTCTTGTTGAACAGCAGTCGCCAGATGTTGTGACCGTAGCCCGGCAGCTCGGTCAGGTGTACGTCGGCGCCGACGTGCTCCAGCGCCGCGGCCATCACGCGCGAGCCGGTCGCGAAGTCCCGATCGGCCGAGCCGGTGACGATCCACACCGTCTTGTCCTTCAGCGCCGTGGCAACCTTGTCCGGCTCGTGCTTGCGCCCGCCCACGGCGGTGACCGTCGCGTAAAGCTCCGGCGCCAGCGGCGCGGTGTGCCACACGCCTTCGCCGCCCATGCTCATGCCCAGCAGGTGCACGCGGTCGGGGGCGACCGGCCACTTGTCGATCACCCGCCGGGTGACTTCGTTGACGTACCGCCCCATCGCCTCGGATTCCCAGCGGTGTTTGCGCGGGCACTGCGGGGCGAGGACCATGAAGCGGATGTGCGGCTCGAGGTGAGGGACTTTACGCATCTCCGCCAGCGGGCCGTTGTAGAACAGCCGCCGCCGCTCGTGACCCCGCGCCCCGGCGCCGCAGAGATACACCACCAGCGGCAGCTTGCGCCCGGCCTCGACCTGCTTGTCGTAATCGTGCGGCAGATACAGCCCGTACGTCATCTCACGTGGCTGGCTCTCGACCTGTGTCTGGTACGCCAGGTGGTGCAGGCCCGGCGTCTGCGGCGCTTCGGCGTCGGACACCGCCTCGCCCGGGCCTTCATCATCGGCCACCGCCGGCGCGGCCGACAACAACACCGCGCACACGACCACCCCGGCCGGCGCCGATCGCAAAAACCAACTACACCACAATCTTGCGCACATACGGAATCTTCATCAGCAGCAGGGTCAGCGCGATCGTCCAGACGATGATCGCGGTCATGGTCAGCGGCACGCCCACCCATAGCGTCGGGTGTACCGCGGTGATGCCCAGGAAATGTAGCCCATCGCGGAACAGCGGATGGATCAGATACAACCCGAACGCCGCGGGCGCGATGGCGTGTGACATGAACTGGAAGAACGGCCGCTCCAGCCGCGGGCCGCGCAGCACCGTGATCAACACCAGCCACATGCTGATGCCGATCACCACCCGGATCGGGCTGACGTGGTCCCACATCACAAACGCCGACGACGGCGGCTTCATCGATGAGTCCCACGGGCTGACGCCAAACACCGTGGTCAGCACCAGCGCCGCGGTCGCCGCGGCCCAGACGCCCAACGCGATCGCGATGCCGCGCTTCGACAGGTACGCCGTGCGAAGCAGGTATCCGGCCATGAAGTAAGGCAAGAAGTAAAACGTGCCGATGATCGCCCCGCGCTCCTTGCCGGCCGAGTGCATGAGGTACGAATCGATCGCCACGGCGATGAACAGCCCCGCGGTCAGCGCGGCGAACTGTTTGCGGCTGGTGTTGGCGTTCACCCACTGCACCGCCGGCGCCAGCGCGTACAGCCCGACGAATCGGAAGATGAAGAACATGTGCCCATACGGCCGGCCCGCGAGCAGGTTGTCCACCGAGCCGCCCCAGGTCGCGGTCCAGCCGAGCACCTCCACGTCGAACCACATGAAAAACGCCGACCAGAACACGATCGGCAGACCGATGCGCCCCAGACGCTTGTGGTAAAAGCCCAGCACACTCTTGCCCGGCCGGGGCACGGCGAGAATCGCGCCCGAGATCATGATGAACGCCGGCACCGACCAGCGGAACAGCGCATCGAAGCTGATCGCCACGCACCGCCAACCGTAGCTGAGCTGATCGGCGAACATCGCCATGTCGAAGGTGTGGCCCATGAGGATCGCGACGATCGCGATGCCGCGGATCGGCGGGCCGTACGGCAGCCACTGGTGGCCGCTGCGCCGAGCACGCCGCTCAACCGCCTTGGCCTCGTCGATCGGCGCGTGCGAATCGGTCGGATCGCCCGGGCCCGCGTAGGCAGGCCGCGGCTTGTTCATCGGGTCGGGCGTCAGCGGCGAGGGGTCAGTCGGCACCTCGGCCTCAGCGTGAAGGGCAGCCACCGATGTATCCGATTCGCTACTCATGGGCGCGGTCCACAACCCTTTCCAACTGGCCCTCGGCAGGTAAAGACGCCGCTCAATACTCGTCTGATTCAGCCCACGTGGGGAACTTTCGCTTGGGCCCCAGCGCGCCCGCCGCCTTGCCACGACGCACCTGAACAATCGCCCCGGCCAGCTTCAGGTCGTCCGGCCGCGTGACCTTCAGGTTCAATGCATCGCCCTCGACCACGACAACCTCCTCGCCCAACGCCTCGACCAGCCCCGCGTCGTCGGTGATCGCCTCGGTCGCGATGGCACCGGATTCGATCGCCGCGTACGCCCGCTGCAACAGCGCCCGCTCGAACACCTGCGGCGTCTGCACCGCCCACAACCCGTCGCGCGATACCGTCTCGACCACCCGCCACGCTTCGGTCACCGGCTTGCCCGCCGAGCCGAGGATCGCGTCCAGCGGATCGGCCTGCTCGTCGCGCTGCACCGGCTGGGCCTCGACACGCTTGAGCGTCTGGCTCACCGCCATCGCCGGGATCACCGCATCGTGCGTCGCCGCGGCGGCGAACACCCGATCGATCATCGCCCCATCGGCCAGCGGCCGCGCCGCGTCGTGCACCGCCACGTGCGTCGCATCCTCAGCCACCACCGCCAGCGCATTACGCACCGTCTCCCAGCGCTCCACCGTCCCCCCGGCCACGATCGTCGCGCCAAGAAACCCCAGCTTATCCCCCCACTTGAACTTGAACGCATCCAACTCCCCCGGCGGCGCGGCGACAATGATCTGCACGACCTCCGGCCGGCCGCTGAACAACTCCACCGCCCGCACCAGCACCGCCCGACCGGCCAGGTCCGCCTCGAGCTTGCTCGACCTGCCCTCGCCGAACCGCCTGCTCCGACCGGCCGCGGGAAGTATCACGCTGATCCGCATCGCTTCGCTCATACCCGACAGACTAGCAAAGCCCGCCGCCGCGCTCACCCCGCCCCGCCGCCCGAATCGCACCGCGTACGTTTGACCTGCGGATGCAACTGAGTGCCGAACAGGATTGAGAATGTCCCCTTACGGGGTGCAGCGCCGCCGGCGGCCGAGAAGCATCCCCAGCCCTCCGATCCCCAACAGCCCCGCCCCGCCCCGCCGGGCTCGGGAATGGCCGCCTGGTCGAGGCGGACCAGCCCGTCCATGAACAGGCCGACGCCATCGACCGCCTCGTAGTAGGGCTTGGCCTGCTGACCCCGGAACAGCCCCTCGTACCAGAGACTGGCGATCCCTTCGTTGGCGATGGTGCGGGCATGGTCGAGATACGCCGCGTCGCCGGTGGCCGCCCCGCCGACGCCGGCCGGCCGGACACGCCCCCATCGATCGGCCCGGCCCCACGCCAACCCGCCCCGCCCCCCCCAAAAACCCCACGCACAGCCCAAAACCCCCGATTCTCCAGAAAATCGGTTCCAGCCACCTTTTCTTCTCCCACCTTTTCTTCTCCCTTTTCTTCTCGCTCCACGCTTCCCGCAGCCCGACGAGCGCTGCCTCACGGTCGCGGCGCGCGAAAGCGAGCGGGTCGGGGTCAAACGACAGGCGGCCGACCCTTGGGGGTCGGCCGCCTGGTCGATGTTGCGGTTGGGGGCGAATGCCTCGGCTCACGCGCCGCGGCGCTTGCGGCCGGAGAGCATCACGATCCCGCCGAGGCCGAGCAACGCCACCGTCGCCGGCTCGGGGATGATGGCGGCGTCAAGTTGTTCGTCGCTCAGATCGCTGTCGGTCGACAAGACAAATCCGTCGATGTCGAACCCATCTTCGCGACCGCCAAGCTTGAACGTGAGTGGATTACCGAGATCGCCCGCCTCCACGGTGTAGGGGCCACCGTTGGCGTCCTGGCTCACGTTAAGCCAAACCCAGTCGCCGCTCCTATTCAAATTGTTGTTGCTAATCCAACCGGGGTTGGCGCCGAAGTCATCCGGCGCGAAAAAGCTGTCGTCGAAATTATCGCCAAGAACACGGAATCGGAGATAGAAGTCGTAATCGCCGGCCTCCGAAAACGTGATGTTATACGTCACCGTGGCATCGGGCGAACTGCCAGTGGTGTTGCCGGCCGTGGTGATAAACTGGCCGCCGGAAGCATCGTTGTCGTTCTGGATATCAAAGCCGGGGCTGTTTTCCGAATCGAAATCCTCCGCCTCGATGCCGATCGTGGCGGCCGAGGCGACCTGCCCCGCGGCAAAAAGGGCCATGATGGCGGCGACGGCGGTCAGAAGCGGGCGGTGTGTGCGTGTGCTGGGCATGGTTTTTTCTCCATCCTGAAGGTTCGAGTTGCAAAGCGTCGTCTTGAGAGGTCTCATCGTGATTTCTCCGTGGTGAGGGGGAAGTTCGCTGTTCACACCAATAAGCATACACGGTGAAATGGCCGACGCCATAGACAGAACACCGGAAATGATAGACGAAACGACGGATGTTTCGTCGTGGGCTACGGCTTCGCCTGCCGGTCGGCCGATGGCGAGCGGCCCCAGAAGC
>CAZUHK010000132.1:0-9468 GCA_964620345.1 uncultured Planctomycetaceae bacterium
ATGAAAGCCGGGTCTGCCGGTGGGCGTTGGGATTGGGGATCAATCGTCCCGATCGTGTATTTGGAACTTTCCGAGACGCGCTTTCCCAGCAGAGCCGACGTGTCGGTGGTGCTCGCAATCGACCGGGGTAAGTCCAAGTCCGTGGTCTGCACCTGTCGCGGGGTGAAGGTGGGGCTGAGGTATCAGCCGGTGATTTGTTCGACCCTGACGTCCAGGGCCCCGGCCATGGTCATGCAGGCGGCGACCTCGCGTTCGTCGAGCGAGGCGTAGACCTTGCCGGCGTGGACGATGCGTTTGACGCCGACTTGCAGCAACCGGCGGAAGCAGGCGGCGCAGGGCATGCCGGTGACGTAGGCGGTGCAGCCGCGCAGGTCGGTGCGGGCGAAGCAGACGGCGTTGTCCTCGGCGTGGATGAACCAGTCGTACTTCTCCGGGCGGGTCAGGGGCACCAGCTCGTGGGCCAGCCCCGCGATCGGGCCGTTGTAGCCGGTGCTGACCACGCGGTTGTCGGTGTCGACCAGCACGCAGCCGTGCTGCGTGTTCGGATCGGGCGAGCGTCGGGCCACGGCCTGGGCGAGGTCGAGGAAGTAGCGGTCCCACGACGGGCGATCACGCGGCTGGGGCGGGGCGTCGGGCATTGGTCGTCGCATCCCTTGGGTCGGTGCTGCTGAGCGTAACCGATTCAGCGGATCACGACGAAGCGGTTTCGCGCTGGCCGTCGTACCAGATGTGCAGGCCGTCGCGGCGGCGCAGGCATCGGCCGCGGGTGAGGACGACCTTGGCCAGCAGGATGAAGTGGCTGGTCCAGGTGTGGGTGCGTTCCTTGCGGCTGGAGGTGACCACCGGGCAGCCGACGATGGCGAACGGCCCGAGCCGCTTGAGCGCATCGCTCAGCAGCAGTTCCTCGGCGGCGTAGTAGCGTTCGTCGAACCCGCCGACGGCGTCGAACGGCCCCTTGCGGGCGAACAGGAACGAGCCGGCGGCCCAGTTCATCACACGCGAGGTCAGGTTCCACAGCGACACGGCGAATCGGCCGGCCGCGCTGGCGCCCTGATCGAACGCGACCGGCGCCCCACCGGCCACCGCGCCGCGCTGGAGGGCGGCCCAGGCCTCGGCCAGCGTGCGCCGCGGCAGCAGCGTGTCGGCATCGACGAACACGAGCACGTCGCCCGCCGCGGCCGCGGCCCCGGCGTTGCGCGTCGCGCTGATCTGCCGGCACCGCACGTCGACCACCCGGGCCCCGGCCGCGGCGGCCCGGGCCGCGGTGTCGTCTTCCGAAGCGTCGTTCACGACGATCACCTCGTACGCCTCGCCCAGCGTCGCGGCCGCGTCGCGGGCGGCGCGCACCGTCGGGCCGATGTGTGCCGCTTCGTTGTAGGCGGGGATGATGATCGAAAGCTGGGGCGGCCGGTCGGGCATGGGTGCGATGTTAGCCGGTGGGGGTGCGACGGAATACCATGGGCGCCATGGCACGCGGATTCCTCATCGCATCGGCGGTGCTCGGCGGCACGGCGGTGATCGCCGGGGCGTTGGGCGCGCACGGGTTAGAGGGGCGCCTCGACGCGGACGCGCTGCGGACGTGGGAGCTGGCCAGCCGGTATCAGATGGCCCATGCGCTGGCGCTGTTGGGCGTGGCGGTGGTGCCGCTTGCGGCGTGGCGCGGCGCGAACGGTGCAGATGCCGCGAAGCCGCGAGCGGCGTGGCGCGCGGCGGGGTGGTTGTTCATCCTGGGCGTGCTGATCTTCTGCGGGTCGCTCTACCTGCTGGCCCTCACCGGCATCACGTGGCTGGGCGCGATCACGCCGATCGGCGGCACGGCGCTGATCGCCGGGTGGGCGGCGCTGTTGGTCGCGGCGGTGAGGATGCGCTGATGCCCACCCGCACCGAGCAGGCGATCGTCCTGCGCCTCGTGGACTGGTCGGAGACCAGCCAGATCGCCGGGCTGCTGACGCGCGATGCGGGCAAGTGCTCGGCCACGGCAAAGGGCGCCAAGCGGCAGACGCCCAGCGTGCTGGCCCGGTTCTCCGGCGGGCTGGAGCTCGCCACGCTCGGCGAGGCGGTGCTCATCGTCCGCGAGGGCCGGGACCTGGCCAACCTCACCGAGTGGAACCTGCTCGACGCCCACTGGCGGCTGCGCCACGACCTGCACCGCTACGAGCTGGCGATGTACGCGATCGATCTGACCCACCACATGCTCCACGACCACGACCCCCACCCGCGCAGCTTCGACGCGCTGCGCGAGGCCCTGGCCGCGTTCGGCGGGGCGGGCGCGGACGACGCGAAGCTCGCCCCGGCCCTGCTGCGCTTCCAGTGGGCACTGATCGACGACGCGGGGTATCGGCCGGTGCTCGATCGCGATGTGGCGACGGGCCAGCCGCCCCAGGGCGACGCCCGAGCCCTGCGCTTCAGCCCCCAGGTCGGCGGGCTGGTCTCCAACAGCGGGGCCGATGCGTGGCAGGTCCGCCACACGACCGTCGAACTGCTCCGCCGCCTGCCCGATGGCGATGTGCTCTCGGCCGGTGCCCCCTCGATCGACCGCGCCAACCGCCTGCTGTGCGCTTACTGCCGGGCGCTTCTCGACAAGCAACTGCCGACGATGGCGGCGATCCTCGGTCGCCGATAGGCGCTGTGCTTTCCGCCCAGAACGGTATCCCACCGCGGACGAACGCGACGTGGACTGGGATGTCATCATCGCCAGTCAGGCCGCCGAAATGAATGCGGTCGTTGTAACGAATAACACCAGGCATCTGGTCCGCTACGGTATCGATGCGAAGGACTGGTCGGAGATTCCAGCGGCCTGAGCTTTATCGTTCAGCAGCCCCCAACTCCTTCAGCCGCTCGCCGAGCAGTTCATACGCACGAACGTTGAAGTACGCCGTGGCGACATCAAACGATTGCCGGCACCATCGGCGAGCAGAGCGTCCAGCACGTCGGACAACTGCACATTCACGTTGTCGATGGTCAATGGAATGGTCGCCGTGGATTTGTCCCTTGATGCCATTAAACGCGCCCTCGTGGATGGATCGACCACAATGATACGCCTGTGACGGAAAAGACGCAGAATCAGGAGCTCGATGAGAGAGCATAACCCTGCCTCGCCTTCCGGCCCCGGATGCTCGTTTCCCGTAACCAAGGTGGGCCCACTCCGGACTTGCACCCCCGGTCGTCCGGGCATAGCTTTTTGTCTTCATGGCTGGGGAATCGCCCGAATCTCGCCGCGAGTACCTGAAGCTTGAAGCGGTGGAGCCCAAGGATGGCTCGAACTGCTCCGTGCAGATTTCGTACGACAGGATGCAGGCCGTAGGGCGTCGCAGTATGGGCCACGCCAAAGAATGCGCCTACATTGTGCCGATGATTCTGCAAGAACCAACCGCCATTTTCGAGGGGCTGCGGCGTGACGAGGACGAAGACCGCTGGGGTTACGGCTGGCGCTGCTACTGTGGTGTTCCCCGGCGCGCGTTCGGACAGGACGGAACCGAGTGCCCACCCTATGCGGGACAGGTTTACCTCGTTTTCGTGAACGATGAGCGAGTCGCCTACAATTGGCGATGGGAAAAGGCCGACCCGGACGAACCCCGGCTGCCGATCAATCACCAAGACCGCTTCAAGCGGAGGTTGCTATGACAGCCATGCCCAACAACGATTTCGCTGAGAAAATGATGCAGCTTGTACCGTCCGATGAGTCGTTCCAGCCACGGGCCGACTACGACCGGGATGGCGACTGCATCGAGTTCATCTTCCGCCCCGATCCATTTTACGCAGAACGCGTGGATGACCTGGTAACCGTCTATTACAGCCAAGAAACCGGCGAGGTGATCGGCTCGCTCATCAAGGGCGTGAGCCGCTTCTGCCAGCGCATGCTTCAATCCAATCCGGGCTTTCGCATCGTCATTCAGGATGGCAAGGTGAAAGTGGAGCACATCTTCCTCGCCCACCTGCTCGGCCGCAAGGACATCCAGCCCGATGATGTGGCCAGCGTCACCTACCGCAAGCTGATCGACGCCGCGGAGGCGTCCGACATCGAAGCGGAGGTTGGGGTCGGCTGAGCCAGCCCTCCCGGCGGTATCTCACCATCTTTGTGGACAGCACCGATCACGAGAGCAGATTGCAGCGTTGCGTCGCGTCTGTCGGGTGCCACACCTTGTCCGCTTTAGCGGCAAGGTGTGCGGGCGTGCGGACGGCATCACACCTTGCCCTTCGGGACAAGGTGTGGCACTCACGCTGATCCGATTGCGTCCGCGGTTAGTGCCGCAAGAAGATATCCGACACCCGTTGTTGCGCGCATCTATGACGAGCCGCCACATTGGACGTCTTCGCCGCTCTCTGGCTTCGGACGATTGGGGATCGTCCATATGGTGGCGATCAGGATGCCGATGCTCACCACGACGGCGAAAAGGTTCCAGGAACCGAATCCGCGAACCGGTTCCCAACGTCGCGCTTGCTTGACCCATCCGATCGATCTGCCTCGGCGCCTCGGCGCGCTGGGCGTGCTCTGCGGTGAACCGCTTTGATTCTCTTCACGACGCCGCGGCGCGCATGGGTGCGGGTGCAACTGGCGACCGGATCGTGGGAAACGCGGGTTTTCTCGGTCGGCTGCAAATGACCGTGGTTCCGGCAGGGCTTGCGCCGGCGGGCGGCGGGCGTGGGGTGCCGCGGCGCAGCGCGGGCGCGCGCCCACACGGAACGGCGGCCCTTTATGGTGATGCGCCGTATCCGGAACAACTTGTCGCATGGAATGCCCGGCGGGCCGCGCCGCGCCTCGGGCCCTGGCCCCGGCCCTGTTCGCCGGCCGGATTCCGCTGACCGCGGGGGCGGGCCACCGGCGATCTCGGGCCGATGGCCGGGCGGTCAGGGGGCGGTCATGCCCGGCCATCATCGCAAACAATGCGGTCGGCGACATTTACGCGACGGATCACCCCGGCCCCCGGGGGGCGGGCGGTCAACGACACATCCGTGCGCCGGGCTTGCGAGGTCCGACGAGACCGAGCCGCAATCGATCGACCGCGCCAATCGGCTGCTGTGCGCTTACTGCAGGGCGCTTCTCGACAAGCAACTGCCGACGATGGCGGCGGTGCTGGGCCGGCGGTAGGCAGCGGGGGCGGCCGGGCGGTCTGGTATGATCGGCCGACTTCTTCGCTGCGGGCGGTGGGCATGGGCGAGGCCAAAACGGCGAACGATCCAACGCGACCCTTCGAGCCGTTGCCGGTGCTGGTGGTCGGCTTTGCGGTGGGGCTGTTTGTCGGTTGGGTCGATGTGGCCGGCGCGACGTGGGCGGCGATGCTGATCGGCCCGATCGCGCTGGGTCTGGCGTGGTGGCTGGCGCGGGTCGGTGGCGGGCTGGTGGGGGTGCTGGCGGTGCTGGCGCTGGCCGCGGCGGCGACGGGCGTGCTCTGGTGGCAGGTGCGCGGCCCGCAGGCCGACCCGCCGGACCTCGGCCGATACGTGCAGGCCGAATCGCGCCTGGTCAAGCTCAGCGGCCGCATCGTCAGTCGGCCCAAGCTGCAACTGGACCCGGGCGAGGGGCTGGCGTCGTTCCTGTTCAGCCCGCCGGTCACGCGGTTCATCGTCGCGGTCGACACGCTGCACACCGAGCGGGGCGACCGGCCGACCCGCGGCGGGCTGCTGGTGCGCCTGACCCAGCTCGACACGCGGCCGCGCCTGGGCAACCGGGTGACGATCACCGGCTGGCTGGCGGCGATCCGGCCGCCGTCGAACCCCGGCGAGCACGACTTCGCCGGGGCAATGGCGCGCATGGGCGTGGTGGGCAAGCTGTTTACCGAGAGTCGGGCGAACGTGCGGATCATCGCCCCGCCCCCGGCGGCGGGCGCGGCGCGGCCGTGGGCGCAGTGGCACGCGGCGTTGACCGATCACGTGGCGCGCCTGCTGACCGCGGGCATCGGGCCCGAGGCCGACCCGGCGTCGGTCGCGCTGATCGAGGCGATGCTGCTGGGCCGGCGAAGCGATGCGCTGGATGAGCTGTCGGTGGCGTTCCGCCGCACGGGTCTGGCGCACCTGCTGGCGATCAGCGGGTTGCACGTGGGGGTGATGGCGGCGGGGGTGTGGTGGGTGGTGCTGCTGATCGGCGGCCGGCCGCGCACCGCGACGACCGCGGCGCTGTGGGCCGTGGCGCTGTACCTGGCCGTGGTGCCCTGGCGCGTGCCGATCCTCCGCGCCGGGTTCATGACGATCGTGGCGCTGGCCGGGCTGTCGTGGCATCGGCGGGTGACGGGGCTTTCGATCACCGCGGTGATCGCGGGCGCGTGGCTGGTCCTTCGGCCCGGCGACCTGTTCAACGCCGGGTTCCAACTGAGCTTCGGCATCGTCGCGGCGCTGCTGTTGTTCACCGGCCCGGTGACCGACCGGCTGGTGCCGCCGACGGGCCCGATGTTCGACGACGGCCCGCGGCCGTGGCTGCGGCGCGGGGCGGAGTATCTGGCCGTCTCGCTCATCGCGTGGCTGACGGCTTTGCCGATCGTGGTGTATCACTTCAACCTGATCAGCCCGCTGGCGGTGCTGCTGGGCATCGTGATGTTCCCGGTGGTGGCGCTGCTGCTGTGGGTGGGGTTTGCGAAGATCGCGATCGGGCTGGTCGCGCCGGCGTGGGGCGCGGCGCTCGCCGGGCCGGTGGTGGCGCTGGCCGAGCTGATGCACCGTTCGGTGAGCGTCGCCGCGGAGCTGCCGGGCGCGTGGCTCGAAGCGCCCCAGCCGTCGGCGTTGTGGGCGGCCGCGACACTGGCGGTGGTCATCTCGCTGCTGGCCGGGCGGTTCGGCGGGCGCCGCGCGGCGCTGGCCGCGTGCGTCATCGTCTGCGGCGCGTGGCTGTACGCCCCGCTCTACGCCGATCGATTCGCGCCGGCCGACCGCCGGCCGGCGCTGCGGATCGACATGCTGGCCGTGGGCGATGGCTCGTGCTTTGTCATCCGCAGCCGCGGGCGGGCGATGCTGTTCGACTGCGGTTCGAGCAACTACGCCCAGATCGGCCGCCACACCATCGTCCCGGCGCTCAAGGCGATCAACGTCCGCCGGCTCGACCACCTGGTCATCAGCCACGCCGACTACGACCACTTCTCCGGCACGCTGGATGTGGTCGACCACGTGCCCACGGCGCGGATCGTGACCACCACCCATGTGCTCGACGAAGCGGCGGCGCGGCCCGGCGGGGCGACGGCGTACCTGGTCGAGCAGTTGCGCCGCCGCCGCGTGCCGATCGACACGCTGGCTCAGGGCGATGCGTTCGACCTGGGCGCGGCGCGGGTCGAGGTGATCTGGCCCCCGCCGGACGCGGGGTTCGTCAAGGTGCATGACAACGACAGCTCGCTGGTGCTGCGCTTCACCGTCGCCGGCCGGCGGCTGATGATGTGCGGCGACATCCAGCAGGTCGCCATGCAGCGGATGATCGACGAAGGCCGCGACATCGCCGCCGACGTGACCGACCTGCCCCACCACGGCAGCTTTCCCCCGGCCGCGATCGACTGGCTGGGGCACGTGGGGCCCGGCGTCGTGTTGCAGTCTTCGAGCTGGCGGCGGGTGCGGTGGGACCGCTGGGCGGAGCACCTGGCCGGCATCGATCGGCACATCAGCGCGCGCGACGGGGCGGTGCGGCTGAGCGTCTACCCGGACGGCCGCATCGAGGCCCGCCGCCTGACCGACCGGCGTTGATCGGGCGTCAGGCGCCGGCGAGCTTCGTTTCAAACAGCACCATGCAACTTCGGGCCGCGCCGGGCGTCAAAACCCCTGGGGCCGGCCCGCGGGCGCGGCTATACTGAAACGGGTCGGAGAAGATACGCACCCGTAGGGAGTGTCACAATGAAACGCCTCGCGATGCCGTTCGCCGCCGTGCTCGCCCTGGCCCTGGCCGCGCCCGCGTTCGCCCAGGCCGACGATGGCGATGTGCAGCAGCAGCTCGAGCAGATGCGCCGTCAGATGGACCAGCTCAAGCAGAGCGTCGACACCGCCGTCGACCGGGCGCGGGACGACCGGGCCGACGATGAAGCCGACATCGACCCGGACATCCTCGCCCGTCTCGAGCAACTGGCCCGGCAGCAGCGTCGGCTCGAGCGCCAGCTCGATCAACTGATCGACGCCCAGCGCCGGGTCGAGCAGGACGTGCGGGCCGGCCGCGGGGCGGCCCCGGCCGATCGCGGCGAGCTCAACGCGCCTCTCGACTACCGCTACGGTAACGCCCGGACACAGACCACGACGACGACCACCACGCGCGCCGCCCGGGACGACGCGGCCCCGCCGACCGACGCGGCGTACACGATCTATTCCAACGGCTACACCTCGCAGCAGTACGTGCCGCCCACGCGCGTGGCCCGCACCGCCGGCCCGGTCGTCTATTCACCGACCGTGCATCACGTTTATTACGGTGGCCACTCGCGTATCTACCGGCCCTATTTCCACCACGGCTCGCGGGTGATCCACCGGCCCCACCACCGCCGCGCTCACCTGTCGGTCGGCGTGCATACCGGCAACTTCTTCTTCCGCTACGGCACCGGCTACCACCACCACCGCAGCAAGCATCACTGGTAAGCTCTGGCCACGATCGACCCAACCGGGAGCCGACCATGCCCACCCGCTGCAAAGCCCAGGCCGTGCTGATCGCCGCGCTGCTCGCCGCCGCGGCCGTCGGCCAGGACGCGGCGCCCACCATCGACCAGCAACTGATCGAGCTGCGCCAAGGCCTGGCCCAGGCCCAGCTCGAGCTGCAGCGATCCAAGGCCCAGCTCGAAGAGCTGCGGGTCTTCCTGGCCGAGAAGAATCTCGACGACCAGCTCGAGGCCTGGCGCGCCGAGCGTGAGGCGCTGGCCGAAGAACGCCGCAAGCTCGCGATGGAGCGAAAGCGGCTCGAGTCGGCGCGCACCGCCCTGCACCGCAAGACCACCGTCGACGCGATGGACCGCGCCAAGGCCGAGCGCGAGCAGAAGCAGCAGGCCGCCGACGCGATCAAGCCCGATTTCTCCGTGCAGTACATGATGGGCCTGATCGACAAGGATCGACAGACCATCTTCGTCGAATCGACCCGGGGCACGGTGCTGGTCGACCAGTTTCCCCAGGTCGACCGCAAGAACATCAAGGTCCGCGGCACGTTCCTCAACAAGAGCCAGGCCCCGTGGCGCTATACGTTTGAGATCCGCGCCGCCGGGGAGACCAACATCTACGGCGAACGCGCCATCGTCGGTCAGTGGCGCCACCAGACGCCGCTGCTGGGCCCCGGTGAGATGCACGAGTTCGAGGTCACCGTTCCGGTCACCAACGTGCGCGACGTCGAGGTGATCCAGGTCGGCAACGTCACCAGCGATCGGCCGCCTCAGCCCGACCCTCAACCCCAGCCGGCCGACTGATCCAAACCGAACAACTGGAGCAGGTTGCAGCGTTGCGTCGCGTCTGTCGGGTGCCACGCCTTGTCCGCCTTAGCGGCAAGGTGTGCGGGCGTGCGGACGGCATCACACCTTGCCCTTCGGGACA
>CAZUHK010000133.1:0-2116 GCA_964620345.1 uncultured Planctomycetaceae bacterium
TGGAGGTCGGCGTCGACCAGGTGGCGCATGGCGACCAGGGTCATCGGATGGGTCGGGCCCAGCACGGCGGCGCAGTCGGCGGCGGTGTCGCGAAGGTTCTGGCGGAGGCCGGCGCGGGCGGCGGCATCGTCGGCGCGATCCATCGCGAGCAGCGAAAGGTTCAGCCGCACCGCCAGCGTCGCCGGGTGGCGCGGGCCGTGCTCGCGCCGGCGCTGGTCGTGCAGCTTGTGCCAGATGGCGTGGGCCGCATCGTACTGGCCGCGCTGGTAGAGCACCGCGGCCAGGTCGTTCATCGCCGCCTGCGTGGCCGGGTGGTTGTCGCCCAGCGCGTCGGCGCGCAGCGCCGCGGCTTGCTGCAGGTGCAGCGTGGCCGGCTCGTACTCGCCGATGGCGCGGTAGCTGTTGCCCACGGCCTCGCGGACCGAGGCCTCGACCAGCGGCTGCTGCGCGAACCGCCCGTCTTCCAGGCCGCGCGAGGCGTTGGCCAGCACTTCCAGCACGGTCACGACGCGGCCCGGCGAGCGCTGCGGCTGGGCCGAGAGCAGCAGGTCTTCGATGAGGAAGTTGTTGACCTGGCGTGTGATGGCCGCGGCGGTCTGGGCGCGGTGGCGGGCCTGTGTTTCGGCGTGCCGCGCCGCGACGGCGCGGAAGTAGAGCGTCGTGCTGATCGCCAGGCCGATGCTGATCGCCAGCGCGATGCCCGTGACCCCGCCGACCAGCGTGCGGTTGCGCCGCGAGAACTTGACGACCTGGTACCAGACGCTCGGCGGGTGCGCGGTGATCGGCTCGTGATTGAGGAACCGCTGGAAGTCCGACGCCAGCTCGCTGGACGACTGGTACCGCCGGGCCTTGTCCTTCTCCAGGGCCTTGTTGATGATCGTTTCGATGTCGCCGCGCAGGTTCAGGTCGAACGTGCTCAGCGGGCGCGGGTCTTGTTCCTGAATGACGCGGACGGCCTCGTGGATCATCCTCCGGTGGATGTCGTAGGGCAGTTGGCCGGCGAGCAGTTCATAACAGACCACGCCCAGGGCGTAGACGTCCGAGCGGCTGTCCAGTTCGTCCGGCACGCCGCGCGCCTGCTCGGGGCTCATGTAGGGCACGGTGCCCAGCAGTTGGCCCACGTCGGTCTGCATCGTCGCGGTGCGCAGGTCGCCGTCGGTCGCCCGCGCCACGCCGAAGTCCAGCACCTTGGGCTGGCCCTCGTGGTCGACGATGATGTTGGCCGGCTTGAGGTCGCGGTGGATCACGCCCTTCTGGTGGGCGTGGTGGACGGCCTGGCAGATCTTGATGATCAGGTCGATCCGCTGGCGCAGCGGCGGGTCTTTTTCTTTGATGAACTGCGTGAGCCACATGCCATCGACGTATTCCATGGCGAAGAACGGCTGGGCGCCGCTGGCGGTGTGGAACATGCCCGCTTCGTAAATCTGCGCGATGCCGGGGTGGCGGAGTCGGCCCAGGACTTCGACCTCGTGCTCGAAGCGGCGGAGCAGTTGGCCGGTCGCGATGCCCGGATGGATGACCTTGAGCGCCACGCGGCGTTGGGGCCGCTCCTGCTGGGCTTCGTAGACCACGCCCATGCCGCCCTCGCCGATCTGTCGGACGATGCGGTAGTGGCCGATCTGCACCCCCGGGCCCAGATGGACCGGCGCGTGGTGGGCCGGCCGCGACAAATCGCCCGAGGACATGCCCGCGGCCCCGTCCGAGCCATCAGACCCGGGCTGACCGGACGAATCGCCAAGCCCGGCCCCGGTCTGCGGCGTGGGGGCCAGCGATTGATCGATGGTGGGGTTTTCGTCTGACATGGCGTCGCCTGCGAAACCGGGGCAAACCGAGGGCAGGCCGGCGAAAGGCGTCGGCCCGGAAGTCTCATACGATCCAATAGACACTATTCTGCGCCGCTTTACAACCTTTTTGCAATCGGGTACCATCTGCGCGATAGTCGTTGTGGTCAGGTCACTCAAGCGGGGGTTTGCAGGGGATGGTCAACCATCCGGGCCGCGCAGGCGGAATCATTTCGGGCGATTTGCGGTGCGCCGTTGCCTTGGGGCTGGTGGCCACTGTGCTGTGCGCCACGCCGGCCCGGGCACAAGATCAGAACGCCGACCCGCCCGAGCCG
>CAZUHK010000133.1:2126-7036 GCA_964620345.1 uncultured Planctomycetaceae bacterium
GCCGCGCTTCCATGTGCGAAGCATCGAGCTGCGCGGCGTGAGCGGGCGGATGGTCAGCGAAGCGCAGATCATGGCCCAGCCGGTGTGGCTGGTCGAGCGGGGCGACCACGCCACCGTGCGCGACACGTCGGCCGAGGGCGGGGGCCGGCGCCTTACGCTCGACCAACTCGCCGTCGGTTCGCAGACGCACGTGCTCGACGCCGATGGCGTGCGCGCGATCGCGCAGGCGGTGTTTCTCGCCTACGCCCATCGCAAGATCGTCGCGGTGCGCGTCGAGATCCCCCAGCGGACGATCGCCAACCTCGCGGCCGCCGGCTCGGGCGTGCTGGTGATCCGCGTCATCGAAGGTCAGGTCGAGCAGGTGCGCACACTGCGGCGTGACGGCGACGATGAGCCGGCCCCCGCCGACGGCGCGTGGTACGCCCACGTCGTCGCCCACTCGCCGATCGACGATGGCCAGATGGTGGACATGGACGCGGTGGACCGTTACGTCCGCTGGCTCAACCGCCATCCCGGCCGGCGGGTGGACATCGCGCTGTCGCGCGAGGCGGCCGACGCGCCGCTGTCGCTGGACTACATCATCACCGAGGCCCGGCCTTTCGGCATCTATGCCCAGACCTCCAACACCGGCACCGAGAGCACCGGCGAATGGCGGCAGCGGTTTGGCCTGTTCCATCACAACCTCACCGGCGCCGACGACTCGCTCACGATCGACTACGTCACCGCCAGCTTCGAGGACGTGCATGCGATCAGCGGCAGCTACTCCCGGCCGCTGTGGCACGACGCACGACTCCGCGGCCGCGTGTTCGGCTCGTGGAACACCTACACCGCGTCGGAGATCGGCCTGGTCGGCCTCGAACTCGACGGCGAGGGCTACGCCTTCGGCGGCGAACTCAACGCCAACGTCTTCCAGCACAAGGACTGGTTTGTCGACCTGATCGGGGGCATCCGCTACGAGCACGCCGAGAGCTTCAACCCCGCCATCGGCACGCCCGGCGAGACCGGCTTTGTCATCCCCTACGCCACGGCCGCACTGAGCCATCGCGATCGCACGTCCAGCACCTCGGCGTCGCTGACCGCCGAGACCAACCTGCCCAACGTCGCCGGCACCGAGGGCGACGACCTGACGCGCCTCGGCCGCAGCCAGGCCGACCGCGCCTGGTGGCTGCTGCGCTACGCCGCGCGGCACTCGTTCTATCTCGAACCGATCTTCGACGGCGACTGGGGCGAGCCGGACAGCGGCTCGACCATGGCCAACGAGCTGTCGCTGGGCGTACACGGCCAGGTGGTGCTCGGCGGCGACCGCGTGCCCGCGTCGTTCACCGGGCTGATCGGCGGGTTCTACACCGTCCGCGGCTATCCTCAGGCCTTCACCGCGGCCGACAACACGCTCATCGCCACCGCCGAGTACCGCCTGCACATCCCCCGCCTGCTGGCGCCCGGCGAGCCGATGCGGGTGTTCGACCGGCCATTCCGCCACCGCCCCGAGCGCGAGCTGGGTCGGCCCGATTGGGATATGATCGGCCGGGCGTTCATCGACGTCGGCCGCGCCACCTTCAACGATCGCCTGCCCTTCGAGCGAAACGTCGACCTGCTCGGCGCCGGCGTGGGCGTGGAAATCTCGCTGCTGCACCACCTGCGCGTCCGCACCGATTTCGCCTGGGCTCTGCGCGACGCCAACAACGGCTCGGAACAAGTCACCAAAGGTTCTCAGCAGATTCACATCGAAATCACCGTAGCTTACTGATGAGCCCGCCCAGGCCGGGCGCCAACGGGAGTCGACCGATGATCGACCGCGGCCAGAAACTGACGCTTCTGCTTGCCACCGCCTGCCTGATCGTCTGCCTCGCCGGCCCGCCCCGCGCCGCGGCCAACGAACACATCCAGGTCAGCGACGTCGCCGCCGGATCGGCTCAGTTCCAGCAGGACGGGGCGCATACCACCGTTCACGCCGCCGACGGCACGATCATCAACTACAACCGCTTCGACATCCCCGCCGCCCATTCTGTGCAGTTCGTGCAGCCCCACGAGGCGGCGCGCGTACTCAACCGGGTCAACAGCATTTCGCCGTCGCTGATCGACGGCTCGCTGACCGCCAACGGCGTGGTGTACCTGGTCAACCCCTCGGGTGTGATCTTCGGCCAGAACAGCGTGGTGGACGTCGGCCGCATCCACGCCGCGGCCGGCAACATCGCCAACGCCGACTTCCTCGCCCACCGCGACCGCTTTTTCACCGAGGGCAACGCGCTGGCCAACTTCGGCCGCATCCAGGCCGAGAACGGCGTGCATCTGTACGGCTCGACCGTGACCAACCACGGCGTGATCTACTCGCCGCGCGGCGTGGTCACGCTCGGCTCGGGCGATGAGATCTACCTGCAACAGACCGGCTCGCAACTGCTGCTGCGCGTGGACGGCCTGAACCTCGACCAGCCCCGCCCCGCGACCGACGGCGCCAACGCCGCCGAAGCCGGCGTGCGAAACGACGGCGAAGTGACCGGTCGCGAGGTGTTCTTCGCCGTGGGCGATGTGTACTCGCTGGCGCTGGAAAACCGTGGCTCGGTGAACGCCGGCGAATCGGCCACGCTCGCCGGCGCCGACCGCGTGTCCAGCAACGGCGAACTGACCGCCGGCGAAGGCGACACCGGCGGCGCGGTGACCGTGCGCGGCGAGCACGTGGTCGTCGGCGGCGCGATCCGTGCCGATGGCGACCAGCAGGGCGGCCGCGTCAGCATCGACGCCGGCAGCATCGACCAGTTCGCCCCGATCACCGCCGACGCCCCCGCGGGCCTCGCCGGCGAAATCGCGCTGTACACCCAACACGACTACACCGCCACCACCGCGGGCGACTTAAGCGCCAGCGGCGCGACCGGCGGCACGATCGTTATCGAATCCCAGGGCCGGCTGATCACCTCCGCCACCCTCCAGGCCACGGGCGCCGGGGGCAACGGGGGGGCTTCCGGGGCTGATTCCGGGGGAAGTTCCGGGGGCAATTCCGGGGGCGGCGGGCGCGTCCAACTGGCCGGGCGATCGACCACTTCACTTCTCGGGGCCACGGTCGATGCGTCCGGCCTATCCGGTGGCGGCACCGTCGAGCTGGGCGGGCCCACCCCCAGCCGACCACGCGACGGCGGCATGACCACGCTCAAAACCGTCATCTCCACCGGCTCCACACTGCTGGCCGATGGTCTGGCGGCCAATGCCCCCGGCGGGCAGATCACGATCTGGTCCGACGGCCCGACCTGGATGCTCGGCAACGCCCACGCCACCGGCGGCACGGCGGGTGCCGATGGCGGGTTCATTGAAGTCTCCGCCGCGGGCACGCTGCACCTGTACGACCAGGCCGACCTGCAAACCGGTGGCGGCCGCATCCTGCTCGACCCGCACGATGTGACGATCACCGACAACCCGCCGGCCGGCCTGAGCGTGGTCAAGCTCGCGTTCACCACGCCGATCCAGGGCTCGCTCAACCTCGACAACTTCGGCATGTTCGGCATCGCGCTGGCGACCAACGACGCGGCCGACGTTCTGGCCGTGGGCGCCGAGGGCGATGACGCGGGCGGCAACAACCGCGGCGCGGTCTTCCTGTTCACGCTGGATCCGGCCGACCTGTCAGCCGCACCCACGCTGAACTTGAAGCTGGCCGACGGTACGCCCCTGGCCGACGGTGGCTCGCTGAATCTGCCCAACCTGGGCCTGTTCGGTTCGTCGGTCGCGCTCGACGCCGCGGGCGATGTGCTGGCCATCGGCGCCGACGGCGACGATGTCGCCGGGCCCAACCGCGGGGCGGTCTACCTGTTCTCGATTGATCCGGCCGACCTCGCCGCCGCGCCGGACCTGGGCCAGAAGTTCGCCCACGGTTCGACGCTCGGCGGCGCCGGCGTCGACAACGATGGCGATGGATCAATCGACGAAGAAATCTCCGATGGCATCGATAACGACGGCGACAACATCATCGACGAGGATGTGGGCGGGGCGTTCGCGCTGACCGACACCGAGATGTTCGGCTCATCGGTCGCGCTCAACGGCGCGGGCGATGTGCTGGTCGTCGGTGCCGAGGGCGACGACACCGGCGGCCCGGACACCGATCGCGGGGCGTTTTACCTGTTTTCCATCGACCCGGCCGACCTCGCCGCCGCGCCCACGCTCGGGCAGAAGATCGCCGAGGGCGCGGGGTTGGCCGGCGGCCCGCTGGCGCTGACCGACCTGGACGCGCTGGGTTCGGCCGCGGCGCTGAACGACGCCGGCGACGTGCTCGCGGTCAGCGCCGAGGTGGACAACACCGGCGGCTTCGACAAGGGCGCGCTCTACCTCTTCCAGATCGATCCGGCGAACCTGGCCGCGCCGCTGGACCTGCGCCAGAAGCTCGCCGACGGCTCGCCGCTGGCCGGCGGGGGCAACCTCGCGATCGAGACCTTCGGCCAGTTCGGCTCGGGCGTGGCGCTGAGCGCCGCGGGCGACGTGCTGGCCGTGGGCTCCAGCGGCGACGACACCGGCGGCAACGACCGCGGGGCGTTGTACCTGTTCTCGCTCAACCCCGCCGACCTCGCCGCCGCGCCGACACTGGGCCAGAAGCTCCAGCACAACAGCGCGCTGGCCGACGCCGGCACGCTCAACCTGCCTCAATTCGGCCTGTTCGGCTCGGCCGTCGCATTGGATGGCGCCGGCGACATCCTCTTCGCCGGCGCCGAGGGCGACGACACCGGCGGTGCCGATCGCGGCGCGGCCTACTTCTTCCAGATCGACCCGGCCGACCTCGCCGCCGCGCCGACCCTGGCGCTCAAGCTCAATCACGCTTCGACCCTGACCGGCGGCGGCGTGCTGGCGCTGGACGATTTCGATCGGTTCGGCTCGTCGGTCGCGTTCAGCGCCGCCGGCGACCTGCTCGTCGTCGGTGCCGAGGGGGACGACAC
>CAZUHK010000133.1:7046-9255 GCA_964620345.1 uncultured Planctomycetaceae bacterium
ACAACCGCGGGGCGCTTTACATCTTCGGCCTCGCGCCCCAAAGCCCCGATGCCGCGCCCACGCTCGGCTTCAAGCTCGCCGACGGCGTCACCCTCGACGGCGGCGGCTCGCTCTTGCTGAACAACTTCGATTTCTTCGGCTCGGGCGCCGCGCTCAACGACGCCGGCGACGCGCTGATCGTCGGCGCCGAGGGCGCCAACTTCGGCGGCGCCGACCGCGGCGCGGTCTATCTGTTCAACCTCGATCCGACCGACCTGGCCCTGCCCCCCGTTCTGGCGCAGATTCTGGCCGAGGGCGCGGCCCTATCCGGCGGGGGCACGTTCAGCTTGCCCGACACCGCGCTGCTGGGCTCCGACGTGGCGCTCAACGGCCCCGGCGATCTGCTGGCCATCGGCGCCGAGGGGGATGACACCACGCTGACCGACACCGGCGCGGTTTACCTGTTCACGCTCGACCCGGCCGACCTCGCCGCCGCCCCGGCGCTGGGCCGCAAAATCGCCGACGGCGACGCCCTGGCCGGCAGCGGCACCCTCACGCTCGACGGGTTTGGCATGTTCGGCTCGGCCGTGGCGCTCAACGGCGATGGCACCGCACTGGCCGTCGGCGCCGAGGGCGACGACAACCCGAGCAGCAACAACCGCGGCGCGGTTTATCTGTTCAACATCGACCCGGCCGATCCCGCCGCCGACCCCATGCTCGGCCAGAAGCTGGGCAACGAATCGCCGCTGGCCGGCGGCGGCACGCTGAACATCGCCAACTTTTCGCTGTTCGGCTCGGCCCTGGCGTTCAACGGTGCCGGCGGCCTGCTGGCCGTGGGCGCCGAGGAAGACGGCCCGGACAACCGCGGCGCGGTCTACCTCTTCTCGGTCGACCCGGCCGACCTCGCGGCCGCGCCGACCTTCGACCTCAAGCTGGCCGACGGCTCGTCGCTGGCCGGCGGCGACACCTTCGGCCTGGCCGACGGCGACCTGTTCGGCTCGGCCGTCGCCTTCAACGACGCCGGCGACCTGCTCGCGGCCACCCGCGATGAGGGCGCCTACCTGTTCACCCTCGATCCGGTGAACCCGGCCGCGGACCCCATGCTCGAGCAGGTGCTGTTCAACGGTTCGCCGCTGTCCGGCGAGCCGGGCGTGCCGCTGAACGATGGCGACCGGTTCGGCGATGCCGTCGCGACGAACGACGCGGGCGCGGTGCTCGCCGTCGGCGCCGACGGCCGCGATGGCGACCGCGGGGCGGTGTTCCTGTTCACCTCGACCACCGGCGGGCAGGCCGACTCGATCCTGCTCGATCAGATCCTCACCGACGGCTCGCCGCTCGACGCCGGCGGGACGTTCCTGCTTAATCCGGCCGACCGGTTCGGCTCGGCCGTGGCGTTCAATGCCGCCGGCGACCTGCTCGCGGTCGGCGCGGCGGGTGATGATGGCGGCGGCGCGGGGCGCGGCGCGGTGTACCTGTTCGGCGTCGATCCGGCCGACCTCGCCGGCCCCCCGGCGCTGGGCCAGAAGATCGCCGATGGCACGGCCCTGGGCGGCGGCGGCAATCTCGCGCTCAACGATCTGGATCAGTTCGGCCAGAGCGTCGCGCTCAACGGCCCCGGCGATCTGCTGGCCGCGGGCGCGCCGCTCGATGGCCACGGCGCGGTGTACCTGTTCTCGCTCAACCCCGCCTCGCTCGGCGACGCCCCCACCCTCGGCCAATCGCTCGCCGATGGCAGCGCGCTGGCCACCGGCAACCTCGCCGTCCCGGCCGACGCGGCGTTCGGCTCCGCCCTGGCGATGAACCAGACCGGCGACCTGCTGATCGCAGGTGCGGCCAACCAGGGCCCCGACAACACGGGCGCGGCCTTTGTCTTCTCGATCGACCCGGCCGACCTGGCCGACCCGCTCACGCTCGCCCAGACCCTGGCGCAGGGCTCGGCCCTGGCCGGCGGCGGGGCGCTGGCGCTGGGCGACTCCGCCGCCTTCGGCAGCGGCGCGGCGCTCAACGCCGCCGGCGATGTCATGGCGATCGGCGCCGCGGGCGACGACGGCCAGGTCTTCCTCTTCGCCCTGCGCCCGGCCAGCCCCGAGCAGCCGGCCGCCCTGATCGACACCCTCGGCGATGGCACGCCCCTGGCCGACGGCTCCACGCTCGCCCTCGACGCCGGCGCGTTCGGCCAGGCCCTCGCCCTCGACGGCCCCGGCGACCGCCTCTACGTCGGCGAACCGCT
>CAZUHK010000133.1:9265-9464 GCA_964620345.1 uncultured Planctomycetaceae bacterium
CCGCGGCGCGGTCTACCTGTTCGACATCGCCACGCTCACGCCCCAGTTCATCCACACCCCGCCCAGCGGGCTGGCGATGGCCCAGCTCGCCTTCAGCCCCGCCGCCGCCGGCGGCGGGGCGCTGAACCTGAGCAACGGTGACCAGTTCGGCACCGCGGCGGCGTTGAACGGCGCGGGCGATGTCCTGGCCGTGGGGGCG
>CAZUHK010000134.1:0-9342 GCA_964620345.1 uncultured Planctomycetaceae bacterium
TGGCGGCGGCCAGGCAGATGCACCAGTACAAGCAGCGGCTGCGCGGGCAGTGGGACAAGCTGGCGATCGAGTCGATCGAGGCCGACACCACCGCGCCGCTGGGCGTGGCCAAGCCCCTGTCCGTCGCCGCCGTGGCTAACCTCGGCCAGCTCGAGCCCGCCGACGCCCGGCTTCAGGTGTACTACGGCCCGATGGATTCGCACGGGCAGATCACCGAGGGCCAGGCCGTCGACATGACCCACGATCAATCCCTGGACGACGGGCGTCACCGCTTCGTCGGCGAGCTGACCGTGACCAACTCCGGGCGGCACGGCTTCGCGGTCCGCCTGATTCCCGGCCACGCGCTGATGGCCACCCCCTTCGAGCCGGGCCTGATCATCTGGGACAAACACCACAAGCCCGCCGTCAAGCCCCGCCCCCAACCCGCCGCCGCGGGCGTGTGAGCGGCAATCGGCCTGACATCTCAAAGCACGAATCACAAGGCCCGCGACGCGAGCGTCGCGGGCTTTTTCGATGCGGGCACGCCACCGGGCCTAACATGGGAACGTGCCGGACTTCGAAATCGACAACCTGCTGCTCATCGTCGTCGGTGGCCAGCTTTGGGCCGAGGCGTCGGATCGGCCGCTGGGCTACCGGTTGCTCGAGTCGGTTCAGGATCAATTGCACCAGCAGGTCGGCTCGACCGACTGGCCGCTGCGGCCGCTTGTATGCACCGACATTCTCTACATGAATCAGGGCGAGTTGCAGCGGCGGCCGACGATCGCGTTGGGCGGGCCGGGCGTCAATGCGGTCAGCGCTTATCTGTATCAGAAGTTGCCCACGGCCCTGGCGATCGAGGACAAGCTGGTCGTCCAGCTCGACGTCGATTTCGACGACCCGCGCGTGGCGATCTGGGGCGTCGACGCATCGCACACCATCGCGGCGCTCGAACTGTTCGAGCAGAAGTACCTGCCGGAGTACATCAACGCGCTGCTGGAAGAGGCGGCGGAGCAATAGATGCGACAGGGCTGGTCGATGAGAAAGCAGAAAAGCAGGAAAACAGGAAAACAGGAAAAGCCGAGGCCGGTCGGCGCGTGCATCGACGGCTTCCCGGGTTATGGTGTTTTGATTACCGTCCGCCGATCAACACCGCGAGCAAGCCCTTCTGCGCGTGCAGGCGATTGTGGGCCTGGGCGAACACGCGCGATTGCGGGCCGTCCATGACGGGGTTGGTGATCTCCACGCCGCGATGGGCCGGCAGGCAGTGCATGACGATCGCGTGCTCGGGCGCCACGGCGATCAGGCGCTCGTTGACCTGAAACGCCGCGAAATCCTGCTCCCGTGCCGCGGCTTCGGCCTCCTGACCCATCGAGACGAACGTATCGCAGTAGATCGCGTCGGCCGCCTGCACCGCGGCGATCGGATCGTGCGTCTGCCTGACCTCAGCCCCGTCGCAGGCGTTGCGGATGCGCTCCAGTTCCGCCCGCGGCAGCTCGTAGCCCGCCGGCGCGGCGAGGATGAAGTGAACGCCCAGCTTCGCGCACGCCCAGGCCAGCGACCGCGCGACGTTGTTCCCATCGCCCACGAACGCGACGGTTCGGCCCGAAATATTCTCGCCGAACTCATCCTGCAGCGTCATCACGTCCGCCAGGGCCTGGCAGGGGTGGGCCAGGTCGCTGAGCATGTTGATCACCGGCACGTCGCTGTACAACGCGATTTCGCGCAGCACGTGGTGGTCGTACACCCGCGCGGCGATCGCATGGACCATGCCGTGCAACACCCGCGTGAAGTCGGCCACGCTCTCGCGCTGCCCCAGCCCCACGCCGGTCTGATCGAGCACGATCGGCTTGCCGCCCAGCTCGCCCACGGCCAGCTCGAAGCTCACCCGCGTCCGCAGCGATGGCTTCTCGAAATACATCGCCATCGCCTTGCCCGCGAGCACCGACTCATGCGCCTCACCGGCGCGCCGCTGCGCGCGCAGCCCGCGCCCGACGCTCAGCACGTGCCTCAGCCACGCCGCGTCGTGGTCTTCGATGTTGATGAAGTGTTTCATGTTGCTGTCTGCTCCGCTCACCCCCGTCCGCCCCCCGCTTTGCTTCGTACTCGTACTCTTACTCGTCCTCGTAATCGAGTATTTCCGCGCTTGATTCGATGGCGAGTACGACGACGAGGACGAGGACGAACAGACCGCCTCGTCGCTCGTCGCTGTTCACTCATCGCTCTCCGATCACGATCTCCGTGCCGATGCCCTCGCGGCTGAAGATTTCCAGCAGCAGCGAGTGGGGGATGCGGCCGTCGACGATGTGGGTCTTGTTCACACCGCCGGCCAGCGCGTCGAAGCAGGCCTCGACCTTGGGCAGCATGCCCGATGCGATCACGCCGGTCTCGACCAGTTCTTCGATCTGCCGGCGGGTCAGGTGGTTCGCGAGGGTGTCGTCGCCCTCGCCGGTGCGGATGCCGTGGGTGTCGCTGACGAGCACGAGCTTCTCGGCCGGCAGCGCCGCGGCGACGTGGCCGGCGACCGAATCGGCGTTGATGTTGAGCTTGGCGCCGTGCCGATCGCGTGCGATCGGCGCGATCACCGGGATCTGCCCGGCGCCGGTCAGCGCCCGCAGCAGGTCGGCGTTGACCCAGTCGACCTCGCCGACGAAGCCGATGTCGATCCGCCGCGGCTTGCCGTGCGCGTCCGGCTCGCCGTCGAGGAAAAGCCGCTTGCCGAACACCGCGCAGCTCGCCAGCGAGTGCAGGCCCATCGCCTCGTGGCCGAACGCGCGGATCCTGTCGACCATGAAAAGGTTGATGTCGTTGACCAGCACGTGCTCGGCGATGCTCAGCGTGCGGTCGTCGGTGTACCGCCGACCCTGGACGAAGTGGGCTTCGAGACCGGCCTGGGCCATCGCCTTGGTGATGCCCTTGCCCCCGCCGTGTACCAGGATCGGCCGAAGCCCCACCGCGTCGAGAAAGCACACGTCGCGCAACAGCTCGGTCAGCACGTCCGGCTCGTCCATGATCGATCCGCCGACCTTCACCACGATGATCCGCCCCTCGAACTGGCGGATGTAGTGATGGGCCTCGATGAGCACCGCGGCTTTCTGGATCGCTTCCTGCATGGCCGTTTCTTCTGGGCAGGGGGAAACTTGCCATGATAGTGATCGCCCGAGGCGGTCACAATCAACGGCTCGGGGCTTGAACGCTCAATGCAAAGGCCACGTGGCACGCGGCAGAATGACGGGGCCAAGCGGAGGACGAGGCGTCGCGCAGGCCGCGTCAATTCGCTTCTTCGAGCGGTTGGAGGGCCACCCGCGCCGCGGCAGATCAGCTCCCCGCGTCGATTTCCACCGGCTGGTCGGCTTCGAGCATCTCGGCGAGGCGCTGGCGGCGGGTGGGTTTTTCAGCATCGCCTGAGCCGTTGCCGTTGCCGTTGGGCGGAGCGTGGGCGGCGGTGTCCGACCGCGGGGCTGAAGCCCCGCTCGCCTCGGCTGAAGGCCCGTTCGCTTCGGCTGAAGCCCCGCTCGCCTCGGCTGTCGCCGCGATGGGCTGATCGGTCGCGCTGCTCTTGATCGAGCCATCGTGGGCGACCTGGTCGAGCTGGACGCTGACGCGGCGGCTCACGCCGCGCTCCTGCATCGTGATGCCGTAGAGCAGGTCTGCGGCCTGCATCGTGCGCTTGTGGTGGGTGATGACGATGAAGTGGCTCTGATCCAGGAACGAGTGGATGACGTCGCAGAACCGCTCGACATTGGCTTCGTCCAGCGCCGCGTCCACCTCGTCGAGCACGCAGAAGGGGCTTGGCCGGCTGCGGAAGATCGACAGCAGCAGCGCGACGGCCACCATCGTGCGCTCCCCGCCGGACAGCAGGTTGATCGACTGCGGCTCCTTGCCCGGGGGCTTGGCGATGATCTCGATCCCCGCTTCGAGCGGATCGATGTGGCCTTGCTCGTCGGCGGTGAGCATGAGGTCGGCCCGGCCGCCGCCGAAGAGCTTGCGGAACATCCCGCCGGAGCCGGCGAAGTTGTCGCGGATCTGCTTGAACGCCTCCTCGAATCGCGTGCGCGATTCATCGGAGAGGTACTGAATCAGTCGCTCCAGTTCATCGCGGGCCTTGTCGATATCGCTCAGTTGCTCGGCGAGCTCGGCCTGTTTGGCTTCGAGTTCGGCCTGCTCGTCGATGGCGTTGAGGTTCACGTTGCCCAGACGATCCAGTCGGCCCTGAAGGTCGTGAATCTCCTCGCGCACCGCGTCCCAATCGGTCTCCAGATCGGGGTTGTGCTCGGCGTAACCGGCGACGACATCGAGCTGCAAATCTTCCGCCGCACGCTGGACGAGGTTGTCGCTTCTAACCTCGACCTCGCGCCGGCTCATCTGAAGCTCGTGCGTCTGGTTGTCGATCTGCTCGGCCTGCTTGCGGTAGTGCCCCAGGTGCTGGGCCAGCTCGGTCACGCGCGATGAGGCGGCGTCGAGCTGCTGCTGGAAACCGGCCAGCTCCTCGTCGGCCGCGGCGATCTGCTCGTCGGCCTCGCCGATGCGCTGGTCGCATTCTTCGAGCGCCTGCTCGAACGACCCGATGCGCGAGCGGTGATGCTCGATCTGCCCGGCCAGCTCATCGCTGACGCGGCCGGCGTCGGCCAGGGCGATCTCGAGCTGCCGAAGCTGCTTCTGCGCCGCGGTGATCTGCTCGCTGAGCTTGCTGGCCTCGATGCGGGCGTCGGTGAACCGCTCCTGGGCCGACTCGGCCTGTGCCGCCAGGTCGGCGATCTGCCGCTCCAGCTCGGCGGCGCGTTGGCGCGATGCTTCGGCCTCGGCCTCGACGCGCTGGGCTTCCTGTTCGTGCTCACGCTTCTGGGCGTCGGCCTGCTGAAGCTGTGCGTGAATCTGCTCGACTTCCCTGGAGATGACCGGCTGCTCCTGCTCGATCCGCCCGACCGCCGCGTCGTACTGCTCGATGCGGCTGGTCAGTTCGACCTTGATCGTGCTGGATTCGTAGATCGCGGTGCGCAGCTCCTGCTGCACCTTCTCCACGTGCGACGCCCGGTCGGATAGCTGGGCCAGGTCGGTCTGGTCGGCGTTGATCTGGTAGTCGAGGTCGCCGATGCGGTCGGCCAGGTCGGCCAGCTCGGTGCGGCGGCTGATCAGGCCCGTGCCGCTGCCGGTCTGCATGGGGCCCACGATCGCCCTGCCGTCGGTCTCCAGCACCTCGCCGACGGTGGTGACCAGGCGGTAGCCGGCCGGCAGGGCGTGGCGCATCCGACGTGCCGCGGCCAAATCGGCCACGGCGAGGGTGCGGCCCAGCAGCTTCCAGACCAGCGGGCCCAGCCGCGGCTCGTAGCGGATCAGATCCTGCACCCGCCGCACCGTCACCCCCAGCTTCGCCGCGATGCGATCGACCATCGCCTGCTCGTCGCTGACCAGCGGCGGCATCTGGTCGATCGCCAGGAACGTCACCCGCCCGGCCAGCGAATCCAGGGCGCCCGGCGTGTCGGCCAGGTCGCCCAACTGTTCGACGATGAGCGATTGCTCGTAGCCGCCCAGCGCCGCTTCGACCACCGCCGCGTGCTCGACATCGGTGTCGATCAGGTCGGCCAGCAGGCCCATCACGCAGCGGTACTCGTTGCCCGTGCCGTTGGCGGCCTTTCGCGCGAGCACGGCCTTGACCGCCTCATCCACGCCCGACTGGCTACGCTCCAACTCATCGAGCGTGCGCCAGCGGCTGTGCAAGCTGGTGCGCTGCTCCTTGTGCTCGGCCAGGCGGTGGGTCAGTTGCCGTTGCTCGGCGGACAGTTGATCGCCGGCGGCTTTCTGCTGTTCGAGCTTGGCCGTCTCCTGCTCGATCAGATGTCTGGCCTGATCGAGCTGTTCCTGCGCCTCGTCGCGCGATGAAAGCAGGCGCGACAGCTCGCCGCCCAGTTCGTCGGCCCGGTCGCTGAGCTTGTCGCGCTGGCCCTTGAGGTTCTGCTCCTGGGCGTCGAGCGCGGTGATGCGGTTGTGCAGGTCGGTCGTGGCGCGCAGCAGGTTGCCGATGCCGGCCTTCTCGTCCTCGAGCGCCGCCTGGGCTTCGTTCAATTCGTGCTGGCGAGCCCGCTGCTCGGCCGCGGCGGTTTCGATGCGCTGCTCGGCCTGGTCGAGCTGCCGGTTGAGCTGATCGATCTGCTCGCCCTGCTCGTCGATCTGTTCACGGCGCTCGGTCGCCTGTTCTTCGAGGCCGGCCTTGCGCTGCTCGTCGCGCGCGATCTGCTCGTGCAGCTCGTCGAGGTTGTTCTGCGTGAATTGCTCGCGTTGCGCGGCCTGGTCGCGCTGGGCCTGGGCGGTGAGGCGTTTGGACTCCAGCTCCCGCCGCCGATCGAGCAGGCGCTGGCGCTGGGCCTCGGCCTCGTTGCGTTGCTCCTCGGCGGCCTCGAGCTGCTCGGCCGCGTGGCGCCGCTGGACCTCGGCGTGGCTGATCTCCTCGGCCAGCCGCGCCAGCTCGGTCTGCAGCTTGTGATATTCCGCGAGCGTGAAGCTCAGCCGCAGCTCGCGCAGGCGGGTGGAAATCTCCTGGTAGTTGCGGGCCTTTCCGGCCTGCACCTTGACGCTGCGCAGGCGTTTTTCCACGTCCTCCAGCTTGTCGCGCACGCGCAGCAGGTTCTGTTCGCAGCGCTCGAGCTTGCGGAGGGCTTCTTTCTTGCGCTGCTTGAAGGTGGTGATGCCCGCGGCCTCTTCGAAGATCGCGCGGCGCTCGGCGGGCTTGCTCACCAGCATCGCGTCGACCTTGCCCTGCTCGATCATCGAGTAGGCGTTGGTGCCGATGCCCGTGTCGAAAAACAGCTCGCGGATGTCGCGCAGCCGGGCCTTGTTGGCGTTGATCAGGTATTCACTGGTGCCGTCGCGGAACAGTTGGCGGGTGACGGTGACGGTGTCGGCATCGACGGGCAGGAATCGGCTGCCATCGTCGCGCGGCGGGTTGTCGAAATGCAGGCAGACCGCGGCCATGCCGGCGGGCTTGCGGTTGGACGAGCCGTTGAAGATCACGTCCAGCATCGCCCCGCCGCGCAGGGTCTTGGCCGACTGCTCGCCGAGCACCCAGCGGATCGCATCGACCACGTTGGACTTGCCGCAGCCGTTGGGCCCGACGATCGCGGTGATCGGCGCGGAAAACTCGATCTGGGTTTTCTCGGCGAAGCTCTTGAAGCCGTTGAGCGTGATCTTGGCTAAACGCATCGGCGTACACGACCTCCTGTCGCTGTGGCGCGCTCATCCACCCGGCGCTTCGGGGTCCATCGCGCAGGCGGCGGTCCGGCGGTTAAAAACGGTGAGGCGAGGCCGGGCCGCTACCAGCTATTTTCGTCGAACAGGCCTAATTATCGCCAATCCCGGGCATCGGCACAATGTTGTCGGGCCGATTTTCCTCCGGTCCGGTTTCCGGCCGCTGCTCGGTGCCGGTGTCGCCCGGGCCCGGCTCGCCGGTGCGCTGCTGCGCGATGCGGCGGGCCAGATCCGTCGGCTGAAGCACCAGCGGGGCGTCGACATGGCCCTGCTCAGTCAGCTCGTACAACACGCGGACGATTTCGCTGTAGCCCATCTCGAAGCCCAGCGACGGGTCGGCTTGTGTGGGCCGGCGGGCCAGCAGGTACACCAGGTTGCCCGCCGCCGGGGCGATCGTCGTCTGGTGCCCGCGCGCCTGGCCATTCTTCTTGTAGTACACCGCCAGCAGCGGGTCATCTTCGTTGAGCCGAAGCATGAGCTGGCTGTCGTTGTGCGAAAAGAGCATCGGCCGATTGAACCCGAGCATCTGATCGAAGATGACGATGCGCGGGCCGCCTTCCTGGGTGACGTAGATCATCGGCTTGCTGGAGCGGACCAATGCCAGCTCCAGCCGATCGTCGAACCGGCGCCGCTTGACGGCGGGGTCTTCGATCTTCGCCAGCGCGTCGAACGCCGCGAAACGGACCAGCGCGTCGTCGTGGTCGATCAGGTTGCGCAGCGTCAGGCCGAGTTGAAAGTGCTCGGGGTGCTGCATCGCGAGGATGCCCAGCAGGTAGGCGGCGGTGTCGGCCCGGGCGGTGTCGCCCGAGGCGATGGCGTCGAGCGGTTCGACCGCGCGCAGGTCGCCCAGCCGGGCGCCGGCCTCGAGCGCGGTGATCGCGACGGTCGGGTTGGAATGATCGTACTGCTCGCGGAGGATCGGCAGCACCAGCGCGCCCATCGCCTCCCACGCCACCGCCACGCGCTGGGCCTGGGCCGGATCCTGCTCGACCACCGTCAGCAGTTCCCTCGCCTTGTCGCGGGTGAATCGTTCGGTGGGGTTGATGAACAGCGCGCCGATCAGCTCGAGCATGCGCTTGGGGTTGTCGCGGAAGCGGGTGAGCACGTTGAGGGCGATGAACTGATCGCTCTTGGCCACGGCCATGGGCTCGCGATCGATCGGGGCCTGGGGAAACCGGCCGTTGATGCGGTCGGCGATGAGGCGGCTTCGCTGGTAGCTGGGCTGGTTGAGGACGATGCCGAGCTTGGGATTGACCGTGACGGCGCCGCCGCCGAGGATTCGGCCGACGCGCGGGTCGTCCGGCCGGGCCGTCGGGTCGTCGCCGGGCGTGTCGACGAAGGGGTTGATGAAAACGTCGCCGCGGCCCACGGCCATCGGCGCGCTGGCCGGCCGGCCGACAATCGCCCCGCCCCGGCGCAGGTCGGTCGTGTAGAGCCGGCCGCCCTCGAGCGAGGTGGTCTGCGTCTGCGGCAGGGCGGCGATGGTGATGTCAAACGTCGAACCCTTGACCGCGCCCGGCGGGATCACGCCCTCGACCAGGACCACGGCGGTGCCTCGGCTGGCCAGCAGTTGGGCGGGGCTGATCTGGCCGAGTTCGCCCCCGGTGGATTCGCGGCCGACGCCGCGCGACGCCATCTCGTTCATCAGCCACGCTCGCAGGGCCGGCGGCACCTCCGGTGAGCCGGTGCCGTCGAGCCCGACGACCAGGCCGTAGCCCGAGACGAACCGCGGGCGGTAGCCGTTGATCTTGCTCATCGAGCCGATGCTGCTGCGCAGGTAGTCGGGCCCGGTGAAGGCCGGGCCGGGCGCAGGCGGGGCCTGCCGCACCTCTTTTCCCGGACCGCAACCGGGGAGCGACACGAGGGCCGCGGCCAACGTCACAACCAACACACTTCGCCTGCCGTCGTTTCTCATGTTGGAACTCATCCGCGGTTCGCGGGCCTCGGGCTGGAGCGAGATTGTATCGCAAATCCAGCGGAGAGTTAAGGTTGAGAATACGCCGTGCGAACGTCCTTAGATGTCACGTGTCACGCGGCGGATTGGCGGGGGCGGCTTGCCACGCCAGGGCTGACCGGCCGCGGGCTTGGATGACGCGGCGTGGCCGGTCACACGCTGGGCCAAGG
>CAZUHK010000135.1:0-9325 GCA_964620345.1 uncultured Planctomycetaceae bacterium
CCCCGAGAAGTGACCGCCCCCGGTGGGTGCTCAGCTACCCGCCCGCCGCCGCAAGCTCGATGACCCCGCCGCCGCGCAGCGCCGGCGGAGTTTGCTCGTGGGCCGGCTGCTGTTGCTGACCATCAGCGTGGTGCTGCTCGGCCTTCTGGGCCGGGTGTGGCAGCTTCAGCATCGGCCGGCTGCGCAGATCGAAGCCCACGCCGGCCGCCGCGATGGCGCGCAGCCGCTGCTGGCGCGGCGCGGGGCCCTGCTGGACCGGCGAGGCCGGGCGCTGGCGATCAGCCGCGTCGGCCACCGCTTGTTTGTCGATCCGGCTTTGATCGGCGAGGACCGCGAGCGCAACTTCGCCCTGCACCTGGCCCACGCGGTCGGCGGCGACCCGGCGCGGATCGACATGCTCATCGACCAGCGGCGTGATTCGCGCTACGTGGTGATCGACAAGCTGCTGCCGCCGGAGAAGGTCTTCGCGGCCCAGGCGTTCGCCAGCCGCGCCGTCGGCGTGCAGCCGGTGGCGGTGCGCGAATATCCCTACGGCGAGCTCGCCGGACAGTTGCTCGGCTTCGTCGGGGCCGACCACACCGGCCTGGACGGCATGGAACTGCTGTGCGATTCGCCACTCCGCGGCACCGGCGGCACGCTCGCCTACAGACGCGACGCAACCCGCCGGCCGCTGGCCGTCGACGCGGCGGGCCTGAAGCTGCCCGAGCACGGCGCGGATGTGCGGCTGAGCATCGACGCGGTCGTGCAGGATATCGCCGAACGCACCATGCACCAGACCTGCACCCTTTACCAGGCGAAGCGCGGCGAGGCGGTCGTGATGGATGCCCGCAGCGGGCAGGTGCTGGCGATGGTGAACTGGCCGAGCTTCGCCCCCGCCGCCGGCGGCAATGTCCAGCCGGCCCTGCGGCGAAACCGCTGCGTGACCGACCCGTACGAGCCCGGCTCGATCTTCAAGCCCTTCGTCCACGCCGCGGCGACCGAACTGGACCTGGCCCGGCCCGATGAGATGATTGAATGCACCGACAGCGGCTTTTATGTCAGCCCCCAGGGCCGGCGCCTGCGCGACGCCCGCGGCCACGGCACCATCTCCTGGGCAAAGGTGCTCATCGAAAGCTCGAACATCGGCATGGCGATCGTCGGTCAGCGCATGGGCGTGGCGCGGATGCACGCGGCGGTCCGGGCGTTCGGCTTCGGCTCGGCTACCGGCGTGGGGCTGCCCGGCGAATCGGTCGGCATCGTCAACCCGCTGAACCGATGGAACCACTACTCGCAAACCAGTGTGCCGATGGGCCAGGAGATCGCGGTCACGCCGATCCAGATGGCCCGCGCGTTCGCGGCGTTTGCCAATCAGGGCATGATACCCACGCCCACGGTGTTCGCCGACCGTGCCGACCGGCCGATCTACCAGCGGGCGATCGGCGCTCAGGTGGCCGACGCCACGCGGCGGTTGCTGCGGCGCGTGGTCACCGAGGGCACCGGCCGCAAAGCCCAAAGCGACAAGTACCGCATCTGGGGCAAGACCGGCACGGCGCAGGTGGCCGACCGCGTCAACGGCGGCTTCCTCGATGACGCCTACACCGCGAGCTTCGTCTGCGGCGCGCCCCTGAATCGCCCGCGGCTGATTGTCATCGTCGTCGTCCATCAGCCCGACCGCTCGATCGGCTACTACGGCGGCACCGTCGCCGCGCCCGCGGCCAGGCAGATCGTCGAGCAGTCGCTGGAATACCTCGGCGAACCGCACGACGCGGACATCGACGCCGACGACCAGACCGGCCCCAGCCGCGTCGCGGCGAGGGACTGATCGCGTCCGACCCCCGCCGGTCCGCTGAAAGCGGGCCTCGCCTACGTGGACCTGCGGATGCGTTCGACGATGTCGGTGGTGCTGCGGCCGGGGATGTGGGGGATGGTGACGACCTCGCCGCCGTATTCATCGACGATTTCGTAGCCGACCACTTCGTGACGGGCGTACTGGCCGCCCTTGACCAGCACGTCGGGCGTAAGTTCGCGGAGCAGGGGCCTGGGGGTGTCGGCCTCGCCGCCGCGGCCATCGCCGAAGAGGATGACATAGTCGACCGCCTCGAGCGCGGCCAGCAGCTTCACGCGGTCGGCCTCATGGAGGATGGGCCGCTGCGGGCCTTTGAGCGATCGGATCGACGCATCGGAATTGACCGCGAGCACGAGCAGATCGCCCCTGGCCTTGGCGCCGGCCAGCAGCTCGACGTGGCCGGTGTGCAGGATGTCGAAGCAGCCGTTGGTGAATACGATCTTCTTGCCGCGGCGGCGGTGGGCGGCCAGCTCGGGCTTGAGCTGACCGAGCGTGCGCAGCTTGTCGCCCGAATGGGCCTGGTGCAGCGCGGCCAGCAGCACTTCTTCCAGCGGGATGGGCACGATGCCGAACTGCTCGACCTCGAGGCCCGCGGCGAGGTTGGCCAGCGTCACCGCGTCGGGCCAGGCGGCGCCGTTGGCCCGTGCCGCGGCCAGCGCGGCAAGCACCATGTCGCCGGCGCCGCTCACGTCGTACACCTCGCGTGCCTCGGTGGGCATGGTCAGCGGCTGCCTGCCGCGCTCGACCAGCAGGGCGCCGTGGCGATCGAGTGTGAGCACGACCGATTCGAGCTGCAGTGAATCCAGCAGCGTCTGCGCCATCGCCTCGTGCTGCCGCGGCTCGCCGGTGCGCATGCCGGTGGTCAGCTCGGCTTCGGTGCGGTTGGGCGTGATGCACGTGGCGCCGCGGTACTTCGAGTAGTCGTCGATCGCCGCGGGATCGACCAGCACCGCCACGCCCGCTGCCCGCGCCCGCTCGATGATGCGCTGGCACAGGCCCGGCGTGAGCAGGCCCTTGTTGTAATCCTCCAGGCACAGCACGTCGGCGCCAGGGAGCTGCCGCTCGACGATCGCCAGCAGGTCGCGCGCGATCGGCTCGGGCAGCGGCTGGTCGGCCTCGAAGTCCACGCGGAACATCTTCTGCGGGTGGCGATGCTGGGCCAGGCCGATCAGCGATTGCTTCACCGTCGTGGGCCGGCCGGGGCAGGTGACCAGGCCCGCAACGTCGCAGCCGGTCCGGGTCAGATCATCGCGCAGCGCCTGGCCCGGTTCGTCGTCCCCGATGACGCCGATGCAACTCACTTCGCATCGCAGCGCGTGCAGGCAGACGCTGACATTGGCCGCGCCGCCGGCGCGCGATTCGACCCGCCGGGCCCGCAGGACCGGCACCGGCGCATCGGGGCTGAGCCGCTCGGCGTCGCCGAACGTATAGCGGTCGAGCATGTAATCGCCCACGACGATCACACGCTTGGGCTGCCAGGCGTCGAGGAGTTGGATCAGGTGGTCCATGGGCGGGCCGGTGAGTCGGTGAATCGCTGAATCGCTGAATCGGTGAATCGGTGAATCAGTTAATCAGATCGAACGGATATTCGCCACTTGCAGCAGGGCGTCGATAGCATCGGGGCTTTGGGTGGGGCGGAGTTCGAGCACGCTGTGCCAGACCGGCGGCGCGTCGGCATCGGCGAGCAGGGGGCGAAGTTTCACCCAGTCTTTTTCGGTGACGAGCAGCGCTTCGGCGTGGTGTTGGCGTGCCAGTGCCGTCAGGTGTCGCAGGTCATCGGTGCTGTAGTCGTGGTGGTCGCCAAAGGCGCCGCGAGCGACAACATCGGCGCGGCTCGCGGCTTCGTCGAAGAATGCGGCGGGGTTGCCGACCGCACACGCGGCGACGATGCGCCGGCCGCTTGCGTCGATCGGATTGCCATCGGCATCTTCAACCGCGGCCCAGGCGTGCGCGAAGTGTGCCGTCGGCGGTTTGCCGTTTGCCTCGGCGATGCGTTGATCCAGCGCAGCCAACGTCTCGGCGTCGATGCGCTCGGCGTGCGTGACCAGCACCGCCGTCGCGCGGCGCAGGGAATTGACCGGCTCGCGCAGCATGCCGCGCGGCAGCAGCCGGCCGTGACCAAACGGGCACGTCGCATCGATCAACACCAGGTCCACATCACGCGCCAGGCGACGGTGTTGAAATCCATCGTCGAGCACGAGCACATCAACCATCGCGTGGTCGCGCTGCACCTGTGCGGCTCCAGCCACACGATCGGGGTTCAAGATCACCGGCACACCGGGCAGTATTTCAGCCAGGAGCGTCGCTTCGTCGCTCGTTTGTGCGCGGCCGGCCTTGTAGCCGCGCGTCAGCACGGCCGGGCGGCAACCCAAGTCGAGCAGGCGTTGGACGATGAACACGGCCATCGGTGTCTTGCCCGTGCCGCCGGTGGTCAGGTTGCCGATGCTGACGACCGGTACGTGAGCCCGCCGCACGCCGCGGCCGGCGTCGTAGCGGCGGTTGCGCGCGGCGACGACGCCGGTGTAGATCGGTTCGATCAGCGAAGCCGCGGCCCGATAGGCCCGGCCGGTCGGCGTCCGGTCGTCGCCGGCCATCATGCGATGCACGCGGTTGGCGTGGCGCGTCGGGCTCAAGCCGGCATCGCTCCAAGATGATCGCGGAATCGGCCGAGCTGCTCGCCCAACCGATGCATGGGCAGGCCGATGACGGTCGATTCGTCGCCGTCGATGTCGAACGTCCAGCGGTCGGCCAACTCGCCGAGGTTATACCCGCCGGCCTTGCCCGCCCACTCGCCGGCGGCGAGGTAGGCGTCGAAATCCTCCTCGCGAGGCCGGGCGATCGTGACCGTCGCCATGTCGTGAAACATCAGTCGGTGGTGTACCGGATCGACCAGCGCCACGGCGCTGACCACGCGGTGGGGCCGATCGAACAGCGATTCGAGCATGGCGCGGGCGTGGTCGATGTCGGTCGGCTTGCCGAGCTTGCGCTGGCCTTCGGTGACGATGGTGTCGCAGCCGATGACGATGCCGTGGTCGAGCGTGTCGGCGGCGCTGGCGGCCTTGAGGTAAGCCAGCGCCTCGGCGGCGCGCACGGGGCTGGCCGGGCCAAGGTCCACGCCGGTGTCGTCGAACGGCGGGGTGATCTGCTCGAACGCCCAGTCCGCGTCGCGCAGCAGTCGGGCTCGCCGTGGCGAGCGGCTGGCCAGGTACAGCGGCTTGTCGAGCAGGTGATCCATGTCAGTCGTCCCACCGGGTTCGTGGCGCCGCGTGTTGCATCACGCGCCGCACGGTTTGCCAGGCCGCGTCCACGCCGACGCGGGCGATCAGCGACTGATCGTCTTTCGCCGCGCGGTAGTTCGTCGCGGCCCCGCCGGGCGCGGCGGCCACACCAATATCGTACCGATAAGGCCCGACGCGTGCCGGATCGGTCGGCCCGAATATCCCCACGCACCGCCGGCCCAACCCGACCGCCAGGTGCAGCGCGGCGCTGTCGTTGCACAGCGCCAGCTCGCATCGCTCGATCAGCGCCATGAGCTGGCCCACGCTGGTGGCGCCCACCGCATCGTGCCGGGGTGTGCCGTGGGCCGTGGCGAACAGCGGCCGCGTCGCGTCCACTTCGGCCGGCGAGCCGACGACCACCGCCGCGGCGATGCCCATGTCGCCCAGCCGGTCGGTCAGCGCCACGAACCGCTGGATCGGCCACTGCTTGGAGCGCCACAGCGCCGTGGGCGCGACGATCGCGTACCGCGCCTCGGTCAGGCCGTGGTCCGCCAGCCAGCGGTCGGCCCATTGGCGGTCGGTATTGGGCACGTGCAGGCGCAGGTCGCGAACCGGCGCCAGGCCGTCGGATTCCAGCAGGCCGAGCATCCGATCCACCGTGTGTACGACGGCGACCCGGTGCTTGTGGTTGTAGCCCAGCCACGCCAGCTCGCGCGCATCGGCGAAGCCCACGCGCCGCGCCGCCCGCGTCGCCCGGGTGAAGATGCCGCTGCGCAGCAGGCCCTGCAGGTCGTACACCGCGTCGTAGCGGCGCTGTTTGAGGTCATCCAGGTAGGCCAGAACCTGGCGCGTCACCGCGATGCTGCGGCCGAACTTCGCGAACCGCTTTCGAGGGAAGGGCACCACCGCGTTGAGCGCCGGGTGGGCGGTGATGGCATCGGTACAGGCGTCGTTGACCAGCCAGTCGATCTGCGCCCTCGGATGCGCCGCCCGCAGCGTCGCCAGGGCCGGCACGGTGCGGGCCACGTCGCCCAACGCGCTGGGGCGGACGATCAGGATCCGGGATGCCTCGCTCGCCGGGCCGGTCATGTCGGCCAATATAACCTGCACTGTCGCATTCGCCCGCTTACGATGTGTTTCGTGAGCACACTGCTGACCCGCACGATTCGTTTCTGCCTGCGCGCCGATGGCTCGCTGGACGCCGATGCGCCGGCCGACAACACCTACGCCGCCTGGCCGCCGATGCGTGGGCTGGGCCGATATTACGAATTGCACGTGACCTGCGGCGGGCCGGTGCAGCAGCCGACGGGCTACATGCTCAACATCAAGCAGATCGATCAGGCGGTGCGCGACGCGGCGCTGCCGTTGATCGCCGAGGCCGCGATGGCCGACGCACCGCAACTCGGGCCGTTGCTCAAGCGTGTGGCCCGGGCGCTGGGCGCGGCGCTGTCGGTCGAGGTCGCGCGGGTCGGCCTGCAGCTTGCGCCCACTGTCTGGATTGCCCTGGAGACCTTTGCCATGGATACCGTGCTCATCGCGCAGCAGTACGATTTTTCCGCCGCCCATCGCCTGCACGTGCCTTCGCTCAGCGAGCAAGAAAACCGGGCCGTGTTCGGCAAGTGCAACAACCCCTCGGGCCACGGGCACAACTATCGGCTCCAGGTCACCATCGCGGCGCCCGTCGGCCAAACACCGTTCGACATCGGCCGGCTCGACAAGCTGGTCAACGAGCAGATCATCGAGCGGTACGACCACAAACACCTGAACACCGATACCGAAGACTTTGCGGACCTCAATCCCTCGGCCGAGAACATCGCGCGCACGATCTACCATCGACTCGCGGAAGAGGTCGGCCAGATCGATGCCGCGCTTCGCGAAGTGAAGGTGTGGGAAACCGAGAAGACCGTCTGCGCTTACCGCGGGGAATGATGCCGCCGGCCTGTCGCACCGGCCGGCTGATTCATCGCCGCGATGGATCGCGTCTTGCGGTCGCGATCAGGCCGATCGCCGTGGCAACCAACAACGCCGATCCGGGCAGATACGTCCGCCACGCCAGCGCTCCGGCGGTGTTCCATGCCAGCAGGCCGAAGCAGATCGGCCCGACCACGAACGCGCCGCCGGCGATCGTTTCAACCCAGCCGATGCTGCGCGTGGGTTGCTCGGCATCAACATTGGCGTAATACAGCGCGTGGAAGACGGTGATCGCCTCGGCCGTGCCCACCCCCATGACCGCCAGCAGCGCCAGCCACGGCCGATCGGCCGCGGGCATCAGCCCGAACGCCGCGGCGCCGATGAGCACGCCGGCGATCATCCAGCCCGGCCCGCGCAGCCGGCGACGCAGCCGCGCCAGCACCATGCCCCACACCGGCACCATCGCGAACATCGCAAACAGGCCCATCGCCAGCACCTGGTCCGACCAGCCGCGGGCCTCGCAGACATACGGCCAGAGCGTCGCGTAAAGCCCACGGATCACCAGGCCCACGGTGAAAAACGCCCAACGCGAGGCGACCCGCTGGCGACGTGTCGAGGCGAAGGCGGCGTGGGGCTGGTCGCCGTGGTCAGTCCGCGGGGCGAACTGGGCGATCAGCCAGACCACCGTGTGGGCCGCGGCCAGGCCGATCGCGATCCCCGCGATGATGCCGACCGGCTGCTGCTTGAACCATGCGGCGAGGAACGGCCCGATCGCCGCGCCGCCGCCCCACGCCACGTTGTACGCCGCGACCGACCAAGCCGTCGTGCGGAACGGCCGCACGTGCCCCATGTTCACCTGGAACGGCACGTAGTAGTGCCCGATGCACACGCCGATCAGACCCGCGAACAACACGAACGCCGCAAACCGATCGATCGCGATCGCCCCCAGGCCAATCGCCACAGCGGCCAGGATCATGCTCACCAGCAGCCACGGGGCGCTGCGCACCGTGACCCACCGGCCCGCGACGGCCGAGCTGACGGCGTAACCGGCCGAACCCATCGCGGCGATGAGCATCTGCCGCGCCGGCGGCTCGCCCATCGCCACCGCACGCAGATACATCCACGAGATCAGCAACGCCCACAGCGCCTCGACCAGCATCGGGGCGATGAGCAATTGGCCGAGCTTGCGAACCGATACGCCACGCCACACAGGCCGAACCTTTCACCACAACGGCCGCGAGGATACCAACCTCGCGAAATTCGATCGCTCAAGTATCCCGCTTCGTGTGCTTCGTTTCCTGGCGAGCGGCGTGGCGGCAACCGCGAAATAAAAAACCGCCCCGAACATCGTGGGGCGGTCCCTGTTGCTTGCTAGCCCTCAGCGGGGTTCAGGCGGTGATCTTGGTCACCTTCACGCGCAGGAAGCGCTGACGATGGCCCTTCTTGCGGCGGTAGCCCTTGCGCCGCCTGAACTTGATGATCGTGATCTTCTCGCCGCGCACCTCGGTGAGCACGTCGGCCTCGACGGTCGCGCCGTCGAGCGTGGGCGTGCCGATTCTCGGCTCACCGTCTTCGCCGCCGACGAACAGCACCCTGTCGAAGTTGATCGTCTCGGGCGTGTCATCGCCCTGGCGCAGGTCCACGCGGAGGATGTCGCCCTCGCTGACCTTGAATTGCGTGCCGCTGTCCTCGATGACTGCATACATGGCCGGTCGCTCCGTGTTCGGTCGAGCCGCGTAAAGTAGTCACCCAGCGGCGCGATTGCAAGCGAACGGGCGGTTGAATTCAGCCGACCCCCAGCTTGCCCATCGCCGCCTGCAGATCGCTCCAGACGCGCTGGCGGTTTTCCTTGGTGTACTGGCGCAGCAGGTAGGCCGGGTGAAACGTGGGCATCAGAGGTATGCCACGGTAGTCGCGCCAGGCGCCGCGGGCACGGGTGATCGCCAGCTTGGGCTCATCCAGCAGGTACTTGGCCGAGGTCGCGCCCAGGCAGACGATCACCTTGGGCCGAACGATGTCGACCTGCTTTTCCAGCCAGGGCAGCCACAGCGATGCCTCGTCGGGCGTGGGCACGCGATTGCCCGGTGGGCGGGTCTTGGCGATGTTGGCGATGTACACCTGCTGCCGCTGGAGTTTCATCGCGGCGATCTGCTTGTCGAGCAGTTGGCCGGCGCGGCCGACGAACGGTCGGCCCTGGGCGTCTTCCTCGGCGCCGGGGCCTTCGCCGATGAACATCAGCTCGGCGTTCGGATCGCCCTCGCCGAACACGACGCGGCTCCATCCGTCGCGCGGCCAGTTGGCCTCGATCCAGGCGGTCAACTCATCTTGCAGCGCCGCCAATGCTTCGGCCCGCTACTGGGCCGAAATGGCT
>CAZUHK010000136.1:0-9164 GCA_964620345.1 uncultured Planctomycetaceae bacterium
CCACGCCCACCGCGTGATGGAACTGCTGGGCGAGCTGGCGGGGGGGGGCGTGGCGGTGGTCGCGGTGGTACACGACATCAACCTCGCCGCGCGCTACGCCGACCGGGTCTGGCTGCTGGATCGCGGCCGCCTCGCCGCGGCCGGGCCTTGGGCCGAGGTGCTTCGGCCCGCGGCGCTCGAGCGGGTGTACGGCGTGTCGCTGCGGCAGATCGATCGGCCCGCGGCCGACGGCGTCGGGCGGGGCCGGCCGATGTTCGACGTCGCCGCGCTACAAGCCGCGGCCGGCTCAAGGTAGAATCATTCACCATGGATCAGCTCATGCCCATCACCACCCTCGCGGACACCGGCGACTGGATCACCGCGCTGGTGACACTGGCAATCATCGTGTTTTCGATCATCGGGTCGATCGCCCAGAGCGTGGGCGAGAACAAGAAGAAGCGCAGGGCCGGTCAGCGGCCGGCGCAGCGCGAGGGCGCGCCGTCGGGCGACTCGAGCGCCGAGGAATTGGCCGAGCAACGCCGGCAGCAGTTGCGTGAGCTGGCCCGACGCCGGCGCGAGGCGCAGGGTGGGTCGTCGTCGCAGGCCGCGACGCGCGAGCGTGAGCGAACGCGCCAGCCGGACACGCGCGAACAGCACGAGGAACGTGACCGGCAGCGCCGTCGCGCCGAGGCGCTGGCTCGTCGGCAGGAAGAGGCCCGCCGTTCGCAACCGCCGCGTCGCCCCGAAGCGCCGCCGTCGCCGCGCGAGCCGATCGCCCGGCAGGCCGATCGAGCGTACAACGCCCAGAACGCGCGCCAACGCACCGCGGCGGACCACGAGCTGGAGCGGCAGCGCCGCCTGGCCGAGCGCAGCGGCATGACCGCGGCGCAGAGCCAGCCGGGCCATCAGCTCCAATCGCGCGTGCATCGCCATGTGCCCAACGCATCGGTGGTGCCCCAGCGCCGCGACAACCGGCACGCGGCGTGGCTGCGCTCGCTGGCGGGCAAGGACTCGCGAGCCCTGCAGCGGGCGATCATCCTCAAGGAAGTGCTCGACCCGCCGGTCGGCCTGCGCGAAACGTCCGGCCACCAGCCGATCGGCTGAGCGGTGGGCGGCGATCCTGCAAATCCGGCGCGGATAGTCAGCATTGTTATAATCCCTCGCCATGGCAAAGGCACCAAGCAAAGCGTCGGGCACAAAGTCGCGATCGGGCGGCTGGCCCAAGCATCTGGGCGCCCGCCTCAAAGCCCTGCGCGCCCGCATGGCCGACGCGGATATCGATGCGCTGCTGGTCACCGGTCGCAACGACGTGCGGTACCTCACCGACTTTCCCGGCGAGGACACCTGGGCGCTGGTCGAGCCGCGCAAGCTCACGCTGATCAGCGATGCTCGATTCGATCAGGAGATCGACCAGTCCTGCCCCTTTGTGAAGAAGGTGCTGCGTGAGGGACCGATGGCCGATGCCCTGGCCGCGCTGGTCGGCGATTCCAAGCTCAAGACCCTCGGCTTCCAGGCCGAGCTCCTTTCGGTCGAGCAGCACCGCAAGCTCGACGACAAGCTCAAGGGCGCCAAGCTCGCGGCCACGACCGACTGGCTGATCGAACAGCGGTCGGTGAAGGACGAGGTGGAGCTGCGCCACATCCGTCGGGCGATCGCGCTGATGGAGCAGGCGCTGACGCAGACGCTCGACCAGATCCGCCCGGGCATGAGCGAGGCGGAGGTGGTGGCGCTGCTGGAATACAACATGCGGTGGATCGGCGCTCAGGGGGTCGCGTTCGCGACGATCGTGGCGATGGGGCCCAACGGCGCGCTGCCGCACCACCTGCCCGGCCGCACGCGCGTCAAGGCCAACACGCCGATCCTCATCGACTGCGGCGCCGTGGCCGGCGGCTACTGCTCGGACATGACGCGCGTGGTCACCATGGGCGGGTTCAGCCAGAAGCTCACCGAGGTGTACCACGTCGTGCGCGATGCCCAGCTCCAGGCGATCGACGCGATCGCGCCGGGCAAGGCGATGAAGGACATCGACGCGATCGCCCGCCGGCACATCGAGCAAGCCGGCTACGGCGAGTACTTCGGCCACGGCTTGGGCCACGGCATCGGGCTGGACATCCACGAAAAGCCCGTGCTCAGCAAGCGGGCTCAGGGCGAGCTGCGGCCGGGTCAGGTGGTGACCGTGGAGCCGGGCGTGTACCTGCCGGGCGTGGGGGGCATCCGCATCGAGGATGACGTGCTGGTGACCGACAAGGGCCATCGGAAGCTGACGACCTTGCCCAGCGACATGGAATCCGCGATCATTTAGCTTCTGTGAGCGAGCGGCGCGTTTGGGCGTCGCGCCCCGCGGCCCCGTGCCGCGCCGATGCTCCAAGACACGCAACGGGACCGTTCCATGATCGAGATGCGAAAACTGCGTGAGCTGGTCAAGCTCATGAAGGAAAACGACCTGTGCGAGCTGGACATTCGCGACGCGGATGAACAGGTCACACTCAAGCGTCCGGCCCCCCAGGCCGAGCCGACCGTGGTGCATGCGCCGCCGCCGCCCGCCGCCGCGGCGCCCGCGCCGACCCCGGCCGCCGACGCCGGGCCCGCGGCCGACGAGGGGCTGGTCGAGATCGTCAGCCCCATGGTCGGCACGTTCTATACCGCGGCCAACCCCGATTCCGAGCCGTTCGTCCGCCCCGGCTCGCGCGTGGGCCCCGACGATGTGGTGTGCATCATCGAGGCCATGAAGGTCTTCAACGAAATCAAGGCCGAAACCGCCGGCACGATCGAGAAGGTGCTGGTCACCAACGGCCAGGCCGTCGAGTTCGGCCAGGCGATGTTCCTGGTCAAACCGGAGTGAATCGGTGAATCAGTGAATCGGTTGATCAGTCAGACCGACGCCACCCACCGATCCACCGATCCACCGATAAACCAACCGCATGTTCTCACGAATTCTGATTGCCAACCGAGGTGAAATCGCGCTGCGGATCATCCGCGCGGCGCGCGAGCTGGGCGTGGAGTCGGTCGCGGTGTATTCCGAGGCCGACCGCGGCGGCGTCTGGCTGGCCGCGGCCGACCGGTCGATCTGCATCGGCCCCGGGCCCGCGGCGCAGAGCTACCTCAACATCCCCAGCATCGTCGCCGCGGCCGAAGTGGCCAACGTCGATGCGATCCATCCGGGCTACGGCTTCCTGGCGGAGAACGCCCACTTCGCGGAGATCTGCCGAAGCTGCCGGATCGAGTTCATCGGCCCCAGCGTCGAGGCGATGCAGCAACTGGGCGACAAGGTCGCCTGTAAGCAACTGGCCGTGGCCACCGGCGTGCCGACGTTTCCGGGCTCCAAGGGCAAGATCGAGAACGAAGACGAGGCGCTGAAGATCGCCCAGAAGATCGGCTACCCGGTGATCATCAAGGCCGCGGCCGGCGGCGGCGGGCGGGGCATGCGCATCGCCCACAACGACATCGCCCTGCGCTCGGGCCTGCACTCGGCCCGCGCCGAGGCCGACGCGGCGTTCGGCGACGCCACCGTCTATATCGAAAAGTTCCTCGAACACGCCCGGCACGTCGAGGTGCAGATCCTCGGCGACAAGCACGGCAACGTCATCCACCTCTTCGAGCGCGACTGCACCCTGCAACGCCGCCACCAGAAGCTCATCGAGGAAGCGCCCTGCCCGGTGCTCGACGCCAAGACGCGCCAGAAGCTCTGCCAGGCCGCGGTGCGACTGGCCGAGGCCGCCGGCTACTACGGTGCCGGCACCGTCGAGTTCCTGCTCGATCCCAGGACCAACGACTTCTACCTGCTGGAGGTCAACACCCGCGTGCAGGTCGAGCACCCGGTGACCGAGTGCGTCACCGGCGTGGACATCGTGCGCGAGATGTTCCGCATCTCCAGCGGCGAGAAGCTCAGCGTCAGGCAGGCGGACGTCGCGATCCGCGGCCACGCGATGGAGTGCCGCATCAACGCCGAAGACCCCGACCGCAACTTCGCCCCGCAGCCGGGGTTGATCGACACGTTCATCCCGCCCGGCGGGCTGGGCGTGCGGATGGACACCCACGTCCACGCCGGCTACCGCGTGCCGCCCAACTACGATTCGATGATCGCCAAGCTCATCGTCCACGCCGAGGATCGTGAGGCGGCGCGTCTGCGCATGCAGCGCGCCCTGCACGAGTTCCAGATCGGTCCCATCGCCACGACCATCCCGTTGCACCGGCGGTTGCTCAACAACTCCCACGTGGTCAACAACGACGTGGACATCCACTTCGTAGAGCGCCTGCTCGGCGGCTGACCCACCCCCGAGCCCCACCAAACCCATCTAAAGCCCGGCCACCGCCGTGGCCGGGCTTCTGCCTCTGCCGCGCCTCTGCCGCGCCTCTTCAAGTTCCAGTTCCTCCACCCACCCCCACCCCGCCCCGATCACTCGGGCACGCCGATGTCGATCGCGTGGCCCTTGCCGCTGATGCGGAAGGTGGTCAGCCGGTCGCCGGGGTTGGCCAGGAAGTAGAGGTAGAGCGTGTCGCCGTCGCCCGTTTCCTTTAGCTCGATCTCGCGCATCGACTGCAGGCGGCGGCCGGTGAAGTGCAGGATCATGCGATTGCGGTTGGCGATGACGTAGCCGATCGGGGCGTACTGGTCGCGGCCGGTGTCGGTGATCAGCCGCGGTGGTTCGAGCGTCCGGGCCAGCTCGCGTGCCCGGCCCAACAGCGACCGAGCGTTCTGGTGGTTCACCGCGACGCGGACGACCGACGTGGTCGCCGTGTACTGGACTTGGCTGATGCGAAGGTTCTCGTTCACGCCGTGGGCATCGCGGAACTCAACGACCCCCTGCACCGGCGTGAGCTGGTTGTTGTCGTTCCACGGCCGGCCGCCGATCTGCTCGCTGATCCAGTTCTTGCTCAGCGAGGTGGGCAGGTCCGCGGTGACGCTGACGGTGAAGCCCCTGGTGCCGGCCCCGGCGTTGTCGGTCTCGACCATCTGCTGCGTGGCGCCGCCGTTGTCCGGCTCGCCGCCGTCGGCGTCGGGCTGATCGGGCTTTGTCCACTGGATCGACTGGACCCACTGCGCCGCGGCCTGATCGGTCGTGTCCGCGTCGGGCAGCGGCAGGCGGACCTGCTTGATGCGGATGAACCGCGGGTCGAGGCCGGCGGGGAGATGGAAGATCCAGTCGAACGTTTCCTCGACGGGGTTGGCGCGGGTGCGGGCGAAGCCGTCGGCCGCGAACGAGCCGAACGCATCGCGGAACACCCAGCCGACCGGCGTGATCGGCTCGCTGGGCCCGTCGGCCTTGCCGGCCAGCAGCGTGACCTGCGCCGCGGTCGCGGTGAAGTGGCTGTCCGGGTCCGGGTCGGGCGGCAGATCCTTGACCCCTTCGAGGTTGTGTCGGGTCGTGATGACGATCAGTCGCTGACCGCCGGCGGGTCGGGCGGCTTTGGCCGCGGCGGGCAGCGTGTCGGCAGGCGCCTCGAACGCGCGGGCGACCTCGACGTTCCGCGGCATCATCGTCGCCCGGGCGCCATCGCGGCTGGTCAGGCCGAACACCGCGGACGCCCGGGCGATTTGGGGCATGTGCCGCGGCAGCGAGACGGCGCTGAACGCCGGCGACAGCGAGCCGCCGCTGAGTATCGTGAACGCCGAGCCGGCGATCGTGTCCGCGGGAATCCACAGCGAATCCTTCACGACCAGCTCGCCGGCCGGGTCCAGCTCGTAGCGCTGAAACGAGCCGATGCTGAACGGCGCGATGTAGTTCAGGCCGATCACCATCAGCCCCGCGGTGAGGGTGGCGCTGACAAAGCCCACCGCGCCGCCGAGAATCTGATCGATCAGCGAAGGAAAGTGCACGTTGCCGCCGACCAGCTTGTCGGTCGCCATGCGCAACAGCAGCAGCGTTAGCACGAACGGCGCCAGCAGCCCCACGCCCCAGGCCATCTCGGGCATGCGGTCCAGCAGGTAGCCGTAGGTCAGCGGCTCCCACAGTGCGAGCGCGACCGCCCCGGCCAAAACCGTCACCACCAGGTGCAGGATCGCGCTGAACAGGCCCTGCGTGCTGAAGAAGAAGGCCAGCAGGAGGATGAACGCGACGACCAGCATGTTGGCGATCATGATCCGGCTCCCGCGGGTTTCTTGGCCGGGTCGCTCAACGCCCGGGTCACTTCGCTGATGCTCGTGTCGCCCGACATCACCTTCGCCAGGGCCGCCTCCTGCATGAGCAGCATCTTGTTCTTGCGCACGTGGGCGCGCAGGGCGTTGAGGTCGCCGGCCTTGAGGTGCTCGCGGGCCGGGCCATCCAGGACCATGATCTCGAACGCCGCGGTGCGCCCGAGGTAGCCCAGGCCGTGGCACGTCGGGCAGGGTTCTTCGTGCTTGCCGTCGGTGATCTTGCCCGAGGCCTTGAACAGGTGGCGGACCTTGTCGGCCGGGAGGTTCAGCTTGGCCAGGGCCTGCGGGTCGGGCTGATAGGCCTGTCGGCAGGCGGGGCAGAGCTTGCGGATCAGCCGCTGGCTGACCACCGCGCGCGTGCTGGCGCTGACCAGTTCCAGGTCGCCCACGGCCTTGGCCCAGAGCTTGAGCGCGGCCAGCGTGTCGTCGGCGCGCAGCCCGACGTAGAGGCGCTTCTGGTCGAGCGAGCCCCGGCAGGCCGCCTCGGCCGTCGCCTGATCGGGCACCTGGCTGAGCATCACCACCGCCGGGTCGCGCAGCAGGATGCTGTTGAGCGACTTGGCCCAGTCGTTGTCGGTCGGCGTGTGCTGGGTCACGCCCTCGATGTCCAGATCGATCGGCTGTTCGATGGTGTGGATGTCCAGCAGGTACGGATCGTGCTGTTGGACCAGGGCGTAAAGCGTGGTGGTGCGGCCCTGGTCGGGCGGGGTCGCGACGATCACCAGCCCCTCACTCTCGGCCAGCACGGGCTTGATCTGGGCGACCTGGTTGTCGAGCAGGCCGAGCTTGTCGAATGCGATGCCCATCTGCTTGTGCGGGTCGAGCTCGAGGATGCCGCTGACGCCGCGCGTCGAGCCGGCCGTGCTTAGGCGCAGCTCGTGCATGCCCATGTCGCCGAGCTGAAACTGCACCGGCGCGACCTGTTTCCTGCGGCGGTCCTCGGTGTCCATGGCGCAGTTTTTCTTGAGGTAATCCAGGGCCGCCATCGCCTGGGTCGGTTCGACCGGCGGCAGCTTGTAGTTCACGCCGTCGATGTTCACCTGCAGCGTGACGTCCTTGCCGCCGATGCCGATGTCGATGCGCTGGGCGCCGCGGCGGATGCCATCGGTCAGCAGTTGATCGATGAGCATGTGCGGCTCGTGGTCCGGGTCGTCGGGGCCGGGCACGTCGAGCAACTGGCTGGAGCTGCGCGAGCCCATCGCGACGAAGCGCAGGTCGCTCTGCCGCTGGGCCGCGGCGACGCGGCGCTTGTTGAGCAGGTCGTTGAAGAAGTCGGCGTTGAGATGCCAGCGCTGCTTGGGCGGCACCTTCTGGTTGCGGTACATCGCGTAGCCAACGCCCGCACCGACCAGCAGCAGCAGCGCCAGCAGCAACCCGACGAGAAAGAAGGGGATCAGCAGCCACACCGCGAACGCCAGGGCCCCGGCGGCGATGTTCAGCGCGTTGAGCGCGGTGCGCGGCAGGTAGTAGTACTCGGCGTCTTTGTCCAGCCGGCTGACCCACATGCCCCAGACGATCAGCACCGCGAGCACGAGCAGCGGCTTGAGGATGCTGAAGGGGACGGCGGGATCGACTTCGGCGGCGAGGGTCAGCATGGGCGGGTCACTGCGGGGGCGAGCGAGCCGGACGACGCGGCCGATCTTCGCGGCGCGTCCGCCGTGGCCTGATTATCCGGTCCCTGTCTTGATGCCCTTGAGCCGCATCTTCAGCTCGTCGGCATTGAAGGCGTTGGCCAGAGCCACGCGAGGGTGAATGTACTCTTTCTCCACAAGCTCGACAAGCGATTGACCGAAGTCGCGCATCCCCTCGTGCTGACTGGATTTGATCACGTCCGGCAGCTCGGCCTCGCGGCCGTCGGAGATGTACTTTTCGACCACCGGGCTGTTGAGCAGCACCTCCACCGCCGGCACTCGCGCGATGTCTTGCCGCAAGCACGGCAGCAGCTTCTGGTAGATGATCGCTTTCATCGTGCTGGCGAACATCTCGCGGATCAGGTCGCGCTCCTCGGGCGGGAAGAGGTTGTAGATGCGGCCGAACGCCTGGCTGGCGCTGGATGCGTGCACCGTGCCGAACACCAGGTGCCCGGTCTCCGCGGCCTGGATGGCGGCCTCGAACGTCTCGCGGTCGCGCAGCTCGCCGATGAGCACCACGTCGGGATTCTCACGCACCAGCGCCCGCAGGCCCGCGGCGAAGTTGGGCACGTCCACCCCGATCTCCCGCTGATTCACCACCGCCTTGGCGTCCTTGAAGATGTACTCGATCGGGTCTTCGATCGTGACGATGTGGCAAGGCCGCGTCTGGTTGACCTGCTGGAGCATGCTGGCGATGGTCGTGCTCTTGCCGCTGCCGGTCACGCCGCAAAGCAGCACCAGGCCCTGATGGCTCTCGGCGATCTTGCCCATGGTCGGCGGCAGGTGGAGCTGCTCGAAGTTGAGGATCTCGCTGCTCACCCGCCGCGCCGCGATCGCCGTCTTGCCCCGGGCACGAAACACGTTCACCCTGAAGCGGTTGTCCTCGTCGAACGCATAGGCCATGTCGACCGATCCGTGCGCCTTGAAATGATCGAGCTGCGCCGGGGACAGCAGCTTCTCGATGCTCTGCTCCATCTCGTCGGTGGTAAACGGCTCGGCGTCGAACGGTTTCAGATCGCCCTTGAGGCGGATGCGCACCTTGGCGTCGGTCTTGACGATCAGGTCGCTCGCTTCGTGCTTGATCGCCTGCTCGAAGAACTTGCGCATCCGCATGCCCTCGAGCTTGTCCTCGTGACTCTTGTCCGCGTCGAGGTCGATGTCGATGGGTTGGAAATCGCTTGAGTGGTCGGTCATGGAGAAACGGCCTCGGTGAGCCAGGAAGATCAGATTGTACGCAACTTCGAGCGGCGGGTAACCCCGCGGCGAAGGTGGTGGGCGGGTGCCACACCTTGTCCCGACAGGGCAAGGTGTGATGCGGGGTGCCACACCTTGTCCGCTTTAGAGCGGGTTGCAGCGTTGCGTTGCGTCTGTCGGGTGCCATCTATGAGCAAGCCTCTTTTGTCAAGTGGCAGGACGCA
>CAZUHK010000137.1:0-9022 GCA_964620345.1 uncultured Planctomycetaceae bacterium
GCGCCGCTGAAAAAGACAAACCCAAACCCCTGCAATACGCTTGTTTAAGGGCTAGTTGCACCCAGGTCGTGGCGAGCGAGCCGGCGTAACGCCCCTCAGTGGCGGTGTGGTTTGGACTTGGATGTGGACTTGCTGACCAGCGATTTGCCGGTGGTGCTCATCGACAGCGCCGCGTGCAGCACGCCCTTCTCGCGGCGCATCCGGTCCGCCAGCGTTTTGATGTCCTTGCCCGAGCCGCGGACCATGATCATCTCGGCGCACAGGTGCTCGTCGAGGTGGATGTGCGTGGTCGCGAAGATGTTGCCCACGAAGTGGTGCTGGACGTGGGTCAGCCGGTCGCTGAGGCCGCGGACGTGGTGGTCGTAGATCAGCGAGATCGTGCCCAGCAGCTTTCGGCCCGACGCCCACTCCTGCTCGACCAGGTGCTCGCGCAACAGGTCGCGGACGAACTCCGACCGGTTGCGGTAGTTGCTCGCGGCCACCTGCCGGTCGAGCTTGTCGAACAGCGACTTCTCCATCGACACGGTGAATCGGCTCAGCTCGGACATGCGATCGCTCCTTGTTCCAAGCCCAGAGCATACCCCAAGCGGCACGGCCGGATGAACGCCGCCCGCCGGCCGCTTGCAAAGCGGGGCGGGATTTCATACGATTTGTGTATTCGTAATACGGCGGTGCGTCCACCCCGGCGCGCACCGCGAGGGCCACGGGAGCCGGGCGATGGGAATGGAGAGCCCCGATGTTCCAGTTGCGTATTGGTTTGCTTGTCGTGCTCGCACTGAGCTGCACCAGCGTCTTGGCCCAGGATTGGCCCAATGAGCCGATCATCAATCACTCGACCTATCAGGCGGTGAATGACGATGGCACGTCGGCCTATCCCTACGACGGGTTTCCCGTCCGCCTGCGCGGCGTGTTGCTGAACAACCCCGAAGACTGGCTGGACGCGACGTTCCAGAACCCACCCGTGGGCCCCGGCGGTCAGTGGGAGATTATCGTTCAGGCCGTGGACCTGGATGGCACCGCTTTCGATCCCGACGCGGACTCAACGTTCGGCGACTTTGGCGGGACGGCGGCGTGGATGGGGCAGAATTACGCGTTCCTTTCTGGTAAGCCCGACACGTTCTTCTACAGCACCACGGAGTGGGCGGATGAACTGGCGCGGCTCAATTACGCTGGCGGCAAGCCGGGCGACGCCCCGATGATCCGGGCCGGCGACCTGATCGAACTGCGCGCCCGGGGCGGCAAGAACTTCCAAGGCAAGATGAACGTCAACGAGCAGCACGACATCTCGCCGGATATCGACTTCGAGATCGTGCTTCTGCAGCAGGGCTTTGGCCGACCCCAGCCCGCCGCCCTAACGCTCGACACGTTCAAAGACGAATCCGATCAGTACCTCTTCGATCCCACGCGCCAGACCGGCGGAGAGCATTATCAGGCCACGTGGGTGGAGCTGCGTAACGTCGAGTTCGTAGACGCGGCCGATTGGGGTGCTGGTATCGAGCTGGAGCTACGCGACGCCACCGGGCGGACGCTTCCGATCCAACTGGGCATGAACGATTCGTTCGACACGATGCCCGCACCCGACGGCTTGTTCAACGTCTCGGGCATCGTCAACCAGGGCGGCAGCGACACCGGCGGCTACTACCTGGTCGCCCTGGACGCCGGCGACTTCATCGTGCCCGAGCCGGCAACGCTGATGGTGCTGGTCGGCGGCGGCGTGCTGCTCGCCCTCCGCCGCAACGCACACCGCATGCGATGAACCGATGCGCCTGCCCATCCCGTCGCGGCTGGACGCTGGTCGAGCTGCTCGTGGTCATCGCGATCCTCGCGCTGCTGATGGGTCTCATGGCCCCGGCGCTTTTGGGGGCGCGGCTGGCGGCGCGGGTTGTCCTTGCCCACGCCGACCTGCGCAGCATCGACCAGGCCCTGCTGATGTATCAGCAGGACCATCGCGGCGACCTGCCGCCCACGCGGTTTTCATGCAGCAGCGGCCTGGCGTTCCCGTTGCCCGTCGAATTGGGCCAAGCCGATTACCTGCACGTTCCTCTGCCCGAAGGCGAAGAACAGGCGCTGCTCGAAGACGTTTTCAATCCCACGCCGGGCCAGAGCTACAAGTACCGCGCACCCGGCCCGGCGTGGGAGAACACGACCACCTATGTGCCCAACGGTTCGTGGATGTGGATCCCCGACGATGCACCGGCATGTGGTTCGACGACGGGGCAATGGGTCAACGACCGCGATGATTCGGCCGTGCAGTACGCCGCGTGGAGCGTCGGCCCCGACGACGGCTCGCCGCCGGCGGTCGTCATCAACAAACACCCGCTGCCGCAGGCCGCGTGGTACGGCAACGGACAGGCATCGGGCGTGATCACGCATTACCAAAGCCGACAGGGCCTGATCCACCTGAGCCCATGAAACATTTATCCTTTCAACAATCGAGGTAACCTTCCATGACACAGAATCAACGCACGATCGCATGGGCCGCCCTGTTGGCGATCCCCCTCGCTGGGCTGCTGGTATACCTTCAGGCCACGCGAGTTCATGGCCACGATCACGAGCACCCTCATCCTCACTCTCACCCTCACACCGGTCCGGGGGTGGGTGATGCCGCCCAATCCGAGCCGGGTAAGAACATGTGGAATCAAGGCAACGAGCCGGAAGACTGGTGGGCACAGGTACGTCGCCAGCACGGTCATGTGGGCCCGTGGAATGTGGTCGGCTGGCGAATCGGACAGGCGGCAATGCGTGAGTTGGACTCACAATGGGGCCGGCATGACCTCGAAATCGTTTGCCACGTGCCGCCGCAGACGCCCTATACCTGCATGATCGATGGCTTGGCCGTGGGCACCGGCAACAGCATGGGGCGGCTGGACCTTCGTGCGGCCGAGGTATTGCATCACCATCAGTCGGCCGTGAGCGTGAGGCGGAAAGACCAGAGCGGACCGGTGCTCGTGTTCTTGCCCGATCGCGATTATCTCGATCACATCGACACGCAACCGCCTGAACAGATGGAGCAGTTGTCGCGCGCATGCGTCGAGATGGCCGAGGATGATCTGTTCTCCATCCAACGCATCGCACGTACCCCGTAACCCCGACGATGGTCCAGGTCGCCGCCCGCGTTGGCGTCAGCAGCAAGCCGAAGCGGTTCCCCGCTCAACGCCGAAGCGCAGGGCCGTGCATTTCGCAACTCAGCTCATCGCGTCGCGCTGCTGCTGTCGAAGGGCGTAGAGGAAAACGGCGGCGGACATCGCGACGTTGAGCGAATCGGTCGCGCCGGCCATGGGGAGCGTGAGTCGGTGATCGCAGGCGGCGATGAGGTCGGTCGGCAGACCGTGGACTTCGTGGCCGAGCACGACCGCGGCCCGGCGGGGCGGGCGCGCCGCGGGCAGGGCGATCGCATCGTCGCTGAGCACGGTGGCGTAACTGGCGACCGCGTGGCGATCGCGCAGGCGGCGGACGGCGGCCGGCAGATCATCGCTGCGCACGATGGGCAGTGAGAAGACCGCGCCCATCGACACGCGAATGGCGCGGCGGTAGAGCGGATCGCAGCAGGTGGGGCCGATGACCAGCCCCGCGGCGCCCAGGCCCGCGGCGATGCGGACGATCGCCCCCATGTTGGCCGTCTCCTTGAGCTGCGCACAGACGACGAGCGTGAGCGGATCGTTCGCCGGCGCCGCGCCGCGGGCCTCGTGCCGGGCGATCAGTTCATCCAGCGACGGCTGGGGCGGGCGGCGGCCGATCGCCAGCACGCCGGTGTGGATCGCGAACCCCGCCGTGGCGGTCATCAACGCGTCACTGACCACGTACAGCGCCACGTCATCGGGCACGATCGGTTGCAGCTCGCCCACGCGACGCTCGGCACACAGCACGCTATCGACCGGCCAGCCCGAAGCGAGCAGGCGTTCGACCACCTTCTGGCTCTCGGCGATGAACCGCCCGCCATCGCGCCGCAGCACGCGGTCGCGCAGGTTGCGGTAGTGCGCCAGACGCGGGTTGTCGAGCGAAGCGATCGGCAGTGCGACGGCCATACCACAAGTGTACCCCAACCCCCGCGACCCATGAGCTGTTGCAGCCAAGACCTGATCTGACTGTTACGCTGCACCCAAAGCATCCCTTGTCCGTCTGCGTCCGCTCCAGCTTCCTCATCAGTGTCGATGAAGAGTTCAGGCGGTACTTCGTTCTTGACCCACGTCACGAGACCTTCGGTTTTTAGGCCGAGTAATAGTTCGCCTCCGACCGCTTGGGGCCTGTCGGGGTTTTCCCACCCCCGCGCAACCCGCTCAAAAAGCCCTACAAATCGCGGGGTTTTCGTTGTACTGTCTTGGGCTTGCGACGCGGTGCGGCCACGCGGCGGCCGTGTCCATCGGCGCCCATGACGATCGGATCATTGGCCTATAATGGCTCTTACGCGACTCGCCGCCACCGATGCGACTGCGGCGATCCGCGGATACTTTGCTCAGAAAGAGGTCTTCGACCATGCGTGATTACGTCCTGGCCATTCTGCTCGCTCCGGCCCTGGTATGTCTGCCATCGGGCTGCGGGTCGCAATCCGATCGGGATGACGCCGAACCGCCACCGGCCAAAGCGGGAGAGGACAACGGTGGCCCCCAAACCGATTCATCCCACCATCAGGACGACCCCGATGGTCCGCTGCCCCCGAACGACTCGGATGCTGACAGCGCGGCGGAGGAATCGCCGCTCGACACACCGGATCAGCCCCCGGCGCCGGCCAAACCGGATTTTGCCCGGCAGCTCGCCCGCATCCGCGAACTGCAGCGCGATGCGCAATTTGGCCAAGCCCTGCGGATCGGCCGCGAACTGCGCGCGGCGGATCCGGCACACCCGCGGGCCGAGGAGCTGGCGACGCTGATCGTCCGGCTCCAGGATTTTCATACCGCGGGGTTCCGGGTCCGCTATGCCTTGGAGAAGCTCGGCCCGGGCAATTCCGTGGCCGCGCAAGCCGCGGCGCGTCAAAAGCTGCTGGAGGCCGGCGATCTGGGACTGCTGCTGCTGGCCAAGGTCGTCCGCGAGCGCGAGGGCCCATGGGTGAGCACCGCCCTGGAACTGATCGAGCAGCAGCAGGCCGGACACGCCCTACCATCGCTGCTGGAGCGGGCTGCCAGTCGGCCCGCCGGCCCGCAGACGCCGGCGGTCCTGGAAACCGCCCGGGCCCTGCTCAGCGCCGTACCGCCCGACCGGCGCGAAGCCCTCAGCGATCGGTTCGCCGCGCTGTTCGGTCGCCTCTTGGCCGACACCGACTTCAGCCGACACCACATCGCCGGCCTGCTCATCGACCTGCTCGACCAGTGGTTCGACAGCGATTTCGCCGCCTTCAACGATTACCTTCAGGCCCCCGAAGCCACGGCCTATCTCGAAACGTATCTCTGGTCGGCCGCGACGTCGAAGCGCGATCAACTGCAGCGCTGGGCACTCAACCAGCAGTTGACGATCGCGCAGACCTCGGCGTCGCTGGTCGGCTGGTGGACGTTTGACCAGATCGACAACGGCCACGCGCCCGACCGCTCCGGTCATGAGCGTCACGGCACAATCCACGGCGCCACCCGCGTCAACGGTCAATACAACAACGCCCTGTCGTTCGACGGCGATGACGACTACGTGCGAATCCCCGACGCCAGGGCGCTCAGCGGCGGCAAGGGCGCCGCCCGGACGATCTCGGTCGTGTTCAAGACCTCGGCGCCCGATGGCTTTCAACCGCTCGTTGAGAAACAATGGGACGCCAGCAGCGGAGATTGGGGCCTGTCCGTCAACAACGGCCAGTTGGACTATTACAGCGAATCCCACACCTTCAGCGACTATCGCGCGGCCGGAGGCAAGGTCCCGACCAATCGCTGGCTTCACGCCGTGACGACCCTCCGCCAGACCGACGAACATTTCGACCTGCGCTTCTACATCGACGGTGAACCGGTGCTCTCTCGATCGGTCGATCAGTGGGTGAGCGTCGACACCCGCGGCGACGTGTACATCGCCGCCCGTCGGTATGAGAATCGCCAAGCGAAGGGCCAGGGCAAGGTGGTCGTCGACGACGTGCGCCTCTACGACCGCTGGATGGAGCCGCACGAGGTGGCGATGCTCGATCCCGGGGCATATCTCAAGGCCCGCTATCAGCAGACCGACCCCGCCGTGATGAACGCGCTGATCGATCACCTGCTGGCCGAGGGGCCGGCGTTACAGCAGCGGATTCTGCTGACCGCGCTCGAACGAATCGGCCAAGGGGTCAAGCCCGATCAGCGTGCGGGGTATCGCTCGGCCGCGGCGCGCCTGATCGAGGCGGCCCAGGCGCATCGCGTCGATGGTGAGCTGCCCGCCCCCTGGGACCGAACGATCGACACCCTTGCCCACCAGTGGTTCGACGGCGATCAGGACGCCTTGATCGCATGGGCCGTGCAGTAGACCCAACACAGGGACAAGCCGACGTTCTTCAGCTTCGCCACCTGCCCCCGCACCGTGCTGGCGACGCGGATACGCTGGAGCAGGTTGCAGCGTTGCGTCGCGTCTGTCGAGTGCCACACCGTGTCCCGAAGGCAAGGTGTGATGCCGTCCGCACGCCCGCACACCTTGCCGCTAAAGCGGACAAGGTGTGGCACCCACTACGAGTCGCCGAAAGATGTGCTAACGGCGACAAGCCCGCGATCCACACGCCAAATTCCTAAATCAAACGCCCCTGCCGCTTATCTCAAAACACTCACCACAGAGAACTTCGTGCTGCGCAGAGCAGGAACGCAGAACACAGAGCAATCGCAGATGATGAATGACAGCGACTGACGTCACATGTCGCGGGCCACTTGAACCATCTGAACATACGGACTGTCAGAAATCACCCGAGGCAAGTAGAGGTGGTCTCCGGGTGTCGGACAACCTCAATTTCTCACCGCCCCGGCATCCAGCAACCCTTCAAGCACGTTCGCAGCCGCCCAGATGTGATGAGTGAACCAGACGCTCGCCGGGGTGCCATCGGGGTATTGATCTATTAACAGGCCGTCGCTGGGGCAGAAGCGCTCGGTCAGGATGCCCGCGGATCCGTAGTCGGCGTGTTCGGGGTAGAGTTCGATACAGTTGAGCGCCCAGTCCAGCCCCTCGCGCAACCTGCGTGTGTGGTAATCGTCGCCGGTGTGCTCCGCAAGATATTTCAGATCGCCCGAGATCAGGATGCCCATGGGATGGATGTGCGGGTTGCTGGTGCTGGTGATCGAGCCGCCGCACGAATTCCACGGCGCATTCTTCAGGGGTGGTGCCTGCGGGCGGGCGCGAATGGCGAAGCGCCAGAGGTATTCGTACTCAGCACCATCGTTGAGCATCTCGATGTACTGCGGTTGGCGGGTGATCTGGTGCAACAGCCGGGCGGCCCGCACGAACGCCAGATTGCCTTCCTGGTCGATCGCCTTCCACGTGTCCATCGGTGTGCCCCAGCAACACAGATCACGAACATAGCGGTGGTAATATGACAAACCGCGGGATGCGCTGTCGAGGTACCGGGGGTCGCCGGTTAATTCGTAAGCTTCGGCCAAGGCGACGACAAACCAGCACCCGGCAAACCCGTCCGGGTCGATCATACCGCCGTCTTCGGTGGAGTATCCATACCCAAAGTTTCCGTCCGGAGTTTGCACCGCCATCGCTTTCTCGAGAACCTTGAGAGGGATATCTCGCCATTCCGGCCGGTCGAGTTCCATCTTGTCGCGGGCGAATTTGTAGCCCCGCAAGAGGTACGCCAGGGCTTGACCGTTGGTATACGCGCAGTGTTGCTCGCCGACGTTCGGGGTCCACCAGCCACGAATCGAACGGCCTTTGGTGCGGCTGCACACGTCCCACAGCCAGCCGCTGCGCGGGTTGATGCTCGCCGGGGCGGCGATGAAATCGAGTACCGCGAGCGCTCTGTCGGTGGCCGCGCGGTTGCCTGTTCGATGTCCGGCGATCAGCAGGGGCAGGGCCGTCTGCGTACCGCCGGTCCAGGCGATCTCGTCGTTGGTGCCTCGAAAAGGCGCCAGCTTCTTGTTCTCCCAATCCCATTTCAGGTCGGCGAAGTTGCCGCCGTGCGCGCTCCATCCGGCATGGATCATGCCGGTGACCAGACGCTGCATGCCTTCGGTGTCGCTGAGAGTCGTCTGCGACGGCGCACGGTATCGCGCATGCAGGTCGCGGATGATCCGGTGTGCTGCGCGCCGATCTTCGCCGGCGGTCAAGTGCAGTGTGCCCTGCACCTCGCCGCAACAAAAGCGATGTTCGGTCGGGGCCGTGAAATTCGTCTTGTTGAGGTACGTCCAAGGCGTGTTTCGATACCCGAAGGTAACCCCGACGGCATGCGGCTTGCCAGCATGCGCGGCCCGCGCAAACAGACCGTTGCGGATAAATGCCGAATCGTCATGCGTCTCGATCCCCTGTGCATTGTCGCAATACGGGTCGATCGAGACCGCGGCAATTCCACCATCAAACGCACACATCGAAACCGGATGGGATGCGCGGTCGGCACGGAATTCCCAGTACGCAGAGCAATTCGGTTCGTCGCGCGGCTCGGCGGTGAGGTGCGGAAATCTTGTCCGGCCGACGACGTGCTCGATATTGTTGTCGCCCAAAAGGACCGCGGGAATGACGGGGTAGGGATTCGCGGCTTCGAGTAGCTCGATCCCGAACTGGATTCGTACGGGATGCTCCGAGTGCGCTTTCATCATGTACTTGCAGTAATTCCCGGCGGGCTCGAGCGCGATAAGGATATGAGTGTCGCGGTATGTGGTCTCGTACCGGTTCTCCTGAACACGCTGCAAAGGCGCGTCCAGCCATTCAGCGCCGCCGGCGGCGATTCGCAGCACCAGTTGGTGCGCGAACGAGGCGTGTTCGAAGCGGAGGGTTCCGTTGTTGTTGAGGGTGATCATGTAGAACTTCTTAATGTTCGTTGGTCTTGGTTGCTCAGACTTCGGCAAACCGCCACTGAGGGGCTGTCGAGTGAATCGAAACAATCCCTCGTGTCCCGCCGTGATTGAATGATTTGGGCCCCGTTGACCGATCAGACGTA
>CAZUHK010000138.1:0-8919 GCA_964620345.1 uncultured Planctomycetaceae bacterium
CGGGGGTAACGTGGAAGTGCGGGGCGGTGGGCCAGAAGTCGGCGGTCGTGCCCTTGACCATCCGACCGTCCTGATACCGCGCGATGACCTTCAGGTCCGGCATGGTGCGGCTCCCGGCGGCGGTCAGTTGTCGGCGACGGTCACGCGGAGCATCTTGTCGCCCTGCTTGATCGCGTCGACCACGTCCTGGCCTTCGCTCACCTTGCCGAAGACCGAGTGCTTGCCGTCGAGCCAGTCGGTCTTGGTGTGGGTGATGAAGAACTGCGAGCCGTTGGTGTTGGGCCCGGCGTTGGCCATGCTCAGCGTGCCGGGGCCGTCGTGCTTCAGGTCGGGGTGGAACTCATCCTCGAAGGTGTAGCCCGGCCCGCCGGTGCCGGTGCCCTTGGGGCAGCCGCCCTGAACCATGAAGTCGTCGATGACACGGTGGAAGGTCAGCCCGTCGTAGAAGCCGTCTTTCACGAGCTTCTCAAAGTTGGCCACGGTTCGGGGAACCTTCTCCTCGTAGAGTTCGAGGGTGATGGTGCCTTTTTCGGTTTCGATGGTCGCGGTCTTCATGCGTGCTCCGAATATGAGGATGCGTGATTGAGTCAAAGCGTAGGCCGGGCGTCAGAGCTTTTCATTGCCGACCTGGTCGCCACCTTCGCCGCCGCCGAGATCGGATTTGCTCTCCTCGCGCTCGGCCTCTGCCTCTTCATCGAGGATTGCGTTTTGCTGGTGCTCGGTGATCGCCGTGCGTTCGAGGATCTGGTTGATCTTCTTCCGTTTCATCGGCAGCAGGGGTACGTTGTGAATCCGGCGCAGCTCGCTGCGGCCGGTGGCCGAATAGACGATCAGCGTCCCCGCGCCGGCCAGCAGCAGCTCCAGCAGGTCCGGGTAGGTTGAGCGCACGCGCTTGGCGCCGCGGGCGAGCGAGTCGTCGGCCCGGCCCCAGGAGTAATGCTCGAACTCGTTGTGCGTGATCCGCCACTTGTTCTGGATGCGGGCCCACGCCAGCACCACGCCGTAGGGGATCACCAGCAGAATCGACAGCACCAGCCCCATCGCGCGATCGTATTGCAGGTCCAGGCCGTTGAAAAACTCGTACAGCCAACTGAACACCGCCACGCCCTGGCTGCCCAGCCACAACGCCAGAAAGAACAGCGCCAGCACCACGGCCAGCCAGAACACGCCGATGTTCCGCTCGATGTCCACGCCGATCGTCAGCACCACGGCCATGAGCACGATCACGTAAATCCAGCCGAGCACCTCCAGCCGGTCCGAGTGCATGTAGCCGACCTTGGCCTGGTCGGCGGCGCGATCGGCATCGTCGGCGCCGTCGGCGGCGCCGGCCGCGGCCTGGGCCACCTGGTCCGGCGTGGTCGGTTCGGCGACTCGCTCACCCGGGCCACCGATGAAGAAAAACAGCACCCCCATCGCGATCAGCGGCCAGGCGTAGATCAGCTTCGGATACGAGTAAAACACCACCTCGTGGGAAATCTTCTCGGGCTTGTCGGGCGTGTCGTTGGCCATGATTCCGCAGTTTACCGTAAAGCCGTGGTCAGATGTGCCAAAGGTTTTCGCGGCCCTCGCGGCGCTGTGGCGTCGGCGGCTACACTTCGGCCGTGTCTTCCGTCATTGAGCAATCACCATGGCCATCGCACCGCTGGACAGCATTCCGCCGTGCGCTGCGCGACTGGTACGTGCGTGAGCATCGGCCGCTGGCCTGGCGGCCGGCGCCCGGGCAGCGCGGCGAGCCATATGCGGTGCTGGTCAGCGAAGCGATGTTGCAGCAGACGCAGGTGGCGACGGTCGAGCCGTACTTCGACCGCTTCATGAAGCGGTTTGCAACCGTCGAATCGCTGGCCGCGGCCGACGAGGCCGACGTGCTTCATGTCTGGCAGGGCCTGGGCTACTACCGGCGGGCGCGGCACCTGCACCGCGCGGCGAAGATGATTGTCGATGAACACGGCGGACGCATGCCATCGACGGCCGACGCCCTCATCCATCTTCCGGGGGTGGGGCGGTACACCGCCGGGGCGATCGCGTCAATCGCCTTCGGCGAACGAACGCCGATTCTTGATGGCAACGTCGCTCGCGTGCTGGCGCGGCTGTTCGGCATCGACGCATCGATCGACGAACCGGCGACCAAGGCGGCGCTGTGGTCGCTGGCCGAGCGGGTCGTGGCGGGGCGGCTGGCGGCGGGCGACTTGAACCAGGCGATGATGGAACTGGGCGCGCGCCGCTGCACGCCGCGCGGCCCGAAGTGCCCGAGGTGCCCGGTGCGGGGGTTCTGCGCCGCGGCCCAGGCCGGGCGGGCGGAGCAACTGCCGGTGCGATCGGGCCGCCGGGCACCCAAGGCGGTGACGCATCGCGTGATCGCGGTGCAGCGCGGCCGGCGGTGGCTGTTCGAGCGACGCGGCGACGTGGGGCTGTGGGCGGGGATGTGGCAGATGCCGACATTTGAGGGCGGTGCGCAAGAGCCGGGCGCGGGCCGAAACGCGGCGGAGCCGCGTCGCTTCGCAGCCGAATCCTTCGTAGCCGAGCGATTCGGGGTGGACCTTGGCGAAGCTCGTGCGGTGGGGCGGTTCGAGCACGTGACGACGCATCGGCGGATTGCGTTTGTCGTGCATCGCGCGATGGTGCATGGCGGGCGCCTGCGTTCGGGGGCGGGCGTGTGGCGGACGCTCGACGCGGCGGACGATCTGCCGATGAGCAATGCTCAGCGGCGCGTGGTACAGATGGTGGCCGCATCGGCTCAAGTGGGTTGCAGCATTGCGTAGCATCTTTCGCGTGCCACCCGCTACGGATCGTTAAAAGATGTTCGCGTCACGCCCGCTGAACCACGATGCGAACGCTCATCGCTCCAGTGTCTTTTTGCGGCGGAGGATGTGGTGGTAGTGCTGGGCGAAGCGGTGGGCCTCATCGCGGATCGCCTGGCACAGCTTGAGCCCGAGGTTCTGGCGCGAGAGCTTGATCGGCTCATCCCGGCCGCGTTGGAAGATCGTCTCTTCCTTTTTCGCCAGGGCGATGACCGTCGCGGGCTGATGGTCAAACTCGCGCAGCGCCTCGACCGCGGCGCTCAATTGCCCGCGCCCGCCGTCGATCATGATCACGTCGGGAAACAGCGTGTCGCCGGCGCCGGCGTCGCGGTAGGCGCGGCTGACGACCTCGCGGATCGCGGCGTAGTCATCGTTGCTTGCCGAGCGGATCTTGTACCGCCGGTACATGTCCTTCAGCGGCCGGCCGTCCACGAAACACACCTTCGAGCCGACCGTCTGGTCGCCCTGCAAGTGGGCGATGTCGATGCACTCGATGCAGCGCGGCTCGGTCGACAGGTCGAGCGTTTTCTGAAGCGACCGCAGGCCGCGCTGCGGATCGACGTAGAACGTCTCGGTCTCCGGCTGCCATCCCGCCGATCGCTTGCCGCGCTCGTCGAGCTTCTCGATCGCCTGAATCTGATCGCGCAACGCCGCGGCCTTCTCAAACTCGCGGGCCTCGGCGTGACGCTGCATCTGCTGCCGCATCTCGCGCAGCATCACCGATCGCTTGGACTCGATGAACCGGATGAACCGATCGACATCGTCGCGGTATGCCGTTTTACCGATGCGGTCGGCGCACGGCGCGGTGCACTGGTTGATCGCGTGCAGCAGGCACGGGCGGAAGTATCGCCGCTTGTCATCGTCGGCTCGAATCTCCAGGTCGCAGGTGCGGAACCTGAACACGCGCTGCAACAGCTTCATCGCCTCGCGCAGCTTGTACACGCTGGTGAACGGCCCGAGCACCTTGCCGCCGCGGTAGCACTCGGCCGTTGGCTGGCGCGTGATGTACACCCCCGGATAATCCTCGCGGGTGGTGATGACCAGGTACGGAAACGACTTGCCATCGGTCAGCCGGGCGTTGAAGCGGGGGTGCAGATCCTTGATCAGCCGATTCTCCGCGAGCAGCGCCTCCCATTCGCCCTCACACTCGATCACGTCGAAGTCGTCGATGAGGTCGAGCATCTGCTGCTTCTTGGGGCCCAGGTCGGCCGAGGGCTGAAAGTAGGTGGCGACACGATTGGGCAGCACGCTGGCCTTGCCCACGTAGATCACCACGCCGTTGGCGTTCTTCATCAGGTACACCCCGGGGGCCTTGGGCAGTTGGCGGGCCTTGGCCGAAAGCTCGGCGAGCTTGGCCTGGCGGTCGTCGCTCATGGGGGCAGTATAAGCGTGCGGATTCACGACGCGGCGGGCGTGTCGGTCGCCGCGGCCGGCTCGGCTCGGCCGGTCCACAGCGTGCGGGCGACCAGCGGCCAGATGCCCAGGTTCAGGTACACATCCGCGACGTTGGAGACCCACGGCCAGACCGCCCGTTGGCCGCCGATGAACCCCGGCCACGACAGGCCCAGCGGTAATTGCCTGCCCGGAAAAAAGTGCAGCATATCGCGCACCACGCCGTACACCGCGCGATCGTAAAGATTGCCCACCGCCCCGGCGAGCACGAGCACCAGACAGGCGTGCAGCAGCCAGCTTCGCCGGTCCGACAGGCCCATGACCACGCCGACCGCGGCGATGGCCATGAGCGTGATGCCGATGAGAATCCACCGCTGGCCGTGGCCCAGGCCGAACACCGCCCCGTGATTTTGCACGAGCTGGAACTCCAGCACGCCGGGGACGATGGTGTACGGCTCGGTGTGTTGCGAAAGCCCCGGATCGACGTGATGCCCCACGGGCACCGGTTGGTCCGGCATGACATTGAACGCCCAGTGCTTGACGTAGAGGTCCCCGGCGAGCAGGGCCGCGGCGATGATGAGATAGACCGCGAACCGACCGGGCCGGCGATACAGCCGGTCGCGCGGGGCGGCGTGGGCGGCGGCGACGTCAGTCATGGTGACCAAGGATACGGGGCCCGACGATCAGAAGCGCGGCGTGCGCTTCTCCATCTCGCGTGCCGCTTGGATGCAGTACTTCGCCCACGGCTTGGCCTGGAGCCGGGCCTTGTTGATCGGCTTGCCCGTGGTCTGGCAGATGCCGAACGTCCCGTCGGCGATGCGGTCCAGCGCCTCGTCGATCTCGTTGAGCATCTTCCGCTCCGACTCCATCAGGCCCAGCGTCAGATCCTGGTCGTAATTATCCGAGCCCACGTCGGCCATGTGCAGCGGCAGCTTGGACAGGTTGGACGTGTCCTTTCCGCGCAGCGCGGTGTCTTCCATGCCGTTGATGTCCGCGATGATCTCCAGCCGCCGCTCCAGCAGCATATCGCGGTAGTGCGTCAGTTGCTTGCGATCGAGCTTGCTCTTGATCTTCGCGGCCTTGGCGACCGGGGCCTGCTCGGCCATCTGCTCCTTGACGACCTGCTTGACCGTCTTCTTCGAGCGGTTCCCGGTCGCCCGGACCTTCTTGGTCGGCTTCTTCCTGGCGGCGGTCGGGGTGGTTTTGCCGGTCGATTTCTTGGCCGACCGGCTCTTGGTCGACTTCGTCCGGGTCGACTTCTTCTTCCCGGCCTTGCCGCTTGACTGCTTCGTAATCTTCTTCTTCGTCGTCTTCTTCTTCGAACCGGCCTTCTTGGTCGGCTTGGCTTTCGACGATTTGCGCGTGATCTTGGTGCGGGATTTGGCCACGTTGCACTCCGTCCAGCCCCGAGGTTGACTTGCCTGACGGCAGGGGCGGTAAATAAGGTCGCATATGCTATTCGCGTGGTCGGCGGGCGTCAATCCGGCGAAGCAACGCGTCTAAAACGCTTGGTGTCAAGCGATTGCGGCGTGCGCCGCGGTGGTTTACGATTTCACCGCCGCGCCCGCACCACTGAGTCGGCCGGGGGTGCTCGAACCAACGGGTCGGTTGGGCCGATATAACCCACACGCCCCGACCTGATCGGTTGAAAGGAATCGCCGTGCATCGATCCATCGCCGCGCTCGCGCTGTTGCTGACCGCGACCCCCGGCCCCGCCGCGGCCCAGGCCGACAAACCCGCGGCCGATGCCCGGCTGCTGGCCCATCGCTTTGTTCAACTCGCCCGCGGCTCGCTCGGCGGCGCGGCCGATCCGTCCGTCGCCCAGCTCACCCGCGGTGCGATCCTGCTGGACCAGGCGATCGAGATCGACCCGACCCTCGCCGAGCCGTGGCTGCTGCGCGCCGAGGCCGCGGAGATGCTCGGCCAGCGCGATCGCCTCGTCGAATGTCTCAAGGCCTATCTCAAGCTCGAACCGACCGACGACGTGGCCCAGCTTCGCCTGATCGAACTGCTCGCCGAGCAGCAGCAGACGGTCGAGAAGCGGCGCGGCTTCTACGAGCGCATCGCCGAAGGCCCCGCGGCCCGGCGGTTCACCGCGGCCCTGCGGTCGCGCGTGGCGCTGCGCGCGGCGCTGCTCGCGGCCGAGCAGGGCGAGCCACAGCAGTACGCCCGACTGCTGGCCCTGGCGCTGTCGCTGGACAAGACCAATAAGCAGGCCGCGGCCGAGAGCTACCGCGTGCTCGCGAGCAACCCCGGCACGGCGCTGAACGAAATCGCCGCGGCGCTGTTCACGCTCTTCGAGGCCGACCCGGCCGACCCCGCCGCCCACCAGTTGATCGGCGAGCTGCTGCTGGAGCTGGGCCGATACGAGTCGGCGGTGGGTTGGCTCAACGCCGCCCACGGCATCAGCCGCGCGCGGTTCGGCGGGGCCGAGCCGGCACTGGGCCATCGCACCGCGCTGGCGCTGTGGGGCGCCGGGCGCACCGCCGACGCGCGGGCATTGCTCGACGCGATGGTCAGCCCGCTGATCGACCGGCCGGTGAGCGAGCAGGCGACCGAGCAGGACGCGGCCGAGCGGGCCAAGGCCATCGGCGAAGCGGTCGAGCAGGCCGACCCGCGCACGCTGCTGCTGCGGATCGCACTGCTTGGCCAGACCGCCGAGGCCCAGACGATCGACCAGGCGATGCGCTGGGTGAACCTCAACGCCGAGGCGATGATCGAAGCCGGCGCCGATGAGCCGGCCATTCAGCGCGGGCGGCTGTGGGCGATGCTCGTGGCCGAGCGCGACCTGACCGACGCGGCGACACTGGCCCAGAAGCTCGGCGACACGCCCGTGGCCGACGGCTGGCTCTCGCTGAGGCGCGGGGCCGCCGCGGCCGCCATCGAGCAACTTCAGCCCGCGGCGGACAACGGCGACGGCCGCGCCGTGCTGGGCCTGGGCATCGCGGCCGAGCAGCAGGGCGATCGTGAACAAGCCGTCGCGCACTATCGCCGGGCTCACCGCCGCGCCCCGGATGATGTGTTTGGCCTGATCGCGCTGTCGCGGCTGGAGTCGCTCGCCGCCCCGCCCGCGGCCATCGAGGGCGGCGCGATGGTCGCCGATCTGTTCGCCAAGGTGCCCGATGCGTTGCGCCGCATCGGAGCCGATCCGATCCGCGTGGTCCAGCTTCGTGCCCGCGTCGAGCCGCAGGTCTACCCGATTGGCCGGCCGGCGTATCTGATCGTCGAGCTGCACAACGTCTCCTCGCACACGCTGTCGCTGGGCCCCGATGGCACGATCCCCACGCGGCTGCTGGTCTCGGCGAACTTGCGGATCAACGGCCAGCCCGGCCCGCAGGTGCGGCCGGACGTGCTCAACCTCTACCGCCGCCTGCGCCTGCCGCCGCGCCGGTCGCTGACCGTCAAGGTCCGCGTCGACGGCGGGCAACTGGGCCTGACGATGGACGCCGCGGCGTTCGCACGCATCACCGCCGACCTCTCGCTCGTGCTCAATCCCGCGCTGGGCCGCGGCGGTACCTTCGTGCCCGGCTTCCTGGGCGTCTCGACTCAGGTTCGCCAAGTCACCCGGACCGGCACGCCGGGCTCGGCCCAAGCGGTGGACCAACGGTTGAGTGAGCTGACCAGCCCCGACCCGCAGGTCGCCCTGCCCGCCGGGGCGCTGGTGATCCCGATCGCCCAGTCGACCGCGGCGAACGATGCCCAGCAGGCCGCCGACTGGATGAAGCGGCTCACCCGCGCCTTCGCCCAGCGGTCGGCCCTGGGTCAGGCGTATCTGGTGACGTTCGCCGATAAGGCCCAAGCCGCACGCGAGGTGACCCGACCGCTGCTGACCGCCGCGACCGAGCAGGTCGATCCCCGCGTCATCATCGCGCTGCTGGCCACGCAGGCCGCGCCGCAGGACGCCTCGCCGGTGTTCGATGCGGTGCTCAACGCCGCCCTGCGCGGTAATCACGGCCCGATCGCCCAGCGCTTCGCCGAGGCCACCAAACAGGTGCTCGAACAGGCCCGCGAAGCCGACGAGCAGGAACAGGCATCACCGGAGCGATAATTTTCCGATGCCATCCGCCCTGCGATGCCGCGACGCAGGGTCCGAATATTTCGTCAACTTTTCCATCTTGACACCCCCGCGGCAGAGTGTATACTTACCTTTGGATAGCAGGGCAAAGGGTCTTTACGACCGCTATCATTTTCCTCATCTGGGGCCGATCGGCTCCGTGCATCATTCGTCGCCCTTGCCTGGCCATCCGTCATCCGGGGGTGGTTCGCGTGTCGGGCCGGATGGATCGGGTTCCCGGCACACGAATCGAACGCGAACCACGCGGGCATCGGACGCCCGGCGAGGGTTGTCGCGCAGGAGCGTTCGTTCCGCGCGACGTGCAACAGGGTACGAATGTCGAGCCGCGACAGTGTGCAAGCGTTTTTGGCCGCCCCATCGTCCATCGGGTCGGCCGGCTGATGGTCAGCCGCCGCGAACACACCGCCTCACGCTCGGCGGAGTCGACGGAACTGTTCTTTTCATCCCTTTTCCCCCACAGGAGTCCCCAACCATGAAACGCAAGTTCAGAGGATTCACCCTCGTGGAGCTGCTGGTGGTGGTCGCGATTATCGCGCTGCTGCTCGGCATCCTCCTGCCCGCCCTGGGCAAAGCCCGTGAGCTGGCCAACCGCGCCGTGTGCGCCAACAACCTCAACGGCTTCTTCAAGTCCATGGCGATCTACGCCAACACCAA
>CAZUHK010000139.1:0-8914 GCA_964620345.1 uncultured Planctomycetaceae bacterium
GCCCAGGAAGTCCATCTTGAGCAGGCCGACCTTCTCGCACGTCGGGCCGTCCCATTGGGTGATCACGTCATCGCTGCCCGCGGCCTTGTAGAGCGGGACGATGTTGTCCAGCGGCTCGGTGGCCAGCACCACGCCCGCGGCGTGAACCGAGGCGTGGCGCGCCATGTTCTCCAGCTTGCGCGCCGTGTCGATCAGTTGCCGAATCTGCGGGTTCGCGTCGTAGTCCTTCTTCAGCTCGGGTTCTTTCTCCAGCGCGTCGGCGAGGGTGATCTTCAGCTCATCGGGCACGAGCTTGGCGATGCGGTTGACCTCGGGGATGGGGATGTTCATCACCCGGCCGACGTCGCGGATCGCCGCGCGGGCCTTGAGCGTGCCGAACGTGATGATCTGCGCCACGTAGCCGTACTTCTGCCGCACGTACTCGATGATCTCGCCGCGGCCGTCCTGGCACAGGTCGATGTCGATGTCGGGGTACTCAGCCCGATCCGGGTCGGTGAACCGCTCGAACAGCAGGCCGTACTTCACCGGGCAGGCGTTGCTCAGGCCCAGCACGTAGCCGACCATCGTGCCCACGCCCGACCCGCGCGCGTTGGCGGGGATGTCGCGCCGGCGGGCCTCGTTGACGAAGTCCCAGACGATCAGGAAGTAAGCGCTGATGAGCTTGTCGGCGAGGATCGTCAGCTCCCGGTCCAGCCGGGCGCGGATCTCATCGGTGATGCCCTCATCGCCGTACCGCCACACCAGCCCCGCCTCGCACAGCTCGCGCAGGGCCTGGTCGCACTGGTCCTTGAGTTCCTCGGCCGATTCGCTGTCTTCGCCGGCGTTGTAGGGCTGAAGCTGATAGCGGGCGCAGAACCGTTGGAACCATTCCGACGAGCCGCGCGGCGCCTGCTCGTCGCTCGCCGCCGGCTCATCGCGCTTGACGATCTTCACCACAGGCGCGTGGTTGGCGAAGCGGAGCTCGACGTTGCAGCGGTCGGCGATCCGGCGGGTGTTGGCCATCGCCTCGTCCCCGGCGCCTTCGAGGTAGCCGTCGAACAGCGCCGCCATCTCATCGGGGCTTTTGACGTACAGGTCCGCCGGGTACCTCATCCGCTGCTGATCGTCCTTGATCTTGCCGGTCGAAATGCAGATCAGCGAATCGTGCGCATCGTGGTCCTCGGCCAGCAGGAAGTGAGCGTCGTTGTCGCAGACCAGCGGCAGGTCCAGCTCGCGCGCCAGCTTCACCAGCCAGGGGTTGATGACCTCCTGCTCGTTGATGTGCCGCTGCAGCTCGATGTAGAAGCGCGGCTCGCCGGCGTCGTTCGCGCCGAACGTCCGCGCGTGCCACTTGGCCTCGGCGACCGCCGCGGCCCAGCGGGATGGATCCTGATTCTTGGCGAACTCGACCAGGTGCCGCGCGATCGACGAGCCCAGGTGGCCGTTGATCGCGATCAGCCCGTCGCCCCGCTGCTCGAGCGTGGTCTTGTCCATGCGCGGCTTGTAGTAGAAGCCGTTTAGAAACGCATCGCTGCTGAGCTTGAGCAGGTTGGCCCAGCCGGTCTCGTTCTCGGCCAGGAGCACCAGGTGATCGCCGCCGTCTTTCTCGCCGGTGTAGGTGCGGTCGCGCCGGTCGCCGTGGGCGACGTAGCCCTCGATGCCGAGGATGGGCTTGATGCCCGCGGCCCGGGCCTTGGCGTAGAACTCCATGGCGCCGTGCAGGTTGCCGTGGTCGGTCACGGCCACGGTGTCCATGCCCAGCGCGGCGACGCGATCGATCAGCTTGTCGATGCGGTTGGCGCCGTCGAGCAGGGAGTATTCACTGTGCAGGTGCAGGTGAACAAAGCCGGCGGGTGCGGGTGCGGGGGCGTGGGCCATCCGTGGCGCTCCGGGGCAAGGCGTGCGATGGGTTTTGCGTACTCGACCCGTCCAATCGGATCGTCCTTGCTAGCATACGGGTTTCCTGGACTTTGGAAACCCGGACAGAGCCCAAACTTTCACTCGGAGTGCAACTCGATTGTCAGACACGAGTAAGACGATTCGACTTTGGCCCGCGGGCTGCCCGCACGGTGAGCCGTTCAAGTTCGGCGTGCCGCGGCTGGAGGTGTTTGAGCCGGCACACCGCGCCGATGCGCCGCGTGCGATGGTGATCGTGCTGCCGGGCGGGGGCTACGGCAACCTCGCACCGCACGAGGGGGCGCCGTTCGCCGAGCTGTTCGCCGCCGCGGGCATCGTCGGCGCGGTGTGCTACTACCGCGTGTCGCCCCACCGCTGGCCGCGGCCCTACGCCGACGCCGCCCGGGCGGTGCGACTGGTCCGCGCGACGGCCGAACAACTGCACATCGACCCCAATCGCGTCGGCGTGCTCGGCTTCTCCGCCGGCGGGCACAACGCGATCACCCTCGCCACCCAACCCGACGTCCACCACGATGAGCACGACGACCTGGTCGGCATCCACTCCGCCCGGCCGGACCGGCTGATGCTCGGCTACCCGGTCGTCTCGTTCGGCGACCACGGCCACGCCGGGGGGTCATGCCAGTCGCTGCTGGGGCCCGACGCAAGCGACGAGCAGAAGCGGGCGCTGTCCGGCGAGTTGCACGTGGACGAACACACGCCGCCGACGTTCATCTTCCACACCGCCGACGACCCGGCGGTGCCGGTGAGCAACGCGCTGCACTTCGCGCTGGCGTGCGAGAAGCACGGCGTGCCGATCGCGCTGCACGTGTACCCCCACGGCCGCCATGGCGTGGGGCTCGCGGCCGACGACCCGGCGCTGCGCGGCTGGCCGCGGCTCATGCTCGAATGGCTGGCCAGCGGGTAGATCCGGCGCTCGGGCCATTCACAACCGGCCGATCTGTTCGACCACCACCGCGGCCAGCGTGTCCAGGTGCGCGTCGTTGATCGACAGCGGCGGCATGAGCACGACCACATCGCCCAGCGGCCGGACGATCACGCCGTGCTCCAGCGCGGCGCGGCACACATCGTACCCCAGCCGCCGCGGCGGGTCGGGCGCGGCCGTCTCGCCGAAGTCGCCCAGCGCACTGCCGCCGCCCGGGGCCTGCGACCCGGCCAGCCACGACTTGCCGGCCGCGGCGCCCGGCTCGGCCAGCTCGATGCCGACCATCAGGCCGCACTGGCGCACGTCGGCAACGCAGGGATAGCGGGCGCCGTCGCGCAGCGGGTCGAGTCGGCGGGCCAACCGCTGGGCGCGCCGCCGCACGCCGGCCAGCACATCGTCGGCCGCGAACAGGTCCAGCGACGCCAGCGCCGCGGCAGCGGCCAACGGATTGCCCGTGTAGGTGTGGCCGTGGTACAGCGTGCGGAACTCGTGCAGCTCGCCCTCGAACGCCTCGGCGATCCGCCGCGTGGCGAGCGTCGCGGCCAGCGGCAGGTACCCGCCGGTGATGCCCTTGCCCAGGGCCATGAGGTCCGGCTCGACGCCCTCGTGTTCGCAGGCGAACATCGTGCCGGTTCGGCCAAAGCCCGTGGCGACCTCATCGGCGATCAGCAGCGTGCCGTGCTCGCGACACAGCCGCTGCACGCCCGCGAGGTAGCCCGGCGGCTGCATCACCATCCCCGCCGCGCCCTGCACCCGCGGCTCGACGACCACGCCGGCGCAGCGATCGCCCAGCTTGTCCAGCCGTGTCGCCATCGCCCGCAGGGCCGCGTCGCACGCCTGCGCGCACGCGGCTTCATCTTCAAGCGGCCACTTGCCATCGGCTGAGCCGCGAGCGGCAGCGACGCGCGGCGGATCGACGAATTCGGTGTGGAACACCATCGGCTTGAACGGCCGATGAAACAGCTCGCTGTAGCCGATCGACATCGCGGCGGTGGTGTCGCCGTGGTACGCGCCGGACAGCGCGATGAACGTGTCGCGCCGCGGTTGGCCGGTGTGAAACCAGTAGCCGATGGCCATCTTGAACGCGACCTCGGTCGCCGTGGCGCCGCTGTCGGAATAGAACACCTGCGTCAGCTCACCCGGCGCGATCTGGGCCAGCCGGGCGGCCAACTCCGTCGCCGGCACGTTGGCCTGGCCGAGCATCGTCACGTGCGCCACGCGGTCGAGCTGGTCGCGGATCGCCGCGTCGATCGCCGGCACCCGGTGGCCGTGTACGTTGCACCACACGCTGGCGATGCCGTCGATGTAGCGATTGCCGCGCGCGTCGATCAGTTCATCGCCCGCCGCGGCCTGGATGATCAGCGGCTCGTGCTGCCGCCACTGCCGCATCGGCGTGAACGGATGCCACACGTGCGCGTGATCGAGCGCGGCCAACCGCTTGCGCGTCGCTTCATCCATGCGGCCAACCTAACGCCAAGTCGCCTCGATGACCAAGCGGCCGGCCTTGGGCAGCAAGTCGCCGCACGGCACGATATAATCGCGACAATCATCCTCAGGAGGCAGAACCATGAGCAGCAGTCGGACCACGCCGCAGACGATCGATCGACCCGCCGCGCCGCCGAGCGACATGGACATCTACCAGTTCGACCTCAACGGATTCCTCGTGCTGCGACAGGCCCTGAGCGCCGACGAGGTCGCCGCGTGCAACGGCGCGCTGGACCAGATGCTGTCGCTCGACCCGCCGCTGGCCCACGGCCAGTGGTTCGGGGCGGTGCATGCTCACACCTACTCGGGCACCGAGGGGATCAACCTGCAACAGATCTACGAAGCCGGCGAGCCGTTCGAGCGGCTGATCGATCACCCGTCGTGGATCGAGAAGGTCAAGCACTTCGTCGGCGGACAGGACGGCTTCGACGCCATGCACGGCCCGCTGTTCATCGATGAGAACTTCGCGAGCATCCGCGGGCCCGGCGATGCGATCGGCATTCACTCCGGCGGGGCCGACCGCGTCAAACGCACGCAGTTCCGCTATTACGATGGCAAGTTCTTCTGCGGTCAGGTGAACATCCTCATGGCGCTGACCGACATCGGCCCGGGCGACGGGGGGACGATGCTCATCCCCGGCTCGCACAAGTCCAACTTCCAGCACCCGCAGCGCGAACAGTTCTTCCTTGGCCGCGGCGAGAAGCCCGGAGCCGATGGCATGGTCGGCGCGATCGAGGTGCACATGAAGGCCGGCGATGCGCTGCTGTTCGTCGATGCGATCATGCACGGCTCGGCGATGCGGACCAATGAAGGCCAGCGCCGCATCTGCGTCTACCGCTACGGCGCATCGTGGGGCAACTTCCGCCACCCCTACTACCCTTCTGACGAGCTGCTCGAACGCCTCACGCCCCCGCGGCGCCAGATCGTCCTGCCCCAGCAGCCGATCAAGCGCCAGCCCAACCGCAAGGCCGGCTACCCCGATCCGCCGCACGCGATCGAGACCCGCGACTACCGCGGGGGCTGACGCCGCCGCGTCGCCGCCATCAGCTCCGGGCGACACGCGAGCAGGATCCATGTGCCGAAAAATTGAAGAAAACCCATGCGTTAGCACGGCGGTTGCCTTACAATCGAGGTGTTTAACTGGTTTTGCGTATCGATCAAGACGACAAGGAGGTCGAGCATGTCGATGCTGACCGAAAAACTGGGGCGACTGTTCAAGCGTGGCCGGACCAAAGACGGGCTGGAGGTCGGCGTGCGTGCCGATGCGGGCGACCTGCCGGTGCATCGGATGTCCAAACGCGAGCAGCGCGAGGCGACGCTCATGCAGCTCAAGCAGGGCTACGAGGAAGTGACCGAGACGATGAAGTCGCTGCGCAGCCACATGGAAGAGCAGGCGCGGCGGTCGGATCGTTTGCTGGACCTGATGGAAGGCCTGCCCGACGTGCTGCGGTCGATCCCCGAATCCAACCAGCGCCAGACGCAGGTGCTCCAGGCGATGCGCAGCCAGATGGACACGCAGACGCAGACGTCGGAAAGACTTTCGACGGCCCTGACCGAGCTGGCGGGCGCGACCGGCCGGCAGCAGAACGCGCTGGGCGAGCTGCACAAGCAGATGGAGGCCAGCCGGCAGAGCGGCGAGTCGCTGCGGGATTCGCTGGGCATCCTCTCGGAAACGATGGAGACGATGACCGACGCGAGCAAGTCGAACGTGGACGCGGTCAACGCGATCGCCCAGCAGACGCGCGACAATCAGAGACACACCGAAGACCTGTACCGCAAGACCCAACGCCAGACGGTGGTGATGAGCTCGGTGAGCTGGGCGCTGGCGATCGTGGCGCTGGCGGTGGCCGGCTACGTGGCGGTGATGGTGACGCGCGTGGCCGAGCGGCCGGTCGCGCCGGCGCCGAATGTCGATGCTTCGAGGGGCGAGCGGGCGTCGGTGGCGGACACGCCGGCGCCGGTCGACACCGACGCGGCGGTGCAACCGCCGGTGGATTCGACACAGCCGGTGCAGTCGGATGAGGCGGCGCCCGCCGATGCGCTCGCCGCGCCCGACGAGCCGATGGCGGCGACCCAGCCGCTGCCGACGGTCGATGAGGATGAGGTGTTGTACGATCTGCTGGGCCCGGTGCTTGAGCCGGCCGAGGTTGAATCGCCCGCCCCGGATGCTCAGGACCAGCCCGCGCCCGACGCGGCGCCGGACCAGACTCCCGACGTCCCGGCCGCGCCCCCGGGGCCCGCGACCGCCGGGGCCGAGGCGGACGACGAATGACACCGGCCCGCGCCGCCCGATGACCACTCCCGCCTGCGCGCAACGCGAAAACGGTTAGACTGATCCGCAACGGCAATCGGCCCCACACCGATGCTGGAGTGCGAAGGTGCCCACCGCAATTCTGATCGAAGCGGTCGTCGCGGGCCTGCTGGCCAGCGTGGCGTGCGGCTTGGGTGCGCTGCCGGTGTTCATCCCGGGGCTCGACCCGAAAAAACACATCGGCCTGGGCTACGGCGTGGCGGGGGGCCTGATGTTCTCCGCCTCGGTGTACAACCTCATCCTCCCGGGGCTGAACATCGACGGCTTCGCCTGGCGCTTCGGCAATGTCTGGCCGGTGCTCGTGGGCATCCTCGCCGGCGCGGCGTTCATGTCGCTGACCGACCGCTTCCTGCACGACCGCGGCGACGCGAAGCTCGACGAACAATTCAACCAATGGGGCGGCCGCGTCGGCCTGCTGGTGTTCATCGCGATGACGGTACACAGCATCCCCGAAGGCGTGGCGGTGGGCACGGCGTACACCGCGGGCGAGAAGGCGTTCGGCCACGAGGGGCTGGGCGCGACCGTCGCCCTGGCGATCGCGATCCACAACATCCCCGAGGGCCTGGCGGTGGCCATCCCCATGCGCAGCGCCGGCGCGTCGCTTGGCCGATGCTTCGGCGCCGCGTTCTTCACGTCCCTGCCCCAGCCGATCGCCGCGATCCCCGCGGTGCTGCTGGCCTGGTTCTTCGAGCCGCTCATGCCGCTGCTCATGGGCTTCGCCGCGGGCGCGATGATCTTCCTGGTCGTGCTGGAGCTGCTGCCCGAGGCGCTGCAGACCCAAAGCCACAGCCACATCGCCTGGGCGTTTACGATCGGCTTCGGCGGCATGCTGCTGATCCAGGTCGTGTTGTAGGCACCGGTGCAACAAACACCGCGGCCGGGGCGTTGGGCCGGTGCATGGTCGCTCAAAGCGAATACTTGCGGATCCGCATGACGTGCGTGAAGTGCCGCGCGTGGCTGTCGGCCCCGATCCGTTTCGCCGGCAAGTCGGCGCGCTGCCCGCTGTGTGGCTGCGCGCAGCAGGTGCCCCACGCGCCGGCGCCGGTCGCCGCGGCCGCGGCGACCGGCAACGGCAACGGCTCGGCCGACGCCGCGAACGACTGGCGCCTGCCGCCGCGCGTGGCGCACGAGCCGTACCTCGCGGTGCTCGACGAGGCGGCCGACGCGCGGCGCAAGTCGGTGGACATCGAACCACCGGCCGGCGAGCGCTGGGGTCGGTTGGATCGGCTGGGCTGGGCGCTGGTGGCGGTCAACGTCGCGACGCTGATCGCGATCGTCGTGGCGATCGCCGCGCCGTTGCCGGCGAGATCGGAAGCGCCGGATTCGGCGCCGGCGAACGATGGGCCGGCGCTCACCGCACCGACGGACGATCCGACGATTGACTTCTAACCGGCCTACTCCTCTGCCTCGCCGCCGAACAGGTGGTCGACGACATCACCCGGGCCGATGCGGTCGATGCGGGCCCGCAGTTGTTTGTCGATCTGTTCGTAGTCGTACACCTGCGGCGCCGGCGTGAGTTGCGTGGGCCGATCGCCCTCGACCGGCACCAGGCCCAGCGAGCCGTCGCCGGTGACGGTCACGATCCACCGCCCCGGCGCGAGCGAGCGGTACACCGCATGGCCCTGCCGGGCGCCGGGCGCGTCCCAATCGACGAACTCGAAGCGGGTGTCCAGCAGCAGGCCTTCGCTGGGCGCGGTGCGATCATCGTAGAGTCGGCGGATCCACAGCCGGCCGTCGATCTGCACGTAGTCGCAGTAGATCTCGTTCGACGGGTCGAAGCCGGTCTCGATGTTCCGCCGACCCCCGTCGGGCGTGGGCACGGAGAGGGTGAGTCGGCCTTCATCGACGATCAACTCGGTGACCGCGGTCTTGCGGATCGCCTGGTTGTACATCGTCCGCAGCGATTCGTAGTCGCTGCTGAGCTGCTGGATGCGGTCGCGGTAGATGTCCGCGGCCATGTGGCTGGCGGTGAGGCGGTAGCCCAGCAGGCCCGAGCCGCCCAGCAGCAGCACGACACCGCCGCGATAGAGGAGTTTGACGAACACGGTTGGGGCTCCAAAGGGTCGCATGAGTTGACATCGGCCCAACGCGACGGGCGTCTGCATTGTAACCACCGGCAACAAGCGAATCGTCCGGCCGGTGCACTGGCTGCTTCGGATCCCGGGGCGCATCCGTGCGATTCATCGATAACCGGTCAACGCCGTGTGACCGCCGCACCGACAAGGTCCGCCGGCCGGCGGCGCGGCGCGCTTAGAGCAGCGGGTATGACTTTTCTGCCCCTTCCCCCTCTCAGGGGGAAG
>CAZUHK010000140.1:0-8711 GCA_964620345.1 uncultured Planctomycetaceae bacterium
AGCCACAATTTTCGATTACGAGGTACGAGGTCGACCGGGGGGCGGCGGCGGCCCTAACACCCTCTCAATTCAAGCATTTATCGGCACCGGTCCGATATGGCCAATGGCCAGCGCCCACCATGGGCGCTGCTCGCGGACACCTTCCGGGCGCGGGCCGACGGAGCGGCCCATGGGCGATTCACGGACGAAAGGCCCAAGCCGGTGCGCACCTTCGCGGTGATCAATCAGAAGGGCGGCTGCGGGAAGACGACCACGTCGATCAACCTCGCCGCGGCCCTGGCCGAGCACGACCGCCGCGTGCTGCTGGTCGACATGGACCCCCAGAGCCATTGCGCCCTGGGCCTGGCCGTGCCGGAGAATCAGATCGAACGCACCATCGGCCACGCCCTGCTGGCCGACGATCCGCACGGCGACGACCCGGCCGACCTGGTCTGGCAGATCAATCAGAACCTCGACCTGGCGCCCTCGACCGTCGCCCTGGCCGGTGTCGAGCGCCAGCTCGCCGAGCGTGACGACCGCGACCTGCGGCTGGCGCGCGTGCTGGCGCGATTCGCCGATCGGTACGACGCGGCCATCATCGACTGCCCGCCGAGCATCGGCCTGCTGACGTTCAACGCGCTGCGCGCTTGCCGCGAGGTGATCGTGCCGGTCGATGCCAGCTACTTTTCGCTCAAGGGCGCGGTCAAGCAGGTGCAGACGCTGCGGGTGATGGCCGAGCGCTGCGGGCATCGCGTGCACGTGCATGTGCTGCCGAACATGTACGACGTTCGGCTGCGGCTGGGGCGGGAGATATTGGCCGACCTTCAGAAGCAGTTCGCCGACGCGGTGCTGCCGCTGTCGATCCACTTCAACGCGAAGCTCAAGGAAGCGGTGAGCTTCGGCCAGCCGATCAGCGAGTACGACCCGGCCAGCCGGGGGGCGCAGGATTTCGATCGGCTGGCGCGTCACCTGCTGGCCCACGAGCCGAAGATCGAGCCGGTGTTCGGTCAGGTCAGCGAGATGACGGCCAACGGCTCGGCGATCGACCGGGCGCAGGCGACGCTGGCCGCGGCGCGGCGGCAGATCGCCGCTCAGGCCGGCCGGGCCGCGACCGAGCCGGCCAAGCCGATGGACCGCGCCGCCGAGCTGGCCCAGCGCGCCCGGGCGCTGACCGAGCGGACGCACCGGCTGATGGGCCGCGTGTCGGTCGATCCGTCGGTGAGCGACGCCGCGGAGCACCGCACCCGCCCCGCCGACGCCCAGCGGCACGCCCGCATCGAGAAGAAGCTGGCCAAGCTGTACGGCGTGCGGGTCACCGAGCAGGGGGCGCTGTTCGTTCAGCCGATCAACGGCGCCAAGCGACTGGCGATCGCCGGCGATTTCAACAACTGGCAGCCCCGCCGCACCCCGCTGCACGCCAACGCCGACCTGGGCGTGTGGGAGGCCACCGTGCCCCTGCCGCCGGGCCGGTACCGCTACCGCCTGGTTATCGATGACCGCTGGACGACCGACCCGCACAACACCTACGTCGAAACCAACCCGTTTGGTGAGTTGAACAACATCCTCGAAGTCGAATGAGCCGCCGCCGACCCTCGCCGGCCAGACGCCATGGACGACCGACGCACACACGATGCCCTCCGCGAGCTGGCGGAGATGTACCTGACCGGCGGCCCGGTCGACGCGACGGATTCCCTGGGCGCCGCGCCCGGCCCGGCGGATGACGCACCGGCCCCCGCCCTCACCGCCGAGCGCGTGATCGTCGGCCACCTGCCGGGCATGGCCAACCTCTGGCTGCACCAGTACGCCCAGACCGCCGGCGAACAGGCGGGCGTGCCGATCGCCGTGTGGCGCATCGAGAGTCAGGCGGTCGAGCTGGACATCCTCAACGCCGGGGACAACGGCCACTCGATCCCGCCGCTGCACGGCGCGACGCTGGACGAGGTGATCGCCCTGCTGGCCGCGCGCGGCACGCGGTCGCTGGTGGTCACGCTCGAACCGCCGCCCGCGGCGTTGAGCGCGGCGATCGATGGCCTGGGTTGCTGGACGCTGCTGAGCGGGGCGGACGAAGCGGCCCTGGTCGCGGGGTACCGGTCGATCAAGCAACAGCTCGACGCACGCCTGGCCGCGGACACGCCGCCGCCGGCGGTGCGCGTGATGTTCCTGGGCGTGCGCGACGAGTTGGCACAGCGGGCCGGGGCGCAGCTTCAGCGCACCGCCGAGCGATTCGTCGATCTGCCGATCACCGTGCTGGGCGCGCGGCAGAAGATGGGCCCGGTCCGCCGCGTGCACGTGGGCCGCTTCGTGTTCGACGATGCGGCGCTCGCCACGCTTACCGAACTGCTGGGCAACTGCCTGCCGGCCCACGAGGCCCCGCCCCCCGAAGCAAGTGCGAGCGAGAACCAGCCCGAGCCGACCGCGGAATCGGGGGAACCCACGCTGCACCTCACGCGCCCGGTGGACGAGACCGGGCCGCTGGACGACGAGGAACGTGCGGCGCTCGAAGAGCCGTTCAGCGACCTGGACGATGCCGATGACCGCGACGAATCGGCCCCCGCGGCAGACCAGGCCGAGCCGTCGCGTCAAGCGACCGTCGCCGCCGCCACCGGGCCCGGGCCGCTGTCACAGTACGTGGCCGACCTCAGGCCGTTGCAAGCGCGCTGGCCGCGCGATGGGTCGATCGAGCTGGGCATCGACGGCCGAGGCCGGCTTCATCTGCTGTTGCACCACACGGGCGACGCCGGGCCCGACGCCGCGGTCCGCCGCCTGGCCGAGGCCCGGCAATGGGCGATCGAGCACCTGCCGCTGCTGCGCCTGACCTGCCCGCGGCGCGCGTTGGCCGATGAGCCGCCGCGGGCGCACCTGTTCACTGCACACCCCAAGCCATGCCTTTCGCTGGCCGCCGCGGGGCTGGTGCAACTGCACCTGCTGCGGCCGATGACCCCCGGGCACCAGACGCGCTGGACGCACATCGAATTGAGTTGAGCAAGCCCCGTTCGGCGGTTCGCGGATCAGCCCGTCTGGCTGCGCCGGCCGCGGCGGCGCAGGTGCTTGAAACGGCCCAGGCGGATGGGTTTGCGGGGGGCCTGGCCGCGGCCGCGGCGGCGGTACCAGACGACATAGCCGACGATCAGCGCCGCGGCCAGCGCGATCCCGCCGATCGCCAGCCACTCGTGCAGGCGCAGGTCGCTGCCGGCCAGGGCTGAAAGGTAATACCCCACCGCGATCTGGGCCGTCACGGTGACCAGCGCCGACAGGGCATCGGCGGTCATCACCTTCCAGCGCGGCAGGTGCGCCATGCCGCAGATCAGCAGCGTCGCCCAGCGGCTGCCAGGCACGAAGCGCGACACCGCGACGACCCACGGCCCGTGCTCGTGCACGTGATGATGCGCGTGCAGCAGCCGACGGGGGTGGAGGATGCGCTTGACCCACTTGCGATGCAGCACCGCCCTGCCGAAGTGTCGGCCGATCCACACCACGATCCAGTCGGCGATGAGAACGCCCGAGTAGCACAGGATCCACGCCGGGGCCAGGTCGATCACGTCGTTGTAGACCAGCACGCCCGCGGCGACGGTGACGATCTCCTCGGCGATCGGCAGGCCCGAGCCGCTGATTACCAGCAGGACGAAGATCGTCAGGTACGCCCAGTGGGGATAGTCGGTCAGCCAGGTTGTCAGTTGTTCGAGCATGGGGGGAATCACTCAACGCTTGCGCCGCGTCGCGCGGTCGCGCCATCACGTTAGCGAAAGTTGAGTCATCACAGTGCTGCGGCTTGCTTATTCAGCGCCGCGGCTTGCCGCGCTCGGCCGGGTCAGCCATCGTCCGGGGGCGGGGGGTTCTGCATTTCCGCGAGCTTCTGCTTGAGCGACTCCAGGCGGGCGCCGGCGTCATCGGACAACGCCTGCTCGTGTAACTGCGGAACCCCGGCGATCAGGGCCCCGGCCTGCTCGGTCTTCTTCTGAGCCAGTGCCCGCTCGGCCGCGCCCAGCAGACGGTTGACGACGGCCGCCGGCTCGGCCGACCGTTCGCCGACCAACCGCTTGGCCTGGGTCATCGCCGCCTCGTACTGGTCGGTGGCGATGGCGTGATCCAGCCGCAGCATCTGGTGGCGCGGCTTCTGCTGGTGGGTCAGCTCGATCGCGTCCAGCGTCTTCAGCGTCTGGCCCAGCTCATCCAGTCGATCGGCTTGGAGCTGCAGTTCGGCCAGCGTGAGCAGGGCCGCGGCCTTGTGCGGCTTGCCGTCGTTGATCGCCTTGGCCGCGCCCAGCACCGCCAAGCGCAGCGGCCGGCGCCCGGCGTCGGTGCCCAGCGCCGTGTCGAGCCGCACCAGCGCCTCGGCGTCGAGCCGACCGGCGATCGCGATGATCGCGTCGCGCCAGCGCTGCCGCGGATCGGCCTCGTCGGGCTCGTGGCCCAGCAGCTTCACCGCCATCTCGACCGAGTCGCCGCGACGGGCCGCGGCCTCGATCGCCTTGCTCGAAAGCGCCGGGTCGCCCAGGTACTTCAGCAGCCCGGCCAGCTCGAACCCCGCGGCCATGTACGCATCGGCCGCGGCCAGGCGCACCGGGGCCTGCTCGTGATCCAGCAGCTTGGCCAGGCGCGCCGCGTCGGCCGGCGCGGCCACGGCACCCAGCAGGCGCACCACCTCCGGGGCGGGCGCGGGGCGGGCGAGGTGATCGCGCACGGCTTTGCGGATGCCGGTCAACTGCGGTTCGCCTGCCAGGTTCGCCGCGACGGCGCTGGACAGCAGCCGGGCCGCGGCCTCGACCGACGCGCCATCGGCGAGCATCGCCAGCGCCGGGCCGATCGCCGCGCCCGATGGCTGACGCGCCAGCAGCGACAGCGCCGCGTCACGCGCCGCTGAGTCGGTCTCGTTGGCCAGCCGCTCGACCACCAGCGGGACGGCCGGCTTGTCATCCAGGTCGCGCAGCAGCCCGATCACCTTGGCCCGCACCTTGGGGCTGGCATCGGCGATCCGCTGGCGCATCGCCTCGCGGACCGCGTCGGGCACCGGCTGGGCGTTGAGCACCTTGCGCTCGATCAGGCCCAGCGACAGCATCCGCACCGCGACCTGTTCGTCGTCGAGCATGTCGATCAGCAGCGCCGGCCGCTGGTCTTCGTCGGTGGCCAGATAGAGCTGGTTGTACGTCTCGGCCAGCCGGCCGGTGAGCCGGGCCTTCTCGTCGGCCAGGCGACGGTTGTCCTGGCTGAGCGAACGCACCAGCCGGGCCAGCCAGCGGTCGCGCGGCAGATCGCGATGCGCCGCCCACCATTGCCGCCAGGCCGCGGCGTCCTGGCCGTGCTCGGCGATGCCGGTCAGCCGCTGCAGCGCCGCGAACGACGCCCGCCGCACCGCCTCGGGCTGCCGGCTCTGGGTCAATTCGATCAGCGTTTGGATCGCCTGGGCCTGTCGGTGCTCGGCCAGCGCGGCGATCGCGCCCACGCGCTGGCTCGGCGGCAGGTCGGCCTCGCCGGCCAGTTCCGCGAGCTTGGGCGTCACTCCCGCGTTGTCGTAGCGCGACAGCGCGGCGGTCAGATCCTCGCGCAGCGCCGCCTCGGCCTCGGCCAGTTGGCCGATGAGCGGGTCGGCCAGTTCCGTCGGCGGCGAGCCGATCAGCGCCACGGCCTGGGCGATCGCGCGGGTCTGCGCGGCGTCCTGCGGCTTTTGCAGGGCGGCGGTGAGCGCGTCGATCGCCGGCGGCCAAGCGCGACGGATCAGCGTCACCGCCGCGTCACGCCGCTTGGCCAGATCGGTGTTGGCCGAGTTGAGCACGAACAGCAGCAGGTCCAGCTCGCGCTGTTGATCCTCGCTCAGGCCGTTGCCCTCGCCCTCGAGCGGCGCGGGCGATGGCGGCGGCGCGTCCTGGGCGATCACCGGGGCGCCACAGAGCAAAACCACCGCCGCGCAGACGATCGTCGCGAGCATCTGCGGGAACTGGATCGGTTTGCTGCGATGATTCATCAAAGCTTATCTCGCTGGCCGGGCTGATGATGGTTACAATATAACCGTCTCGGCCCCGCGGTGGGCCGGCCGCGGGTGAAGGTTGATCGGCCATCGCCCATCTGTCAGATTAGACGCTCCCGAGCGGTTGCCTATTCGATGAACGACTGGTTTGAAGCAGAACAACGCGTCGAACGGGCCCAGGAGTTGTACGAGTCGGGCCGGTGGGAGGATGCGCTGCGCGAGCTGACCGAGGCGCTGCGCGTCAACCCCGACAACGGCGAGTGGCACTTCAACCTGGGCCTGACCCTCGAAGCCATGGGCCGCAACACCGAGGCGATCCAGGCGTTTCAGCGGGCGATCGATCTGAAGGTCGAGGACGTCGAGGCGCTGAACATCCTGGGCGTGGCGCTGTCGCGCGACAACCGTTTCGACGAGGCCCTGCCCTGCTTCGACCGCGCCCAGCAGTTGGACCCGACCGACCCGGCCAGCTACGCCAACCGCATCGCGCTGTATGCCCAGCGGGCCGACCGCGAGCAGGCCGAGCTGATGTTCTACCTGGCGCTGGGCGTCGACGAAGACCACGACCGCGCCTATTTCAACATGGGCCAGTGCCTGCTGGACGTCGGCGAGTTCGACAAGGCGCTGAGCTGTTTCAAGAAGGTGCTGCATCTCAACCGTTCGGACGATCAGATCCACGGCCGGCTGGCCGCGACGCACTGGGCGCGAGGCGATCGCGAGCGGGCGTACCGGGGCTACATCCGGCAGTTGCGGCGTCAGCCGGGCGATGTCGAGGCGCTGCTGGAGCTGGGCAACCTGCTGATCGAGATGAATCGGCCGCTGGAGGCCGCGGAGAAGTTCCGCCGGGTGATCGAGCTGGAGCCGACCCACGCCCAGGCGTTTTCGTACCTGGGCGAGATGGCGCTTCGGGCCGGCCAGGTCGACCCGGCCCGCCACGCGCTGGCGCGGGCCGCGCGGTTTGACCCGGCGTTGTTCGGCGTGCGGACGAAGCTGGCGGTGATCGCCCTTGGGGCCGGCGACGCCAAACAGGCCCGCCGCCTGCTGCGCGACGAGGTGAAGCTCAACCACGCCGACCAATCGCCACGCCTGCGCGACGAGCTGGGGCAGGTGCTGCTCGACGCGAAGCTGCCGGCCGAGGCCGCGGGGGTGTACGAGCAACTGGCCGGCGAGTTTGCCGACACCGCGCGGTACCTGCACCAGTGGTCGACGGCGCTGTTCGAGGATGGGGCATTGCGGCATGGCGTGGCGGTGGCGCGACGCGCGGCGCGGACGCAGGTGGGCTACCTGCTGCCGCTGCACAACCTGGCCCTGGCGTCGATGGAACTGGGTCAGCCCCGCCGGGCGATGGTATTCGTCCGCCACGCTCTGGCGATCGACCCGGCCGACCGCCGCCTGCGACGCCTGCGACGCCGCGTACGCCGCGCCCTGGCCGGCCGCCGGCTGCGATCGCTGCTGCTGCGGGGTCGGTAGCGGTTGGGGACGAATGCCCGAAAATGCCGAAGAAATCAGTACCGTGCCCGCCCCGGGGCGGGTATCATGCATCGGCCCCAAGGAAGGGAGCGAGCGCGGAAAGGGAGTTCCCGATGAGTCGCATCCTCTTGATCGTCATCGTCGCCGGTTGCCTGGGCGCGGTCGCCGCGCCCGCCGACGCCGGGCCTTACAAAGACGCCGTGCTCGACGACGGCGCCTTCGCCTACTGGCGGCTCGGTGAGACCACTGCCACCGCCGCCGACAGCGCCACCGCCACCAACCCGGTCACCAGCACCACCAACCCGACCATCGACGGCACGTACATCGGCCTGACCGACGCCGAGAAGAACGAGCCGGGCCTGATCTTCGACGACCCCGACACCGCCGCGCGATTCAGCGGCGACAACGACCAGATCACCGTGCCCGTCCACCCCGCGATCGATTCGGGCGGGCCTTACAACAAACGCACCATCGAGTTGTGGTTCAACGCCGACGCGGTGGACACGCGGCAGGTCCTCTTCGAGGAAGGCGGTGCCGGCGTCGGACTCAACCTCTACCTCGACGGCGGCGAACTCCACTTCGGCGGATGGGATGTGAACGACCCGGCGTTCGAGCACTTCCTTTCCGCGCCTATCCAAGCGGAGAAGACCTACCACGCCGTGCTCGTGTTCGACTCGACCGCCCAGGCGCCCGGCGAGCCCGCGGGGCAGGTGCGGGCCTATCTCAACGGCCAGCCGGTCGGCGTCGGCCACGGCGCGGGGTTGCTCTCCAGCCACTCCGGCGGCAAGACCGCCATCGCCCGGGTGGACACCGCCACCAACTTCCACGATGGCACGTTCAGCGGCAACGGCTTTGCGTTCAGCGGCGTGCTCGATGAGATCGCCCTGTACAACCTCGCACTGACCGACCCGCAGATCGATGACCACTACCGCCAAGGCATAGGCATCCCCGAGCCGGCCGCCGTGGTGGTGATGCTCATCGCGACCGCGACGCTGCTTGGGCGTCGGGGGCGATGAACGGCCCGGCAGGCCCCGGTCTCGATCGCGCGCTCATCCGCGACGCGGCAAGCCGCGTCGCTTCGTCGAATCCATTTCATCATTCATCACCGCCCCGTGTGGCCGAAGCCGCCGGCGCCGCGGGGCGTGTCGTCGAGGGTGTCGACTTCGATCCACTTCGCCCGGCTGACCGGGGCGACGATCATCTGGGCGATGCGCAGGCCGCGCTCGATGGTGAACGGCTCGGGGCCGAGGTTGATCAGCGGCACCTTGACCTCGCCGCGGTAGTCGGCGTCGATCGTGCCGGG
>CAZUHK010000141.1:0-209 GCA_964620345.1 uncultured Planctomycetaceae bacterium
CCATCATCGCCCTGCTGCTGGGCATCCTCGCGCCCGCCCTGAGCAAGGCCCGGCACCTGGCGATGACCACTAAAGACCTGTCGAACCTTCGCAACATGCAAGTGGCGCATCAGATTTACATCAGCGAGTGGAAGGGGGCGCTGATCGACGTGGGCATGTCGCATGGCGGAGCGCATGCCAAAGAAGAGATCGCCTGGCTGAACACGTTG
>CAZUHK010000141.1:219-965 GCA_964620345.1 uncultured Planctomycetaceae bacterium
TTCGGCGAAGCTGGTGGAGGACGACATCGAAGCGCTGCGCGATTACTACGGCTCGGAGTTGCTCGCCCGCTCCCCGCTGGACGACAGCCCGTACTGGCCGCCGGACGAAGGCGGCTCGGGCGATTTCGTGCCGGGCTCGGACCCGGCCGACGAGCAGTACCGCCGCGTCAGCTACGGCTTGAACAATCTGCTGGTCGATTCCAAAGCGTCGGACTATCCGCCGGACGAACGCATCAGCAACGTCGATCAGGTGCCGCGACCGGCCGGGACGGTCCACTTCCTGATCATGGCGTTCGAGGGGTCGTTCGCCGGCGCTGATCACATCCACGCATTGGGCTGGGGGGCCTTCGGCCCGGGCAACGTGGTCAACGCCGCCAGTGGTGAATGCCAGATCAACGCCGTGGACAGGCGAATCCCCGCGTCCAGCGAATCGGTCAGCAACTGGGGTTTTCTCGATGGCCACGCCGAGACGTTGCCGTTGAGCGATGTGTATGTATCGAGCACGGATAACGCTTTTGATGTGTATTTGCAGTAGCGGCGCGTTCCTGTGTTGGGAGCACGTTGCGACTGCGTTTTTGAAAGGAGAAAGACATGAAACGTCTTTCGTTTGCGAGTTGTTTGGCCGCGTTGGCGGCCCTGTCGTGCATGGCGTCCGTCGCGCGGGCGCATTCGGACATCGAGGTGGAACTGGAAGGCACGCAGCTTGAGGTTCACGCTGACATCACCGCGCAGACCGGCCAACCCAT
>CAZUHK010000141.1:975-8631 GCA_964620345.1 uncultured Planctomycetaceae bacterium
ATCCTCGAAGGCGACCTGGGCGAATTCAGCGATCCCCCGGGGACAAACGACCCCGGCTTTGAGGTCGAGGACGGGACCTTCAGCGAAGGCGACAACCTCAGCGCGAACCTGATCGGATCGCTGATGTTCTGGGACAACACCCAGTGGCTTTCAACCACGCCCAACGGTGAGCAGTTCCGCATCTTCACTCTTGCTTTCGATCGGGACGATGAACAATTCGTCGATGACACGGGCGTGCTCTCCGGTGACAACGAGGTGTTGGTCGGCACCGCCGATCCCGAGGGCGGTATCCATGATCACATCGGTTTCCAACTGCTCGACAGCAGCGGCGGTTCGACCGGTACGATCGCGACCGGTGCCTACAAGATTGAGATGGAAGTGTTGTCAACGAACGGCGGATTCACCAACTCGGATCCGTTCTTCCTCGTGTTCAACAACGGACTCAGCGAAGCTGACTTCGAGGCCGGCGTGGACGCGCTGGTGCCCGAGCCCACGGCGTTGGCGATCGCGGGCGTCGGGGGGTTGGTGCTCCTGGCGCGGCGTCGGGCTCATCGGGCCTGATCGGTTGATCCGGCTCAGCATCCGTTGAGGGGACGGGCGACGTCGCGGACTGCGCGACGTCGCCTTTTTACACCGTGCCGGTTAAAGCTCGACGCATGAGGATCGAAGACATGCCCTCTGACCTCCAAGCGACATCGGCCGCGGCGCATCCGGTGGGTTTGGACGCGGCGGGGATCGCGGCCTCGGCGCTGTGCGCGGTTCACTGTCTGGTCGGCCCGCTGGTTTTGGCCCTGGCGCCGGCGATGGGCCGATTCTGGACCGACCCGCTGACCCACTGGATCATCGCGCTGGTGGTCCTGCCGATCGCGCTGGCGGCGGTGTGGCGGGGCACGCAGGTCCACGGCCGACGCTGGCTGCTGGGCCTGGCTGCGCTGGCCGCGACGCTGATCCTGCTGGCCCTGATCGTCCCGCCCCTGCTCGAAGCCGGCCACGGCCACGGGCATGGTCACGGCCATACCGAGGGTCACGGTCATCATCACGGCGATGCATCGGCGGCGCATCGGCTGGAGACGGCGCTGACCGTCACCGGCAGTCTGTTGCTGGTGATCGTTCACCTGGTCAACATCCGCGGTTGTCTGCAAGCGCGTTGCGCCCAGGCATGCCAAACGTGCGAAGACGCCGGCGAGGCCCGGGGCTGAACCAAGCGGAACACCGATTGAGATGGCTGGCGATTCATCTGATTTTTCTGCTGTCCGGCATTGCCGGGCTGGGGTATCAGATGGCGTTCGTGCGGATGTTCGCGGTGGGCCTGGGCCACGAGCTGCCGGCGGTGCTGGCGGTGGTCGGGGCGTTTTTCGGCGGGCTGGCGCTGGGCGCCTGGGCGCTGGACCGGCCGATCGCCCGCAGCGGTCGGCCCGGGCACTGGTACGTGGGCCTGGAGCTGGTGACGGGCTTGTGGGGGCTGGGCTGCGTGTGGCTGGTCGGGCCGGCCAACGACCTGGCGCTGCGGCTGATGGGTGAGCAACCCGGGGCGGTCTGGCAGTGGCTGGTGTCGCTGGGCCTGCCGCTGGTGGTGCTGCTGCCGGCGACGATGGCGATGGGCGCGACGCTGCCGGCGATGGAGCGGTTCACCGCGCCCCTGGCGCGGGACGGGCGATGCCTGGGCGGGCTGTACGCGGTCAACACGCTGGGCGCGGTGGCCGGAACACTGGCCGGGGCGTTCTGGCTGGCGCCGATGCTCGGCTACCGGGCCACGGTGATGACGCTGGCCGGGGTGGATCTGCTGTGCGTGGTGATGATGCTGCCGCTGCTGCGTGGCGGCGGGTCGCACCGGCTGCCGACCGGCTGGGCCGAGGCACGTGACGACCGGGCGCCCGGCGCTTCGCCTGTGGCTTTGTCGCGGCGGCACCTGCTGGGGTTGCTGGGCGTGACGGGGCTGCTGGGCATCGGGTACGAAATCGTGGGCTTGCGTGTGCTGGCGCAGGTGATCGAGAACACCGTGTACAGCTACGCCGCGGCGCTGGCGGTGTTTCTCATGGGCACCGCGGCGGGCGCCGCGGCGTACCAGCGGTGGGGCCGGCGGGGGGCGTTCGACATCGTGCTGGGCTACCTGCTGGTCGGCCTGGCCGGCGCGGGCGTGGCCGGGGGCATCGGGCTGGCCTGGAGCCGTGAGACGTACCAGGCCTGTCGCCTGGCGCTGGGCGATGGCCTGGCCGCGGTGGCGCTGAGCGAGATGGCCATCGCCGCGACGGTGTTCGCCTTGCCGACGCTGCTGATGGGCGCGACCTTCAGCCACCTGGTGCAGGCGTGCAGCGGGCGCGACGGCGGGGTGGGTCCGGCGGTGGCGATCAACACCGCCGGCGGCTTTCTCGCGCCCCTGCTGGTCGGCGTGGTGCTCATGCCGATCCTGGGCACCAAGTGGACGCTCGTCGCGGTGTCCCTGGCCTACCTGGCGCTGATCCCCCAACCCGGCCGAATCGCCTGGCCGGTTCTGCTGCTGCCGCTGATGCTGATGCTCGTGCTGCCGGCCAACCTCCGCCTGGTCCGCACCTTCGAGGGCCAACGCATCGTCGCCTACCGCGAAGGCGTGATGGCCTCGGTCGCGGTGATTCAGAACCAGCCCGGCCACCGCTTCCTCCGCGTCAACAACCGCTACCAGATGGGCGGCACCAGCCCAAGCTCGGCGCGCATGGAACTGCGACAGGGCCACATCCCTCTGCTGCTGCACCCCGCGCCGCGGCGGGCGCTGTTCCTGGGCATCGGCACCGGTGTCACCGCCCTGGCCGCCGCGGACCATCCCCACCTTCAGGCCGACGCGGTCGAACTGGTGCCCGGCGTCGTCGCGGCGTTGCCGGCGTTCGAGGTCGACGGCCGATCGCTGGTCGATGCGCCCAACGTCACCATCCACACCGCCGACGCCCGACGCTTCGTCCGCACCACCGAGCAGACCTACGATGTCATCGTCGCCGACCTGTTCCACCCCGCACGCGACGGCGGGGGGATGCTCTACACCCGCGAGCACTTCCGGGCGATCCGCCAGCGGCTGGCGCCCGACGGGCTGTTCGTTCAGTGGCTGCCGATGTATCAACTGGATGAGCCGACCAGTCGCGCGATCGTGCGCACGTTCCTCGAAATCTTCCCCGACGCCCGGGCCGTGATGGCTCAGGCCGAGCTGAATCACCCGGCGGTGGGGCTGATCGGCGCACGGGGCCAATGGCCGACCTACCGCCGGGGCTATCTTTCACAACGGGCGACCGCGCCGGCGTTGGGCGGCGCGCTGGCCGACCTGGCCCTGGGCTCGGACATCGCGCTGCTGGGCATGCTGATCACCGACGCCCGCGGACTGGCCGACTACGCCGGGGCCGCCGCCGCGAACACCGACGATCGGCCGGTCGTGGTCTACCAGGCGCCGCGCTTCGCCGCCCGACGCCGCGTCACCAGCTACGGCCGCCTGCTGGCCATGCTCGATCAGACCGCGCGCGAATCGCCGCCCTGGGCCATCGGCGACGCGGCCTGGGCCGACAAACTCACCCGGGCAATCGCCGATCGCGACCGGGCCCTCCGCCAGGCCGTCGCGGCCTCGACCGACGCCGCTGCGGCGAACGCCAGATAGCCCGGATGATTCACCACAGACGCGGCAAAGAACACATCAGATTTTGATTAGCGCAACTTGCGTCAATATTAGCCGCTTGCGGCGTCGCGCTATCGTCGGCCCCAGTGGCTTCGACGCGAAGCCGCAAGCGGCCGGAAATTCTGCGAGACGCCATCATGCAGCGCCAGCGCGCCCCTACGCCACCCGGTTCCGCGGCGTGCCCTGTTGCCAGGCGCGCAGGTTGTCAACGGTGATCTGCCGCAGCCGCCGGCGCGCCTCGACCGTCGCCCAGGCGATGTGGGGCGTCACCATCACCTGCCGGTGGCCGATCAACCGATGCTCGGCCGGGGGCGGCTCGGTGTCCAGCACATCCACGCCCACGCGCGCCGCGGGGTGATCGGCCAGCCACGCCACCAGCGCCGCGTCGTCGATCAGCGGGCCCCGGCCGGTGTTCAGCAGGATCGCATCGGGCTTGCAGCGGGCCAGGAAATCGGCGTTGACCAGGTGCTGCGTCGCGGGCGTCAGCGGGCAGTGCAGCGAGATCACGTCGGCCTCGGGCAGCGCCGCGTCCAGCGGCACGCGGTCGTCGCGCTCGGGCCGGCCGGGAATCTGCGCCGCCAGCACGTTCATGCCCAGCGCCTCGGCGATGGCCGCGACCGACCGGCCGATCTCGCCGTAGCCGATGACCAGCAGGTTCTTCCCGGCCAGCTCGACCGTGGGCCGCAGCAGAAACGCGAAGTCTTCGCTGCTCGCCCACCGCCCGGAACGGACCTCCGCGTCGTGCGACGCCACGGCCGTGGCCAGCTCGAGCAGCAGCGCGGTGGTGTGCTGCGCGACGCTCAGCGTCGAGTAGGCCGGGACGTTGGTCACGACGATGCCGCGCCGCTTCGCCGCGTCGGTGTCGATGACGTTGTAGCCCGTCGCGGTCACGCCGATGTATCGCAGCTCGGGCAGCGCGGCGATCTGATCGGCACCGAGCATTACCTTGTTGGTGATCACCGCGGCGGCGCCTTCGCAGCGCGCCACGGTCTGCTCGGCCGGCGTGCGGTCGTGGCGCTCGACGGCGCCCAGCGATTCCAGGCCCGGCCAACCGTCCGCGTCGCCCTGATCGGCGACGAACGCATCCACGAGCACGATCTTCATCTTCTTGGCCACGCGACACGCTCCGTCGGCTGCGGGGGACCGGCGTTGTATCGCGCAAGGCCGCACCGTTCAACAAATCCAACGGCGCGCCGATCACTGCGCCTTCGCGGTTCGTTCATTGTCGCCGGCGCGATTCAGTTCCGCGTCTTCTTCCGCCGGGCCTTCGTCTTGCCGCTGCCGGTCTGGTGCGCGGTCTGTTCGCGTTTCGCCGCGGCTTTGTCGGCTTCGAACACGCCGCCCCCGGCCGCTCGGCGCAGCGCATCGATGTCGCGCGTCTTCAATCGCGCCGCGCCCCGCCACGCCCGGGTCTTCACGCGCGTGCCGTGCTTCTCGTGTTCCGCCAGACGTCGCTTTGCCTTGGCGATCTCGCCGGCCGCCTGGTACTGCGGAAGCCACTTGGCCTGCGCCACCAGCATCTCGTCGGCCAGTTGCCAGACCTCTTCGGGGTCGCACACCGCGCCGGTCAGCGGGTCGTGGAGCATCGCCTGCTTGAGCAGGGTCGCGTCGGCGTTCACCGCGGCGTCCTTAGCCATGCGCTGCACGTCCACCGACGCCTGGCACGTCGCGGCACACGCCGCGGGCAGCTCGAGCCCTTCGACCATGTTGATCCCATGCCGATCCACAAAGCCCGGCGCCTCGACAATGCAGTCGGCCGGGAGGTTGGCAATGATCCCTTCATTGCGCACGTTGAAGTGCCCGCGGTAGACCCGGCCGGTCTCCAGGGCCTCGATGATGTAACTGCCGTGCTCGTGCGAACGGCCTTCGGGCTCGATCGGCTTGCCCGCGTTTTGCAGCCAGCGGGGGAAGTCGGTCTTGAACCAGTTCTGGTTCTCCGTGCAGACGCGCAGGTACCCGCCGGTCTCCCCGTTGATCCAGGAGCGCGTGTCGATCCACTTGCGAATCTCCCGCGGCCGCTTGCGATACCACGGCAGGTACTCGCTGAGGTGGCCGTTGGACTCGGTCGACCAGCAGCCGAACCGCCGCAGCACATCGATGCGGCACTTCTCGGTCTTGGCAAATCCATCGTGCGCCTCGAACGCCGCGAGCAGTTCCTCGCCGTCGATCGTGCGGCCCTTGTACTTGATGTCGATAAACCAGGTCTGGTGATTGATCCCCGCCGCGGCGATCTCGCACAGTGCCTTGTGGCCGCGCTCGTCGAGTTCGGCCGCGTTGCCGTGATAGGCCCCCAGCGCCTGGGCGATCATGCGGTGGCTGCCCTGCACGCCGTGGCACAGGCCCACGGTGTTCACGCCTTCGCCTTCGTCCCAGGCGTCCAGCGCCGCCCAGGTGTTGATCGCCATCGGATTGGCGTAGTTGAGGAACAGCACCCCGCCGTCGCGCGACGTGTTGGCCACCTCGGCCATGTCGCGCTGGAACTCGAGCAGTTGAGGGATGTTCCGCTGGCCGTACATGATCCCCCCGGCGCACAGCGTGTCGCCCACGCACTGGTCGATGCCGTACTTCAGCGGGATTTCGATGTCGGTCTCGAACGCCTGCAGCCCCCCGATCCGCGTGCAATTGATGACGTAGTCCGCCCCATCCAGCGCCGCACGCCGCTGCACGTGCGTGCTCACCCTCGCCGGCAGCTTGTTGGCCCGGATGTCCTTCCTGAGCAGCTTGGCGACCCGCCCAAGATTGGCCTTGGAAATATCGTGCAGAGCGAAGTGTGTGTCGGCAAACTCCGGCACGGTGAGCAGGTCCAGCGAAAGCCGCCGACAAAAACCAACGCTGCCCGCACCGATAAACGCAACCTTCAGAGCCATAAAATACCTCTGCGCATGTGGGAGCGATCGAAACTCGGGCCATAAGCATACACCCCCGTCCGGCCCGCGTCAGGGGCCACGATCCGTCAAATCTGAACCCCCGCGCGGCCCCGCCGGTCCGCGGGAAATCGGAGCGACTGGACTTGAACCGTGCCCTTGGCCGGTGGGCAGATGGGGAAAACACACCGCGCCGGCTTGCGCCGGCGCGGCGCCCGGGCCGGGCTGCCGGAACCGGGTGTGTCGGGAACAGTGGCCGGCGCATTGGCGCTGGCCTGAAACTCACACCGCCGACCGCGCCACCGGGCGCGATGGACGCGGCACGAAGTGAATTGCTGAACATACCGGATAATGACGTTCTTATTGTACAACGGTGGCCCCGGGCCAGGCAACCGGCTGTGATGCGATTCTGCCAGACCGGCCGGCCCGGCGGCGACGGCTGATCGCAGGAGGTGGCTTTCGCGCAGAGCGGCTTTGGGTTCTAATGCCTCGGATGTCCAACACCAAGCGGCCCAACCACGCCCCGGCCGGTCGACCTCCAAAGCGTGTACCGGCGTGTCTGCCGATCGTGGTGTTCGCCGCGGCGATGCTGCTGGCGGGCCCGGCCTGCGCGGTCGCCGATGAGGACACGCCGCACGCCACGGTCAAGGTCAAGCTCGAAGGCGCTGACGAGAAGGTGCATGTCGTCGAGCAGCCCGATGGCGCGTACCGGTTCGTGCTCCGCACGGCCGACGGCCACGTGCCGCTGTCGCCCGATGCGTTTGCGCGGCGGGTGCATTCCGAACAGACGCGACGATCGTTTCTCGAAACGCTGTTGAACATCACCTCGCCGTGGGGCGTGGCGTGGGTGGTGCTGGGCCTGGCCGGGCAGGTGCTGTTCGCCGGGCGGATGCTGGTGCAGTGGCTGGTCAGCGAGAAGCACAAGCGGTCGGTCGTCCCGCCGGTGTTCTGGTGGATGTCGTTGGGCGGGGCGTCGATGCTGCTGGCTTACTTTCTGTGGCGCAAGGACATCGTGGGCGTGCTGGGCCAGTGCACGGGTTGGCTGATTTACACGCGCAACCTGTGGATGATTTATCGCCCGCACCCGGGCGCCGCCGATGCGTTGCCGACCGTGACCGACGACCCGGGCCCCGAGCCGCAGCTCGAACGGTGAGGTGACCC
>CAZUHK010000142.1:0-8559 GCA_964620345.1 uncultured Planctomycetaceae bacterium
GAAGGTCGACGCCCGCAGTCAATTTCGCAACGGGAAACCGGCCCACTCCGGTTGAAAGGTGTCTACGCTATGAGGAACCAATTGATCGTAACGAGTTTTGCTGCTGCAGCGATGTCTTTGATGGCCATCGCGCAGCCGGCCGCGGCTGATTTGAACACAGCCATTCAGGATGGAGCGGATCGCGTATCCGATCTTCAGCATACGGACGGATTGTGGGGGTGGCCGCTCGAGTTCAGCGACAACAATTCCACGTTCACCAATACCGCTGGGCCGATCGGCTTGGGGCTGATCAGCGCTTATGCTGACACCAGTGATTCGGATCATCTCGATGCCGCGAAAGACGCCGGCGATGCGCTGGAAAGTATCGATAACACAACCGACGAATGGATCGGTAACTACAACCCGCTGTTCATGATCGAGCTGTCCAACGCGACCGGAGAAAGCAAGTACAAAACCCACGCTGACAACTTCTTCACAGCGTTGGAAGATGGAACATACAGCAGCAACAACCGTGATACAAGCTCATTTATCACGGAACGCGAGGACCGTCGGACGGGCTCGACAATCAATTTGAGGCCATGGGATTTCGCCCCGCTGGCCTATGCGGCGAAACAAAGTGGAACCGCAACCGGGTCCCAGCAAACCGCTCTCTCCGATGCGTTGAAAGGCGGGATAGATACCTTGGATGCTGGAAAAGATTTCGACGTCATCGGCTTGGCCGGCGGCATCCTCGGATTGAAGTGGATCGGCGAAGACCACGATCCAACTGCGGGTGCGTATACGTCGGCTTCCGGCGTGGACGATCTGATTAGTGAACTGGTGGACCTTCAGAATTCCAATGGATCATGGAACTGGCGTACCCTGACCAACCCGTCGACTGGCGACGAAGACCTTCAGACCACCGCCTACGCGATGCTTGCGCTGCTGGAGGCGAACGACAGCGGGCAATTCGATGACGAAATCCTCGACGGCCGCAGTTATCTGCTTTCGCAGCAGTTGGCTAATGGTGGCTGGCCCAGCTATCCCGGAGGTCCGGAGAACGCCGAAGTGGATGGCGAGATCGTCTGGGCGCTTTCGGCCACCTCGGAAGTCCCCGAGCCGGCGTCTATTGCTCTGCTGGGCATCGGTGGGCTGGCGCTGCTGCGTCGGCGGCGGTGAATCGCAGAGGGTGTGTTTGACGCACGCAGGAGGTCGGCCCCGCCCCGTTTCGGGGGCGGGGCCTTTGCTTGCGCGGGCGGTGCGGCTTGGTCGCCCGGCGCGCCAGCCGGTATCATGGGTAGCCATGACGCCCAAACAGGTCATCACGCTGATCGGTCGCGAGCACATCGAGTTTGTCGATCTGCGCTTCCTCGACTTTCCCGGGTCGTGGCAGCACAAGATGTACACCGCCGATGAGATCAGCGAGGCCAGCTTCATCGCGGGCATGGGTTTCGACGGCTCGTGCGTGCGGGGCTGGGAGGCGGTGAACGAGGCGGACATGCTGCTGGTGCCCGTGCCGGACACCGCGCGGGTCGATCCGTTTTACCAGCGGCCGACGCTGTCGATGATCTGCGATGTGAAAGACCCGGTGACCAAGAAGCTGTTCAGCCGCGACCCGCGCTCGATCGCGCGGCGGGCCGAGCAGTACATGATCGACACCGGCATCGCCGACACGGCGTTGTTCAGCCCGGAGATCGAGTTTTTCGTGTTCGACCGGGTGCGGTACGACCAGCGGATCAACCGCGCGGTGTACGAGATTGATTCGGTTGAGGGCGAGTGGAACCGCGGCGGCGACGACCCGGCGAACCTGGGCAACCAGCTTCGGCGGAACCAGGGGCTGTTCCCCTCGCCGCCGATGGATTCGCTCAGCGAAATCCGCTGCGAGATGGCCGAGATGCTGCGGCACATGGGCGTGTTCGTCGAGAGCCATCACCACGAGGTGGCGACCGGGGGGCAGTGCGAGATCGCGCTGCGCGAGCTGCCGCTGGTGGCGATGGCCGACACTTCGATGATGTACAAGTACGTGGTCAAGCAGGTCGCGGCGCGGCACGGCAAGAGCGCGACGTTCATGCCCAAGCCGCTGTTCGGCGACAACGGCTCGGGCATGCACACGCACTTCTCGCTGTTCAAGGGTGGCCAACCGCTGCTGGCCGGCCGGCATTACGCGGGGCTCAGCCGCACGGGCCTGCACGCGATCGGCGGCATCCTCCAGCACGCCCCGGCGCTGCTGGCGCTGACCAACCCGACGACCAACAGCTTCCGCCGCCTCGTGCCCGGCTTCGAGGCGCCCACGCAACTGACCTACTCCTCCCGCAACCGCTGGGCGGCGATCCGCATTCCCACCTACTCGCCCGAGGCCAAGCGGCGGCGCATGGAAATCCGCTTCCCCGATCCCGCGGCCAATCCGTACCTGGCCTTTGGCGCGATCCTCATGGCCGCGCTCGACGGCATCGCCCGCGAAATCGACCCCGGCGACCCGGTCGATGTGCCCGAAGCGCAGTTGCCCAAGAAGCAACGCCGCAGAATCGCTCAGGCGCCGCACGACCTCGAAGCGGCGCTGGTCGCGCTCGAAAAGGATCACCGGTTCCTGCTCGAAGGCGATGTGTTCAACAAAGACCTGATCGACAACTGGATCGGCTACAAGCGCCAGACCGAAATCGAACCGCTCCACCAGCGGCCGCACCCGTACGAGTTCTGCATGTATTACGATATTTGACCGCGAAAGACTCGCGTTCGGCGCGACGTGGGCGTGGGAATGTTCACACAGACAGGGAAACGCAGCGCATGGCCTACCTTCTCGGCATCGACATCGGCACTTCCGCAACCAAGACGCTCATCTGCGACCACAAGGGCAACGTGAAAGCGACCGCGACGGTCGAGCACGACATCAGCACGCCCCGGCCCGGGTGGTCGGAGCAGGACCCGGTGCAGTGGTGGCACGCGACGATCAAGGCGACCGCTCAGGCGCTGAGCAAGGCGAAGATCAAAGGGGCTCAAGTCACCGGCATCGGCCTCAGCGGGCAGATGCACGGGTCGGTGTTCCTGGCCGACGACGGGCCGGAGCAGGCCCGGCCGCTGCGGCCGGCGCTGTTGTGGAACGATCAGCGCACCGTCGCCGAGTGCGTAGACCTCGAGAAAGCCGCGGGTAGTCGTAAGAAGCTGATCGAGATGACCGGCAACCCGGCGCTGACCGGCTTCACCGCGCCCAAGATTCTGTGGGTCCGCAAGCACGAGAAGAAGGTCTGGGATCAGGTCAAGCACATCCTGCTGCCCAAGGATTACATCCGCTTCCGCATGACTGGCGAGTATGCGACGGAGGTCGGCGATGCCTCGGGCACGAGTCTGCTGGATGTGAAGAAGCGGAAGTGGAACAAGGAACTGCTGAGCAAGCTGGACCTGGATGCGAAGCTGTTGCCCCGGTGTTATGAGTCGCACGAGGTCAGCGGCGCGTTGACGAAGGCCGCGGCGAAGGCGCTGGGCCTGAAGGGAGGCACGCCGGTCGTCGGCGGCAGCGGCGATCAGCCGGCCGGGGCGGTGGGCAACGGCATCGTGACCGCGGGCATCGCCAGTGCGACGATGGGGACCAGCGGCGTCGTGTTCGTTCACGCGGACAAGCCGGTGTACGACCCCAAGGGGCGCGTGCACACGATGTGCAGCGCCGTGGCGGGCAAGTGGTGCGTGTTCGGGTGCATGCTGTCGGCCGGCGGCTCGTTCCAGTGGTTCCGCAACACCCTGGGCCAGGCCGAGGTCGTGGCGGCGAAGCGCAAGGGTGTCGATCCCTACGAGCTTTTGATCGAGCAGGCCCGGCAGGCGTCGCCGGGCAGCGAGGGGCTGATGTTCATGCCGTACCTGACCGGCGAGCGTTGCCCGCACCCCGACCCGCACGCCCGCGGCGGCTGGGTGGGGCTGACCGCGCGGCACCAGCGCCGCGACATGATCCGCGCCTTGCTGGAGGGCGTGACGTTCGGCATGAACGACGCGGTGCAGATCATCAAGCAGATGGGCATCGACGTGAGCACGATCCGCCTGTCCGGCGGCGGGGCGCGCAGCGAATTCTGGCGGCGGTTGCAGACCGACATCTACCACACGCCCACCGCGGTGACCAACGCCGAGCAAGGCCCGGCGTACGGCGTGGCGATCCTCGCGGGCGTGGGTACCGGCGTGTGGAACAGCGTGCCCCAGGCGTGCGATGCGATCATCAGGGAAGTCGAACGCCTCGAACCCGACGCGCCCATGGCCAAGCGCTACGCCAAGAGCTACCGTCAGTACAAGCGGCTGTACCCCACGCTCAAGGACGAGTTTCCCAGGATGGCGAAGCTGGGGTGAGCGGCGGAGTGATCGTCCGGCCGATCGGATTAGACTTGTTTCATCGCCCATGGCAAAGCAAGACGACGGCAATCTGCTGACCGACGTGGTGGATTCGGTTGCTCGCGCGGCGCGTGTCGTGGCCGGCGCGCTGTTGCCCGAACGTACCGGCGATGAGCGGCGCCACCGCCGAGGCGGCGTGCCGGACATCGCGAGCACGCCGGGCCCGCGGGTTGTTTTCCGAAAGAAGCGGTGGTTGTGACGGCCGCGATCGAATTGCGGGACGTGTCGCTGCGGCGCGGCGACGTGTGGATACTCGATGGCATCGACTGGCGCGTGCCCGCCGGCAGCGTCGCCGCCATCCTCGGGCCCAACGGCTCGGGCAAGACCACGCTCACCCGCGTCATCACCGGCTACGAATGGCCCACCATCGGCCGCGTCGAAGTGCTCGGCCAACGACTGGGCCAGACCGACGTGCGCGAGCTTCGCAGGCGCGTGCAGATCGTCAACCCCTCGGCCCGCTTCGGCGTCGACGCGAACCTGCCGGCGATCGACGTGGTGCTCACCGGCTACTTCGCGACCCTCGCGCTGTTCGACCCGGTCAGCCAACCGCAGCGCCAGCGGGCGCGCGAGTTGTTGGCGACCGTGGGTCTGGCGCATCGGGCCGACCACGCCTTGGGCCTGCTGAGCACCGGCGAGCAGCGCCGCTGCCTGCTCGCCCGGGCCCTGGTCGAGTTGCCCGAGATCCTGATCCTCGACGAACCCACCGCCGGCCTGGACATCCCCGCGCGCGAACACCTGCTCGCGACGATCGATCAGCTACACACCCTGCCCGATCGACCGACGATCGTGACGATCACGCACCACGTCGAAGAGATCAGCCCCGCGACCGATCAGGTGCTGCTGCTCAAGTCCGGCCGCGTCGCCGCGTGCGGTCGGCCCGACGAGGCGATCACGCCCGAGATTCTGTCGCGTTTGTTCGACTGCAAGGTGTTCGTCCAGAAGCGCAGCCGGCGATACTGGCTGGAAGTGTTGCCCGAGGCGTGGGTGGATCTGCTCAAGACGCGGCACGATTAGAGCAACTTGCGTCAATATTGGCCGCTTACGGCTTGGCATCGGAGCCACTGGGGTCGACGATCGCGCGAAGCCGCTAGCGGCCAGCAATTTCGCCAAACGCCATAAGCCCCAAGCACGCAAAGCGCACCAAACCGGCCGTCCGCACGGGACGGCCGAAGTGGGCGATACTGGACTCGAACCAGTGACCCCCTGCTTGTCGAGCAGGTGCTCTAGCCAACTGAGCTAATCGCCCAAACGAACATGGATCATAAATCATTGACGCGGGAGGGTCAAAGATCAGCTCTCGCCTTGTGGGAACTCAAGCAGCCGTCCGTGAACAACTCGCGGTTCACGCGGCTTGGGGGAGGGGCGAACTGGTTCGCAAGCGCCACCCGGGGGTGCTCTGGATTGAGCAGTTGATCGAAGTGGGCCTCGGACAGTTCCAACGCATCCGCGGGCACCGATTGGGGCTTCATCCGTGAGCGCCGTTTTGCAGGGTTTTGGGGCGTGCGACGTCGCGACCTTGCAATCGATGTGCGACCACAAACGCCGGTTCACCCGTCATTCGTCGAATCAGCGCAGCTTCAGCGTCGCCAGCGCCAGCGCTGTCAGCACGGCGGTGATCAGCCAGAACCGCACGACGACCTGCTGCTCGGACCAGCCGGACAGGTGGAAGTGATGATGGATCGGCGCGCACTTGAAGATGCGTGAGCCGCCGGTGAGCTTGAAGTAGCCGACCTGCAGCACGACGCTGGCCATCTCGGCGAAGACCACGCCGGCGATGATCAGCAGCAGCACCTCCTGCCGCGTGACCACGGCGATGTAGCCGATCAGCCCGCCCAGGGGCAGCGAACCGGTGTCGCCCATGAACACCTGCGCGGGGTGGCAGTTGAACCATAGAAAGCCCAGGCACGCGCCGCACATCGCGCCGGCGACGACGGCCAGCTCATCGGCGGTGGGGATGTAGGGCATCAGCAGCTTCGGCGCCCAGTCGTCGGAGCCGGCGATCAGGCAGAGCAGCAGAAACGCAAAGCTGACGACGACCATGATCCCGCTGGCCAGGCCGTCCATGCCATCGGTCAGGTTCACCGCGTTGGACGAGCCGGCGATGACGAGCACGGCGAGGATGCCAAACGCCCAACTGCCCAGCACGATCACGCCGGTGTCGACGACCGTCGTGCCGGGGATGAACGTGCGCTGGCCGGGGAGGTTGAGGATGTGCGTCTGCTCGTTGCCCGGTTCGGAGCCGTGGAAGTGGATGAACAGGCCCAGCAGCAGGGCGATGCCGACCTGGAAGACGAGTTTTTCCCACATGAACAGCCCTTCGCGGGAGCCGGGGTTTCGCCGGGCGCTGGTGAGCTTGAGCCAGTCGTCGGCGCCGCCCACGCCGGCCAGCCACACCAGGCAGATCAGCGCCATGTTCACATAGAACACGCGCAGGTCGGCCAGCAGCAGCACGGCCAGGAAGATCGCCCCGGCGATCAGCAGCCCGCCCATCGTCGGCGTGTTGGCCTTGTGGCGGCTGAGCGCGTTGAGGTCTTTATTGTAGAACTCGGGCGCATCGCCGATCTTCTGCTTGACCAGCCAGCGGATCGTGCGCTTGCCCATCACCAGCACGAGCACGAACGCCAGGATCAGCGCCGCGACGGCACGGAACGTCACGCCGTCGGTCCGTGCCGGATCAAACAACTGCACCAGCTTGTAGAAGAAGGTGTAGCCGAACGTCTCGCGGAGCCATTCAACGATCAGCGGCAGCATGAGGGGGTTATATCACGGTCGAGTCTTGTTCGGTGAAGCGTTCGGCGATGGCATCGGCCAGACGTTCGAGTCGCATGGATCGGCTGGCTTTGACCAGCACCGCGTCGCCGGGCCGCAGCTCGGCCGCAATGGCGTGGGTGCCGGCATCGGTCAGCTCGGCGATGTGGGTCGCCTCGCCGCCGGCCTCGGCCATCGCGCCGGCGGCGTGGGCGCTGAGCGGACCGATGAACGTGGCGCGATCGATCCCCGCGGCCGCGACACACCCGCCCAGCTCACGGTGCATCCGCGGCCCGGCATCGCCCAGCTCGGCCATGTCGCCGAGCATCGCGATGCGCCGGCCGGCCACGTCCATCCCCGCGAGCACCGCGATCGCCGCGGCCATCGAATCGGGGTTCGCGTTGTACGCATCGTTGATCAGCGTCAGCCCCTCGGCGCCGCCGAGCACCCGCGTCTGCAGGCGCATCGGCGGGGCAACGGCGCGGGCCAGCCCGTCGACGATCTGCGGGTCATCAAGATTCAGGTGCCGGCCCACGGCGACCGCGGCCAGCGCGTTGACCACGTTGTGCTCCCCGGCCAGCGGCAGCGTGAACGTCGCACGGTCGTTGATGGTGAATGTCATGGCACTGCCGACGGGCCGGCAATCGGTGAGGCGCAGGTCGCACGCCTCGCTCCGGCCATAACGCACAAGCCGGCGAAGGTGCTTGAGGTGCTCGCCAAGGTGTGGCGCATCGCCGTTGACGATCGCCAGGCCGTCGTCGCGCAGATGGCGCAGCAGCGCGGCCTTCTCTTCGGCGACGCCGGCCAGCGAGCCGAGCTTTTCGATGTGTGCATGGCCGATGGCGGTGATGATCGCGACGTCCGGCTCGACGATGCGGGCGAGCCGCGCGATCTCACCGGGTGCGCTGGTGCCGACCTCGACGAGGACGTACCGGTCGGTCGGCCGGGCGCCCAGCAGCGTCAGCGGCACGCCGATCTGATTGTTGTAGCTTCGCGGCGCCGCGCGCCCGGGCATGTTCGGGCTCAGCACGGCGTGGATCAGGGCCTTGGTCGTGGTCTTGCCGACCGAGCCGGTGATCGCGATCACCGTCGCGCTCAGCCGGCGGCGGTAGGCGGTGGCCAGGCGCGTCAGCGCGGCCTGCGTGTCGGCCACGAGCAGCGCGGGCGACGCGGCGGGCCGCGTGGCGTCGTCGCGATCGACCACGAGCAGCGCCCCCCCGCGGTCGGTCGCCTGTTGAAGGTAATCGTGACCATCGAACCGCTCGCCGCGCAGAGCGACAAAGACGTTGTCGCGCTCGATGGTGCGGCTGTCGATGCTCACGCCGAACGGCTCGGCCAACGCATCGCCCTGCTGCGGCCGACGCAGCCAGCGGCCGGCGGTCACTTCACGCAGATTGTCCGGTGCCCAGAAACTCACGGTTGTCTTTGCCCCTGTTTGAGCAGCCCGAGCACGCGGCGGGCCTC
>CAZUHK010000143.1:0-8493 GCA_964620345.1 uncultured Planctomycetaceae bacterium
GGTTTCATCTTTCGTGGTTCCCGACACCGCCCCGCGGGGTGTCGCCTTGTTGCGCGGCCGGTCCGCGCAGTTGCGTGGGGTTGCTGGTTTTTTCTTTCGCCGGCGTCTCCTGGTAAAAGTCCCGGGCGGCGGGGTGCGGCCGGCACCACAAGCCGCCCCTTCTCGGGCGCCGGAGGGCGAGTCCGACTCAAGCGGCTCGCCGCCCGGGCATTGGCGGTCGCCTCGGCGCGAATGAGAATTAGTCTCATCACCGAGCCGACAGGGGGCGAGTGTAACGTCTCCGCCCGGGCTGTCAATAGCGAACGCTTCGCAATTGCATTTAATTTTTCGCGGCTGGCCGATGCACGGGATGCACCGGTCGGGTCACTGCGGGGCGGCCCGTCTGCCGTGGGCCGCGGCAAATCGTTGGAATCATCGCTCCCAAAGCTCGGGAAGATCGTGTATACTGATGGATCGGTTGTGATGCCCGGCAAGGGCAATCGCACACCCACGCAGGTTTGGATGCACCTCATCCGCCGGCCGGCACGACGCGGCGTCACCCGGCCATCCGCGTTCGCGTGGGCAACGAGAATGTGCATCGTCGTGAGCGTTTTGCGACGGGGCACATTGAACAATTGAATCAGCACGACTGTCGCCGAAGCGCTTCTCCGAAGCCGGCGAGGCGTCCTTGAGACCCGTTGCCCGCTGCGCCCGGCCGCGGATCGCTTGGGCGCCGCGACGCCTCGGGCTTCGGGCGCGCATGGCGGCATCGACGCGAACGACCACTACTACCTTTGGGAGGTAAACGTTTTGACTGACGGACAAAAATCTTCACTGCTGAAGTATCACGAACAGGACTACGGCGACGACCCGACGTGCGTGCGTGATTCGGACAAGTACGCCGACGAGTACGTGCGCGGCTTCGTCGAGAAATGGGACGAGCTGATCGACTGGGAGCAACGTGCGGCCTCTGAGGGCTCGTTCTTCATCGAGAAGCTTCGCGAGCACGGTGTGCAGCGCGTGCTCGATGTCGCCACGGGCACGGGGTTCCACTCGGTGCGTCTGATCGAGGCGGGGTTCGACGTGGTGAGCACCGATGGCAGCCCGCACATGCTGTCCAAGGCGTTTGAGAACGCGCGGCGCCGCGGCCACGTGTTGCGGACGATCCACGCCGACTGGCGCTGGCTCAACCGCGATGTGCTGGGCCGATTCGACGCGGTCATCTGTCTGGGCAACTCGTTCACGCACCTGTTCCACGAGCGAGACCGCCGCAAGACGCTCGCGGAGTTCTACGCGGCGCTGGTTCACAACGGCATCCTGGTCCTCGACCAGCGCAACTACGATGCGATGCTCGACCAGGGGTTCAGCACCAAGCACAAATACTACTACTGCGGCGACAAGGTGACGGCCGAACCCGAGCACATCGACCAAGGGCTGGCGCGGTTCTGCTACCGCTTCCCCGATGCCTCGGAGTTTCACCTGAACATGTTCCCGCTGCGCCGCAACTACACGCGGAAGCTGATGCGTCAGGTGGGCTTTCAGAAGATCGACACGTTCGGCGACTTCCAGGAGACCTACCACGAGGCCGACCCGGACTTCTTCGTCCACGTCGCCGAAAAGTGCTACGACTCGATGGAGTCGACCGAGCAGTACGAAGCCACCGAAGCAGACACAGGAGTCCCAGCGTGACTGAGCGTTACGACACGACCACCCAGACCGCCCGCGAGTACTACAACTCCGACGACGCGGACACCTTTTACGCCGAGGTCTGGGGCGGCGAGGACATTCACGTCGGGCTGTATGCGTCCGACGACGAGCCGATCCGCGATGCCAGCCGTCGCACGGTCGATCGCCTCATCGATCGGCTGGGCGAGATCGGCCCGGAGACGACGGTGCTGGACCTGGGCGCCGGCTACGGCGGCGCGGCGCGCCGCCTGGTCGAGCGGGCCGGCTGCCGCGTGATCTGCCTGAACCTCTCCGAGGCGGAGAACGAGCGCAACCGCAAGCTCAACCGCGAGGCCGGCGTGGACGATCGCATCGAGGTGCTCGATGGCTCGTTCGAAGATGTGCCGCTGGAGGATGCTTCGGTGGACGTCGTCTGGTCGCAGGACGCGATCCTGCACTCGGGCGATCGCGAGCAGGTGCTCGGCGAGGTCGACCGCGTGCTCAAGCCCGGCGGGCGCTTCGTCTTTACCGATCCGATGAGGGCCGACGACTGCCCCGAGGGCGTGCTCGACCCGATCCTCGCGCGGATTCACCTGGATACGCTCGGCTCGCCGGGGTTCTACAAGGCGACCGCCCAGAGGTTGGGCTGGATCGACCGCGGCTTCGAGCCGATGCCCGAGCAGCTCACCCGCCATTACACGCGCGTGCTGGAAACCACCGAGCAACAGGCCCCGCGGCTCAAGGGCAAGGTGTCCGACGACTACCTGGAGCGCATGAAAAAAGGCCTGCGCCACTGGATCGAAGGCGGCCAGGCCGGCCACCTCGCGTGGGGCGTGTTCCGCTTCGATAAGCCCTGACTCGACATCCGACCATCAGCAAGCCCCCGGCGACCGGCGGCCGCACCACCGGCGGTCGCTGACGCTGTTGGTCCCAACCGCTCGCGGGAATGCAGGCGCGCGAGAAAGCCGCGTCACGGTTTGACGTCTGGTGTGTCGAGGTCGGCCGCGTGGCGGACGGCCTTGCTTGATGCGTTGGGAGTCCGGGCAGTTTCGTTGCCGGGCATCGGTGGTGGTCTTGCGCGGCGGGTATTCATTCACCGCCACCTGAGATCGGCTGTAGAATGGCTGCTTGAATGGAAGGTGGAAACCTGAACCCGACATGGGCTGCAAGGGGCACATCCCGCCGGCGAAGCGCGTGATTGTCAGCGATCTCAACGCCCGGCGCGCCCCGGCCAGACCACGCACCCGTTCTTTTAGAGCTTCCTCCAGCGACCCGTAGCGGATGCCACGCACCGTGGATTGCTTGACCACCTGCCCCTGGCCATTCATCATGTAATAGCTCGACTGACGGTAATGTGCATCCAAGCCGACGAAGTTCATGTGAGCCTCCTTTGTTGTATGGGACGTTGACGATCCCGAATCTACACAAAGGAGGCTTACTTTATGGCATCACACCTTGCCCTTCGGGACAAGGTGTGGCACCCGACAGACGCGACGCAATGCTGCAACCTGCTCGAATCCCCCGCAAACACCCGGCAACGAGCCACCATGAAAATCTTTCTGGACACTGACATCGGAACCGACTCGGACGACGCGGTCTGCCTGGCCTATCTGCTGGCGCGGCCCGACTGCGAATTGCTGGGCATCACCACGCTCGGCCCCGATTCGACGATCCGCGCCGAGATCACCCGCGCGATCTGCGCCAAGCTTGGCCAGCCCGAAATCCCGGTCGCCGCCGGCTGCGACGCGCCCATATTGCCCAACCCTCACTGGTACGGCCACCGAGTCAATCAGCACATCGTTCTGGACGCCGCCCCGGAGGCGCGGCCGGCCTGTCCGGCCGAGGCGGTGGAGCTGATGCGGTCGACCATCCGAGACCACCGCGGCGAAGTCGTTCTGCTCAGCGTCGGCCCCCTGAGCAACGTGGCGCTGCTGGCGTTGACCGACCCGGAATGCCTGACGATGCTCAAGGCCGCCTACAGCATGATCGGGCTGTTCCCCAACGACGTGGAGCATCCGCAAACCGAATGCAACACCATGCTCGACCCATCGGCCGCGCAGGCCGTGTTTTCACGCAATCTGCCCCGGCACACCGTCTTCGGCCTGAACGTGACCCGGGGCATGAAGCTGGACGACGAGCAGGTGAACACGATTTTCGCCGGCGACACGCTGAAGATCATCCGCGACTGCTGCGATGCCTGGATCGAGGCCAAACAATCGCCCGGCACCGGGTTGCACGATCCGTTCACCGCCGCCTGCATCTTCGACCCGGCCTTCTGCACCTATGAGCAGGGCCGCATCGGTGTGAAGCTCCTGGACCACGACCCCAAGCGGGGCAAGTTTTTCGACCGCGACAAGCTCAGCGGCTTCACCTACTTCGAGAAGGATTCGGATGGCCCCCACACGGTCGCGATGACCCGCGACGCCGACCGCTACAGCCGCCACCTCCACGAATCCATGGCCCCGGCCCGCGGGTGAGACTCGAACCGGTGCGGCGCAGCGGCATCCGGGCGCGAACGGTTCTCGACACATGCGCTTCACCGCGTCCCTCGGAGCGAGGGGGCGGGATGGAGCCGATCAAAGGCCCGGCGATCAACTCAGCCACGCGGCGCGTTTGGACTCACCGGCCGCCCCGCTCCGCCTGCTTTTGGTTGAGGTACGATTCGGGCAGGCCGGGGTTGGTCGCGTCGGGCTCGTACACCTCGTCGTACAGCGTCTTGATTTTCTTGTTGTAATGATCGCCGAACCAGCCGCGGAAGAATAAGCTGTCGCCGGCTTTGATGCCCTCGACCAGCCGCGGACGCAGCGATTCCCAGTCCTCATTGTTGAGGTTCACCGTGTAGCTGACACCGAACGCCCCGGGCAGCCACTTGCGCCACTGTTCGCGCAAGACCGGCGGGCTGTACGGCGGCTGAAGGTATAGACTGGTATGGGCCAGTTGGCCGGGGTTCGGGGCAAACTCGGGGATCAACAGCACATCCGGATGACGCCGCTGCAGATCCCGCCAGACGTGTACGTCCAGCAGCGTCCATTCGAACTGCTGGTCTTCGCCGACGGGTCGGTGTACGCCGTTGGTGTCCACGTAGAACAACGTGCAACCCCAGTGTTTCTTGGCAAACTCGATCTTCCGGCTCATGCGCTCAACGATCGGGTAGAAGCGCCACCAGGACACGCCTTCGGGCCAGATATCGCTGAAGTCGTCGTCGAGGGGGTTGCGATCGGGATTGAAGGCCCCGGTGCCGTGGCCACCAATGGCCCGGCCGAACCGGCGCGAGCGATCCGAGGCATTGTTCAGCGCCAGGTTCTCGCTGTCGCCGGCGAACACGCGGAACTCGCGAACGTTGACCCACTTGCCATCGTACTCGTGCGCCCCGGTGATCGTCAGCTTGACATACCGCGCTTTGACCGGCTCGAACTTGTCGGTGATCGGCGCGTCGACCTTGCCCGGGGTGGTGTTGTTCGTGCGATCCACGATCGTGGTGTACTCGCCCTGAGCCGGCCTGGCCTCGACCTTGAACTGATAGGCCCGGTCGACGAAGCAGATCAGTTGCGTCCGGTCGATCGGGTGTTCCTTGCCCAGGTCGATTTCGATCCACTGCGGCGCCACCTGCAGGGCCCAACTCGTCTCGACATCGCCATCGACCGCGCCGGTGTAGGGCGTTCTGGCCACCTGCGTCGGGCGGAGGCACACGCCGGTCCGCAGCCCCGCCTCGTGGAACCGCTTGAAGTAATCCGGGTAGATGTCCACCATCTCCGGGGCGATGATCTCGACCATCCGTGGATCGCCGATGAAGGTCGTCGGGTGCGGATTCTCCGCGCCCTCGGGATCCCACAGCACCATGCCCTGGGCGTTGACGCTCTTGAGCACCCTGATGCACTGGTCGGCATGTTTCATCATGCGCTGGCGCAGCTCCTTCCGACCTTCTTCGGTGCGCACGTCCAGCTTCTGGTCCTTAAACCAGTTGCGCGGGTTATTGTCCGGCCCGCGCCCGGCGCCGAGGAAGATCGCGCCGACCGGCCGACGGTCTTTCCACACCAGCCCCGGCCGATGGTAATCCCTGAAGCCCTCGACCAGGTCCGCGATCAGCGGCCAGGTGTCGGCCTCGGCGTCGGCCACCCGCAGCGACCACTCGATCGTCAGCGATTCGCCCGGCGCCACCCGCGGCAGGCCGTAGTGGTGATACACCACGCCGCCGGGCTCGAGCATGTTCACGTTGCCGCTGATCCTGATCGGCATCGCCCGCTGGCGCGGATTGCCGAACGCCAGGCGCAACGGCATCACCGTCTCGCCGCACAGCAGCAGCTTGTGCTCGCCGGTGGCGACCTCCACCACGTTGAAGTCCCCCGGCATCGTCGCTCGCTTCTGCCAGCGCTTGGGTTTCTCAAAGTCCTCGGGCAGGCGCAGCGACAGCGGCGTGATGTCGAACATCGCCAGCGTGCGCTTCGAGCGATTATCGATCGTCGTGGTCGCCTCCAGCCGGTCGGCTTTGACCCGGTAGGCGAAGCTGATCGTGCCCCAGTCGTAGGTGTACGTCAACGTGTTGCGTTTCGCATCGAAGCTCACCGCGGTCGGGTCGCCTTCGAGCTTCTCAAACGAAAATTCGTTGACGCCTTGCTCGTTGGGCCACTTCTTTTCGAGGATGACCTGATTCACCCGCGGCTTACCGTCGGCCAACAGATCGACGCGGCCCCAGGTCAGGGATGCCACGCCGTGGTTGGTGATCTTCGCCTGCATCGTGGGCGTTTGGGCCCACGCCTCGGCGGTCAGGCACAGAATACCGATCAGACACGCCCACACGGTTGCCATCTGCTTGAACATGCTTGGTGCTCCACTACCTGGTTTTCGCCTCGCGGCCGCCGACGTGCCAGGTCCACACCGAAGGATTGAATCTCATCATACACGAATGGACCAGCCGCTTGCTCGCCGCCGACCGGGCTCGCCAGGCGAAGCGCGTTGGGGTCACCCTGTCTTAGCTCGGATACACCAGCAGTTCTTTGCGAATCCCCGGGCGGGTCAGGGCGAAATCGTACCGCAGCGGATCCGTCGGATCGAGCCGGCGCAGCGCGCCGGTGACTTCGATGGCGGTGGCCAGGTCGGCGGTGCGGCGCGTGGTCCAGCCCAGGGCCAGGCCCACGCGGTGCATGTGCGTGTCGATCGGCGCGATCAGCCGGGCCGGATCGAGCGGCCAGCCGCCGGGGTCGATCACGTCCCGCCGCACCATCCATCGCAGATACAGAAACAGCCGCTTGCACGCGCTGCGGCGTGCCGGCCGCGGCAGCAGGTGATCCAGCGCCACGCCCGCCCCCGCCTCGATGCGCCGCACCCACGCATCGACAGCGTTCAGCCACGATTGATCCATCCCGCATTTCACGTCGCAGTCGGCCGTGGCGGTGCCGACCTCGAAAGCCAGCGCCGTCCCCAACGCCCCGAACTCCGCCCGCACCGCCCCGGCCCCGATGAGCAAGCCCGCCAGCGTCCGCCCGGCCGTCACACGGTAGCGGTACCGCGCGAACCGCCGGCGTATCTGCGCTGCCGTCGCCTCGGCCAGCCACGCCGCCGGATCGGCACCCATCAGTCGCTGGGCTTCGGCGACGCCGCCGAGGATCGCCTTGACGTTGCCGTACGCCAGCGACGCGGCGACCAGGCCGATCACTTCCCGGTCGGCCGGATCATCGTACGTCCGCACGACTTGCAGCGGATCGGGCGCGATGAACCGCGGATGGTGATACCGCTGGACGATCCGCTCGATCCAGGCCGATTGCGCCTCGGCTGGGCCTTGGGTTGCCGTCACTGCCATCGGGGCATCCTACCATCGGCGGTTAGCCGGGTTTGACGATTCGCCGGGGCCGAAAATTCGCCTCGCCGGCAGGGGATTTTCCAAACCCCTGGCTCGAAAGTTGCGTAAGATGGCTGCACACACGGACGGTGTTTATGGAGCTTCACCGATGAGCATGCTTGGTTTCCTGATTTTCGATCCGACGTACATGCTGTTCGTCTTCCTGCCGGCGCTGGTGCTGGGACTGATCGCCCAGGCGCGGGTGAAGTCGGCGTACGCCAAGGCATCGAAGATGCCGGCCAACAGCGGGCTGAGCGGCGCCCAGGCCGCGCAGGAGATGCTCGAGGCCGAGGGGGTCTACGACGTGAAGATCGAACAGGTCCAGGGCTTCTTGAGCGACCACTACGACCCGCGGACCAACACGCTGCGGCTGAGCCCGCAGGTGTACGCCGGCCGGTCGCTGGCGGCGCTGGGCATCGCCGCCCACGAGGCCGGACACGCCCTGCAGAAGGCCCACAGCTACGGCCCGCTGGTCATCCGCAACGGCCTGGTGCCCATCGCGGGCATCGGGTCCAACCTCTCGTTCTTCATCGTGTTCCTCGGCGTCATCCTGGGCATGGCCGGCCTGGCGTGGACCGGCGTGATCCTCTTCGGCGCGGTCGTGCTCTTCCAGGTGGTCAACCTGCCGGTCGAGTTCGACGCATCCAGCCGGGCCAAGCGGAAGCTGTTCGACCTGGGCATGGTGAGCGATCGCGAGCGGGGCGCGGTGTCGAAGGTGCTCAACGCCGCGGCGATGACCTACGTCGCCGCCACCGTCGGCGCGATCCTCAACCTGCTCTACTTCGCCATGCTCGCCGCGGGCATGTCGCGGGATTAGAGCAGGTTGCAGCGTTGCGTCGCGTCTGGCGGGTGCCACACCTTGTCCGCTTTAGCGGCAAGGTGTGCGGGCGTGCGGACGGCATCACACCTTGCGCTTCGGGACAAGGTGTGGCGCCCACGACGGGCCGCTGAAAGTTGCTCTAGCCCTGCCCACGCGGTCGAATCCACAGGTCTGCCCTCGGGGCGTCGCGCGA
>CAZUHK010000144.1:0-8015 GCA_964620345.1 uncultured Planctomycetaceae bacterium
CTGCGAAGAAGCCGGCATCAGCCCCGAGCTGTTCATCGGCATCCGCGCACTGAGCGAGACACGCTACCTGCTGACCATCCGCGACAACGGCCCGGGCATCGTCCGAAGCCAGATCGAGAACATCTTCGGCAAGCTTCTGTACGGCTCGAAGTTTCACCGCCTGAAGATGTCCCGCGGCCAGCAGGGCATCGGCATCGCCGCGGCCGGCATGTACGGCCTGATGACCACCGGCAAGCCGATGGTCATCCACACCCGCCCCAACAAGAAAAAGCCCGCCCACAAGGTCACGCTCGCGATCGACACGCAGAAGAACCGCGCCGAGGTCCGCGACGAGGAAGAATCGCTCGACTTCGAGCACGACACCGGCACCGAGGTGAACATCGAGCTCGAAGGCCGCTACAACCGCGGCCGGCAGAGCGTGGATGAATACCTTGAGCAGACCGCCATCGCCAACCCCCACGCCCAGATCATCTACCAGCCGCCCACCGCGTGCCGGCGCACCGATGCGGACAACGGCCACGATGTGCCCGACCTCTACGATGACTACGAGCACGCCAGGCAGCTCGCGAAAACGGCCGAGGGCACGACCACGACGCCCGGGGGCACGATCGTTTTTCCGCGAACGGTCAAGGATCTGCCCGACGAACCGAAGGAGATCAAGCCGCACCCCAACGGCGTGGAACTTGGCACGTTGCTGAAAATGCTCAAAACCACCGACTCGACCCAGCTCGGCGGTTTTCTGCAGAAGGACTTCTGCCGCATCTCGCTGGCCAAGGCCAACGACGTGTGCGAGGCGGCGAACCGGATTCTCGGCAAGGACGGCACGCTGACCAACCGCACGTGGGTCAAGAACGTCAACCACGCCGAGGGCGAGGCGTTGTACAAGGCGATCCAGGACACGAAGTTCATGGCCCCGCCGACCGATTGTCTCTCGCCGATCGGCGTGAAGCAGATCCTCGCGGGCCTGCTCAAGGGCGTGAAGGCCGAGTTTTACAAGGCGACCACCCGCCCCCCGGCCGTGTACCGCGGCAACCCGTTCCAGATCGAGGTGGGCGTCGCCTACGGTGGCGACCTGCCCAACGAAGAGCTGTCGCGCGTGATCCGCTTCGCCAACCGCGTACCGCTGCTGTATCAGCAGGGCTCGTGCTGCGCGTACAAGGCGGTGCTGGAGACCAACTGGCGGAACTACGGCCTGAGCCAGTCGCGCGGCGCCCTGCCCCAGGGGCCGCTGGTCATCATGGTACACATGGCCAGCGTCTGGGTGCCGTTCACCAGCGAGTCGAAGGAGGCGATCGCCGACTACGACGAGATCAAGAAAGAGATCAAGCTGGCGATCAGCGAGTGCGGCCGGCAGCTCAACACCTACGTCCGCCGGCGCCAGCGCGCCAAGCGCGAGGGCCAGCGGCGCGACATCTTCAACAAGTACATGCAGGAGATCGTTGCCGCGGTCCACGCGATCAATCCCACGCACGACCAGGACAAGCTGCTGACCAGCTTCGAGGAAGTCGCGCGGCAGGTGACCGAAGCCGCCGACGTGCAGTTCGACGCCGATGGCAATCTGATCCAGCCCCGCAAAAGCAAGAAAAAGCGCGCGGACGGCCTGAGCAAGCTCGAAGCGGATGAGAGCACGGTCATCATGGCCGACGCGGCGCCCGGCGAACTGCTCGACGAAATCGACCAGGACAACCGCCACGAGAAATACGACGACGAGAACGACGGCGAGATGTTGTTTGAATGAGCGGGAGGTGGTTGGAACGTCGCACTTAGGCGCGACGCACCCAAGGTGTGATTATGGCCAAGAAGCAAAGTACCAGAAAAACCGAGAAGAAGACTTCGAAGAAGACCACCGCAAAGCGCCCGCGCCAGACGGGCGGTTCACGCAACGGGGCGGATACCGGCACGAAGCTGGTCGGCCTGGCCGACAGCGTCGCCGAGCAGGTCACCGGTCTGCGCGACCCGGGCGTGAACATCCCCACGCGGGCGCTGTCCAACGTCGCGTTCGACGAAAAAGAACGCCTGATCAAGATGGGCGCCAATACGCAGCGGCGGAGCTTTTTCAACCTCGGCCAGGCCAAGAAGTTCATGCAGACCATGCTCGTCGCCTCCGGCTGCAAGGAGCTGATCGACCAGCGCAAGACCACGAGCATTCGTGACCTGTTCTACCACTGCAAGCACACCATCGGCGGCACCAAAGAAAACACCTTCGACGAGCAGAGCGAAAGCGACCCGATCATCGAAGACCTCGAGGTGACGCTCACCAGCTTGCGTGAGGAGCTGGGGTTGTTCGCCGAGCCCAAGGGCGCGATGGTCGGGCCGATGACGATCACCGACAACGGCGACACGATCGACCTGTCGCGCATGGGCTCGGGCGGCTGGGCGGTGCCGTCGATCGTCGAAGATCACGTGATCCAGTTCGGCAAGTGCACCGCGAAGTTCATCCTGCTCATCGAGAAAGGCGCGGTCTGGCGGCGGTTCAGCGAGGACCGCTTCTGGGAACAGCACAAGTGCATGATCATCCACGGCGGCGGCCAGCCCCCCCGCGGCGTGCGCCGCCTGGTGTGGCGAATGCATAACGAGCTGAAGCTGCCGGTGTACGTGCTGGTCGACAACGACCCGTGGGGCTACTACATCTACAGCGTGGTCAAGCAGGGCTCGATCAACCTCGCGTTCGAAAGCCAGCGCATGGCGATCCCCGACGCGCGGTTCATCGGCATGAGCAGCTACGACGCCGACCGGTTCGACGTGGCCAAGACCGTCTCGATCAAGCTCAACGAGCAGGACACCCGCCGGGCCAAGGAAATCCTCAACTACCCCTGGTTCCAGAAGAAGGAATGGCAGAAAGAGATCAAGCACATGCTCAAGCTGGGCGTGAAGCTCGAGCTCGAAGCGCTGTCCAACAAGGACTTCAGCTTCATCACCGAGCGATACCTGCCGGAGAAGATGAAGAAGAAGCAGTGGCTGGACTGATCGGGGGGCTCTGTGCATCGCGCGGCGTAGAGGCGTTGTTATCCGGTGAGCCCGGCCGTCCCCGGCCCGGGCCGAGGACGGCCGGGCTCGCTGGGGTTACCTGATAAAGCGCGGGGGACATTTCTCCGATTATCCGGAAGTCGGCATCTCAAGGCCCCCGCTCGACCTGTCCGATAACAACCGTTGGACGTCGGACCCGATGGTCTTTGGCTGGCGACGAGCGATTTTGCCGAATCGTCTGAGGTCCGAGAAACGTCACGGAGCATCGTCATGCGTGCTGGCTGGCTCAACAGGATCGGGATGGGGATGCTGGCGCTCGCCCTCGCGGCTCTGGTCGGCTGCGGCAGCGGGGTCGGCGGGAAGATTTCCAGCACCCTGCGCGGCGAGAACCGAGGCGATGACAGGCCCGTGCCCTACCCGACCGACCGCCCGACCCAGCAGATCGCAAACACCGACAGCGACATGCCTTACACCGCAACTGAGCCGTCCGGCGACCCCACGCTCGACGCGATCAACGCCGGGCTGACCGCCCCGGCCAACGGTGCCGAGCCCCGCTTTGTAGGCCAACCGGTGGCCAGCGATGGTGATCGGCCGGCGCGGTTTGTCAGCACGATGAACCTCTACGGCGAGATGCCCGGCTCCCCCGAGGGCCTGCCCGATGGCCAACTGGCCAATCTCCGTCAGGTGTCGTTCGCCCATGACGGGGCGGATTTCGACGCGGCCGTCTCGCCCGACGGCCAGTGGCTGGTCTACGCCAGCACGCAGCACCGGCCCACTGCCGACATCTACATGAAGCGGATCGACGGCCAGACCATCACGCAGCTCACCAGCGACCCGGCCAACGACACGATGCCCGCGATCAGCCCCGATGGCAAGACGCTGGCATTCTGCTCCAACCGCTCGGGCTCGTGGAACATTTACCTCAAGCCGATCGACGGCGGGCAGGCGGTGCAACTGACCGACTCGCCCAGCCACGAGCTGCATCCGAGCTGGTCGCCCGATAGTACGCAGATCATCTTTTCAGCGCTCGGCGAGCAGTCGGGCCAGTGGGAGATGGTGTTGATCGACGTGGATCGGCCGGCCAGCCGCAAGTTCATCGGCTTCGGGCTGTTCCCCGAGTTTTCGCCGGCGGACGACAAGATCGTCTATCAGCAGGCGCGGCATCGGGGCACGCGATGGTTCAGCGTGTGGACGATGGACATTGAGAACGGCGAGGGCAAGCGGCCGACGCAGATCGCCGCCTCGACCAATGCCGCGGCCATCACGCCGACCTGGTCGCCCGATGGCAAGCGGCTGGCGTTCGCCACCGTGCTCAACCCCCGCAGCAACGACCCCAACCGCCGGCCGCGCTCGGCCGAGCTGTGGGTCATCAACATCGACGGCACCGGACGGGTGAAGCTCACCGGCGACCGGTTCGTCAACCTCCAGCCCACCTGGGGCAAAGACGGGTGGGTTTACTTCGTGACCAACCGCACCGGCACGGACAACATTTGGGCGGCGCGGCCGACGAGGACGAGCATCTCAACCGGCGAGGGCGACGCGCCCGACGCCGAGGCCGCGGTGCCGATACCCCAATAGCGATCAACGCCTCGCCGACGCGGGGCGAAAACTTCGATGAGTGGAACTCATCTCATGCGGCAGGACGCCATGACAAGTGAAAAGGCCATGCTCCCCCGGCATCCCCGGACGGTGGCGGCGCGATGCGGTGCGTTGTTCGTCCTCGTGGCGATGTTCGCCGGCTGCGACACCCCGCCGAAGCTGGATCAGCCCGGCGTGCTCAACAGCCCCTACCCCGGGCCCAAGCTCTGGGCGGTGGCGCCGCTGAACAACGAGTCGGGCACGACGCTGGTCGATACCGTCGTGCTGTCCGACAAGATCGCCCAGGCGATGCAGGAGGTTCGCGGCATCGACGTGGTGCCGGTCAACCGCGTGCTCGCGGCGATGAGCAAGCTGGAGATGAGCGGCGTCCAGAGCGTCGCCGACGCCCGACAGCTCATGACGGCCCTGGGCACCGACGGCCTTTTCGTCGGCACGCTCAGCGCGTGGGATCCCTACGAGCCGCCCAAGATCGGCGCGACGATCCAGTTGATCGCCCGCCAGGCCCCGATCGCCGACGGCAACGTGGACAGCCGCGAGCTGACGTACCAGGCCACCGGCGATCGGCCGGGCGTGACCACCGTGCACCGCCAGCCCGTCGCCCAGGCCAGCGGCTACTACGACGCGGCCAACCACCAGGTGATCGGCGATCTGCACACCTACGCGATCGGCCGCACCCCGCTGCAAAGCCCCTCGGGTTGGCGGCGGTACCTGCTGAGCATGGACCTTTACTCGGAATTCGTCAGCTACATGCTGACGCGCGAGCTGCTCGAGCACGAGTGGCACCGCCTGCACGCGGTGCCGCCGGGCCCGACGGCGCAAGGCAACTAACCGATCGGCCCGGTGCGTTCCGGCCGCTCGGCCGAAGGAACGCACCGATGCCCGCCCAGGACAACACCGCCGACGCGCCCAGACAACTGGTGCTGGTCAAGAAAGACCAGCGCTGGGTGTTCCGCTATCGCGTCGGCCAGGAGGCGGCGGTGCTGCGCACGCTGGCGACGGCGGCCAAAGACCCGGACGTGACGTTCGACTGGTTCGACGCCGCCGTGCTCAGCCACCAGATGGGACACCGAATCGGCGCACAGCTTGAGAAGCTGCGCAAGGGATAAACCACCGCGCCCCGAAGCCGGGACGCGACACTCACGGAGCGCGTGATATGAGCGACGACCTGCCCCTGATCCAACAGTTTCTGGACTACCTCCGCTTCGAGCGACACTTCAGCCCCTACACCGCGCGCTGCTACGGGGCGGACCTGCGGCAGTTCGCCGGATTTCTGGCCGGCCAGATGGAATCGGCCGCGGCGGGCAACGGCGACGCCGCCGTACCGGGCCTGACTCAGCGCGTGATCGAGGCCGACCCCCTGCTCATCCGCCGCTTCCTGACCTACCTCGACGACTTCCAGTATTCCCCGGCCACGATGGCCCGGAAGATCGCCACGCTCCGCAGCTTCTACAAGTACCTCGCCCGCCAGGGTCTGGTGGCCAACAACCCGATGATGCTCATCCGCACGCCCAAGCAGACCAAGCGCCTGCCAAAGGCGATCAGCGTCGAGCAGATCGAGAAGCTCCTGTCCGCTCCGGACGATCAGAACACGCTGGGCGCCCGCGATCGGGCGATCCTTGAAACGCTTTACTCGACCGGCGTCCGCGTCAGCGAGCTGGTCGATCTGGACCGCGGCGAGTTGGACGAGATCGGCGAGGCCCTGACCATCCGCGGCAAGGGCAAGAAGGAACGCATCGTCCCCCTGGGCTCGCACGCCCTGCGCGCGATCAATCACTACCTGGCCACGCTCGACGGTGACGGCCGCTTCGCGAAGGTCCGCGAGGCGTTCGAGGCAGGCCAGCCCACGCCGCTGTTCATCAACAAGTCCGGCGGGCGCCTGTCCAGCCGATCCGTCCGCCGCAAGCTGGACAAGTACCTGATCGAAGCCGGCCTGGACCCCGACATCAGCCCTCACACGCTGCGGCACAGCTTCGCCACGCATCTGCTGGACAACGGCGCGGACCTGCGAAGCGTGCAGGAACTGCTGGGCCACCAGTCGCTTTCGACCACGCAGGTGTACACCCACCTGTCCACGCAACGGATGCGCGACGCCTACCAGGCCGCCCACCCGAGGGCGTCGTAAGTGCAAATCCCTTCAACACACATTGCCCGGCGAAGCCCACGTTCAAAGAACGTGGGTTTTGTCGTTGAGCTCCACGCTGCGGTCCGGCCGGTCTGTGCCGCGAACGGCGCCGGCCCGCACAATCCGCCCTGCGCGCATCGCATGCACGCCGGCCGCGTGCCGCCGACCGACCGCGCAGGTGCGCGCGGAATCAGCAGTGCTTCGGCCCTATCCTGACGGTGGCATCGAGATTGCAACCCACTTCCCGCGCCATGCAGTTCAACGGATACCAGACGGACGGCTTCTTCGACGAGTTGTTCGGCGTGCCGGGCAGGCCGCGCGAACACGCCAAGCTGTTGATCGACCTGATCGAACGGCTGCCGCCGGGCGAGTTGAAGCGTCGCCAGACCGCTGCCGAAGGGGCGCTGCTGCGGTTGGGCATCACGTTCACCGTCTACGGCGACGATACGGGCACCGAGCGAATCTTCCCGTTCGACATGGTGCCACGGATCATCGAATCTTCGGAATGGGACCACATCGAGGCCGGCCTGTCGCAGCGCATCGAGGCGCTCAACTGCTTTCTCGACGACATCTACCACGACCAGCGGATCGTCACCGAGGGGGTGATCCCCGGGGATGTGATCGCCTCAGCCGCATCGTTCCGCCACCAGTGCATCGACCTGGACCCGCCGATGGGTCGGTGGTGCCACATCACCGGCACCGACCTGGTGCGCGGCGGCGACGGGGTGATGTACGTGCTCGAGGATAATCTGCGTTGCCCGTCGGGTGTGAGCTACGTGCTGGAGAACCGGCAGCTCATGAAGCAGACGTTCCCGCAGGTGTTCGAGGCGTCGGCGGTGCGCCCGGTGGCCGACTACGCGGTGCGGCTGCTGGAGACATTGCAGTACGTCGCACCCAATCACGCGGGCGAGGCGAAGGTCGTGGTGCTCACGCCGGGCATCTACAACTCGGCCTACTTCGAGCACTCGTTCCTCGCCCAGCAGATGGGCGTCGAACTGGTCGAAGGCCGCGACCTGCTCGTCAGCGACAACCGGGTCTACATGCGGACCACGCAGGGCTTCGAGCACGTCGACGTGATCTACCGCCGCGTCGACGACGACTTCATCGATCCGAATTACTTCCGCGCCGACTCGCTGCTGGGCGTGCCGGGCCTGATGGACGCCTACCGGGCCGGCCACGTCGCGCTGGTCAACGCCCCGGGCACCGGCATCGCCGACGACAAGGTCGTGTACGCTTATGTGCCGAAGATGATCCAGTTCTACCTGGATGCCGAGCCGATTCTACCCAGCGTGCCGACGTATCTGTGCCGCGAGGACAACGCGCGCCA
>CAZUHK010000144.1:8025-8429 GCA_964620345.1 uncultured Planctomycetaceae bacterium
AGCACGTGCTGGCCAATCTCGACAAGCTGGTGGTCAAGCCGGCCAACGAGTCCGGCGGCTACGGCATGCTCGTGGGCCCCCACGCCACGCAGGCCCAGCGGGACGAGATGGCCGATCGGATCAAGGCCAACCCGCGGAACTACATCGCCCAGCCGACGCTGCGACTGTCGCGCATGCCGGTGATCGTGAACGATCACTTCGAGGGCCGCCACATCGACCTGCGGCCTTTCATTCTGTACGGTGAAAAGCCCTACGTCCTGCCCGGCGGGCTGACGCGCGTGGCGTTGAAGAAGGGCTCGCTGGTGGTCAACTCCAGCCAGGGCGGCGGCAGCAAGGACACGTGGGCGCTGCGCTAGCCCTTAAACAAGCGTATTGCAGGGGTTTGGGTTTGTCTTTTTCAGCGG
>CAZUHK010000145.1:0-8324 GCA_964620345.1 uncultured Planctomycetaceae bacterium
CCGTTGCCGGCGATGGCCGACGCGAGGTTGACCAGCGTGAACAGCCCCAGCAGTCCGGCGATGGCGCGTGCGATGGTCATGCGATTGCTATCGTCCCGCGGCGCCCGATTCGGTCAATCGTGCGGGCCCCGGCTCGGCTCGGCTCGGCGCCGCGACGAGGCCCGCGCGCTCATCGACTACCATGTAAGCATGGCCCATCTGCCGATCATGCTCAAGCTCAAGGGCCGCCGCGTGGTGGTCGTCGGCGGCGGCGAGGTGGCGGCGCGGCGTGTGGCGGCTCTGGTCGATGCCGGCGCGAAGGTGACGGTCATCGCCCCGGCGGTCGATCGGCGGATCACCGACGGCCCGGCCGAGCCGATCGAGCGCGGCTACCACGCCGGCGACCTCGAAGGCGCGTTCGCCGTGGTGATCGCCAGCGACGACGCGGCGGCCAACGATCAGGCCGCGGCCGAGGCGGCCGAGCGCGGCGTGCTGACCAACCGCGCCGACGAGCCCGACGCCGGCGACTTCACCATCCCCGCCCATCGCCGCCACGGGCCGCTGACGATCACCGCGAGCACCGATGGCATCAGCGCCGCCGCGGCACGGCAGATCATCGAAGAACTCGACGCGGCGCTGGATAAGGATTGGACCATGCTGCTCGAAGTGGTCCGCCCCTATCGCGAGATGGTGCAGCAGCGCACGGCCGACGCCGATGAGCGACAACGTACGCTGCGCCGGCTGACCGACGGCGAGGCGATGGCCGCGTACAAGTCCGGCGGGATCGAGGCGCTGACGCGGCACGCCAAGGAGATCACCGGCCTTGCCTGAAGACCTCGTCACCACGATCGGCCTGGTCGTCATCGCGCTGCTGGGCGTGGTCGGCGCCGGCGGCGCGCTGTGGCGCGTGCGCTCGGCGCGGCACGACCGGCGCTTTGCCGCGCTGGTCGCGACGCTGGTCGGCACGATCGCCGCGGGCCTGCTGGTCTACCGCGCGGCGGTCGGCGAGCAGCCCTGGAAGCCGCTGGCCAGTCACGTCGAGGGCGTGCTGCTGCTGATCGGCCTGCTGGGCGCGGCCCTGGCGTACCTGGCGTGGATCAACCGGCTGCGCGGCGTGGAGGTGTTCGGCCTGCCGGTGGTCGCGGTGTTGGGGCTGTGGGGCGTGTGCGCGAGCTGGTGGACGTTTCGGCCGTTCGACATCCGCGGTGTTCTGGATGGCGTTCACATCGCCGCGGCGTACCTGGGCATCGCCGCCGCGGCGCTGGCCGCGGCCGCGGGCGGTGAGTACCTGCTGGTTCAACACCTGCTGCGAAAGCGTGGCGAGCCGACGCGGCGCATTCGCGTGCTGGGCCAGATGGCCAGCTTGGAATCGATCGAGGCGTGGATGATCAACGCCGCGACCGCCGCGTTCGTGCTGGTGTCGCTGGTGCTGGTGGTCGGCGCGGTCGACGCGATGGCCCACGCCACGTCGCTGGGCACCGCGTGGTACGCCCAGCCCAAGGTCATCGGCGCCGCGGCGGGCTGGCTGCTGCTGGCGGGGGTCTGCCACGTGCGATTCGCCCCGCGCTTCCGCGGCGCCCGCGCCGCGACGTTGGCATTGCTCGGCTTTGTCGTGATACTGGTGGTGCTGGCCATGGCCGTCTCGCTGACCGGCTGCGGCCAGTGGCACGGGCAGGTTCGCATCGGCTCGGATCAGACGGCCGTCGAGCCCGTCTTCGAGCCGGTCGACCCGATCGAAGGAGCACGCTGATGCACCTGGTCTGCGTAGGCCTGTCGCACCACACGGCGCCGGTGGCGTTGCGGGAGAAGCTCGCGATGAACCGGCGGCAGGTGTCGGCCGCGCTGCGCGAGCTGTCGGTCCGGTACGACCAGGCCGAGCTCGCGATCCTCTCCACCTGCAACCGCACGGAGATCTACGTCGCCCGGCCGCTGCACGGCCACCCGCGCGTCGAGCAGCTCACGCAGTGGCTGGTCGGCTACGCCGGGCTGGACCGCGAGGCCCTGCACGAGGGGCTGTACCACTTCGACAACGAACGAGCCATCCGCCACCTGTTCACAGTGGCCTGCGGGCTGGACTCGATGGTGATCGGCGAGCACCAGATCGTCGGGCAGGTCAAGCAGGCCTACGAGCTGGCGCAGGCCGCGGAAACGGCGCAGCGCGCGATTCATCGCATGTTCCAGCTCGCGCTGGCGACCAGCAAGCGCGTGCGGCAGCAGACGGGCATCGGCCGGGGCCGATCGAGCATCGGCGGCGCCGCGGTCGAGTACGCCCGGCACCTGTTCGACACGCTGGCGGACAAGACCATGCTCGTGATCGGCGCCGGGAAGATGGCCGAGCTGACCGCGCGACAGTTCCAGTCGCTTCAGCCGGCGCGGCTGATCGTGACCAACCGCACCGCCGAGCGGGCGACCGACGCCGCGGCGCGGCTGGGCGGCGAGGCGATCGACTTCGCCCGGCTCGACGAGGCGCTGCGGCAGGCCGATGTCGTGCTCTGCTCGACCGGCTCTGAGGCGGCGCTGTTGACGGTCGAGCGGTTCAAGCCGATCCACAAGGCCCGGCGGTTCAGGCCCCTGTTCATCATCGACCTTGCGGTGCCGCGCGACGTGGAGCCGGCCGTGGGCGATCTGCCCAACGTCTACCGATTCGACATGGACGATCTTCAAGCGGCGCTGGGCGAGCAGCGGGTCGGCCCGCGCGGCGCGATCGATCAGGCCCAACGCATCGTCGAGCAGGCGGTCGGCGAGTGCTACGCCCTGGTGCAGACGGCGGACATGAGCGACCTGGTGCGCCGGCTGCGCCGGCAGATGCACCGCACGGCGCAGGCCGAGGCGCAGCGCACGGTCGCGCGTCTGGGCGCCGCGGCGCCCGATCAGTTCGAGCAGTTACTTGAAGAGCACACGCACCGACTGATCAACAAGCTGCTGCACCGGCCGCTGACGGAGCTGGGCCGGGGCGACAGCCGGCAGGCGGCGCTGTACGCCACGGCGCTGCGGCGGCTGTTCGCGCTGGACGCCGAGGACTTGAGCCCGCCCGAATCGACCCGCCCGACCGACCCCAACCAGACGCGCGATGCCCGTGATTGAACCGGTGAGGGACCAGCGCAGCGCAATGGCCACCGCCGCCCCGTTCGCGGCCGCGGGTGTGGCGCTGCTCGCGGGGCTGGCCTGGGCGAGCGACGATCCGGCCGGCCGGTCGTCGGCATGGGCGGCGCTGCTGCTGACGCTGATCGTCGATGGGGCGCTGGTCGGGGCGTGGTTCATCGCCGCCGCGGGCCTGGGGCGGGTGGTGCATGCCGCGACGCTGGGGCCGACCCACAAGTGCCCCGCTTCGCAGGTGGCGCTGGGCGCCGGCGCGATGATCGTGCTGGCCTGGGCGCTGGGCTGGGCGGGCTGGCTGAACGGGTTCACTGCGTGGGGGCTGGTCGTGGTCGGCCTCGCGCTGGCGGCGGCCGGGCTGATCAAGCATCGCGACATGAAGCCCACGGCGAGTTGGGCGCTGTGGCTGGCCGGGCCGGCGGTGGGGCTGCTGTTCGCCGCCGCGGCGGTCGCGCCCGGCGCGCTGTGGCGCGTGCCCATGCCCACCGACGCCGGCGGGGCCAAGCACGTGCTGATCGCCTACGACGTGCTCAGCTATCACCTGCAACTGCCGCGCGAATGGTTCAACGCCGGGCGCATCACCGGCTACGAGCACAACGTCTACAGCTACCTGCCCGGGGGCCTGGAGGCGGCGTTCACGCAGCTCATGCACATGCGCGGCGACCCGCTGGCCGCGGCCACCGCCTGCCAACTGCTGCACGCGGCGTTCGCGCTGCTCGCCGCGGCGTGCATCGCCCAACTCGTGATCGCCCTGGCCGCGCGGGCGCAGGTCCGCCATCGCCTGGCGCGCCTCGCCGGCGCGAGCGCCGCGGCGGTGTACCTGGCCGTGCCGTGGACGATCGTGACCGGCTCGATGGCGTTCACCGAGCAGGCCACCAACGCGCTGGGCGCCGCGGCACTGCTGATCGCGATGCACCCCGGCCAGCCGAGGCCGCTGGGCCGGGGCGTCGCCGCGGGCTGGCTGGTCGGCGGCGCGGCGATGTGCAAGCTCACCGCCATCGGCATGTTCGGCGTCCCCGTCGCCTTCGTGCTGATCTGGGGCGCTCACCACGGCCGCCGCCGCGCGCTGCTGGGCTATCTGGTCGGCGGCGCGATCCCGATGGGCCTGTTCATGCTGCGAAACTGGATGTGGACGGCCAACCCCGTCTTCCCGATGGCCACCGGCCTGCTGGGCACGGCCCACTGGACCAACCAACAGGCCGGCCGCTGGCAGGACGCCCACTCGCCCCTGCTTGATTTCGCCACACGCGGCCGGCGACTGGTGACGATGATGATCGCTCATTCGCACTACGGCCTGGTGGTCTGGCCCGCGGCGGCGGCGGGCGCGGCGATCGTCATCGCCTTGCGGGGCACGCGCCGCGTCGGGGTGATGCTGCTGATCTTCGCGCTGCTGGCCGTGGCCTTCTGGCTGAGCGTAACCCACCTGCAAAGCCGATTCGTCACCGCGGTGCTCGTGCCGGCGTGTGTGCTGATCGGCCTGGGCCTGGCGCGGTTGCGCTTCGCGCCCGCGGCGCTGCTGATCGCCGCGGGGCTGGTCGGCGTGCTCTGCTGGCACAGCGCGCAGGCGTACCGCGGCCAGTGGCGCGGCGGCGCCGCGGGCCTGATCGGCCAGACCCGGCAGATGGCGACGCTGCTGCCCCCCTGGGGCCCGATCAATGCGTTGACCGGCGAGCCGCGGATCTACGCCGAGGGCTTCGCCGCGGCGTTCTACGTCCAGCCCACCATCACCTATCACACCGTCTGGGACGCAAGCCCCCTGGGCGCGCTGATCGACGAACACGGCGCGGCCGGGGCCATCGACCGGTTGCGCGAAGCCGGATACACCCATCTGCTGATCGATTACCAGATGCTCAACCTGTGGTGGTCCAATGACAACTACGGCTACGACCCGCGTTTCGGCCCGGCCCAGCTCCGCGCGATCGAGGCGCTGCGGCTGCCGGTCGTGTTCGTCGATCCGCCGCCGATCTACGTGCTGTACGACCTGACCGGCCGGCCGGGCAATTGACCGTTTGCGCTCGCAGTCGTACTTTGACCGAATGAGTCACACGCCCGGACGTGCAACGACCCTGCTGATCGCCGCGATGCTCGTCGGCGGGCTCGCGGGCTGCGAGATCGCGCCGCGCGCCGACCGCCGCGGGTCTGATGCCGATGCGCAGCAGGCGATCGACCAGGGCCGTCAGCACCTCGACGAGCGCCAGCTCGAAGCGGCGCTGGCCGCGTTCGAACGCGCGCTGGATGAAAACCCCCGCGCCGTCGACGCCCACGTGGGCATCGGCGACATTCACGAGGTCAAGGGCGATTACCAGACCGCCGCGCGCAAGTACGCCGACGCCAAGCGCATCGATCCGGGCAACTTCAAGGCGGTGTACAAGCTGGGGCTGATGTACCACCTGCTGGATCGCGTGCGCGACGCGATCGGCGAGTACCTGGCCTCGCTGGCGATTCGGCCCGACAGCTTCGAGGCCAACCTGAACCTCGCCACGGCGTACCTGCAGCGCGACCAGCCGCAGCTCGGCGTGCCGTATGCGGAAAAGGCGGTGCGGCTTGAGCCCGAGAACCAGCCGGCGCGGGTGAACCTGGGTTCGATCTACGCGGCGCTGGGCCGGTACGACGCGGCGATCGACGAGTTCCGCGCCGCGGCCGAGCTGGGCGACCTGGAGCCGCCGATCGCGCTCAACCTCGCCGACGCTTTTTTGAAGACCGGTCGGCCGATGCGAGCCCTCAACACGCTCATGGTCCTCTCGCGCGACCGCGGCAAGGACAACGCCGCGGTCCACGAACGCATCGGCTACACCTACTTCAAGCTCAAGGACTACGAAAAGTCCCTGGAGTATTACGACAAGGCCCTGGCGATCGACCCGAACGACGCGGCGAGCTTGAACGGCAAGGGCGTGAACCTGATGACGATGTACCTCCGCGGCGACCGGCAGAACACCGACCTGCGCGACCGCGCGATCGCCGCGTGGCAACGCTCGGTCCGCGTCAAGCCCGACCAGCGCAAGATCATCGACCTCATCGCCCGATACCGGAAGCTGTAACCGCCATGCCCGATACGAGCGCTCTGGAAACCTTTGCCAACCCCGCGGCCGATCGGGAGTACGTGATCGAGCACGTGTCGACCGAGTTCACCTCGGTCTGCCCGAAGACGGGTCATCCGGACTTCGCCACGGTCATCCTCCGCTACGCCCCGGCCGAGCTGTGCGTGGAGCTCAAATCGCTCAAGCTGTATTACCAGAGCTTCCGCGATGAAGGCGCGTTTTACGAGCAGGTGACCAACCGGCTCCGCGACGACCTGATCGGGCTGATGCGGCCGCGCTGGCTGGTGCTGCGGACCGAATGGACCGGCCGGGGCGGCATCCACTCCACCCTGACCGCCACCCACGGCGAGGTGCCGGGGGCGCATCTGTGAATCATCGCTGGTAGATCGGCAGGTAGCGGTAGGGCACGCCGAGCACGAGGATGGCCATGCTGGTGGAGTACGACTCGCCGCCGCGCCCGCCGGACCAGCTTGCGTTGTTGTTCTGCCGGGCGAGCATGGCGTCGCGGATCTGCGGGTACCAGGTGAGGTAGCTGCGTTCGCCGGCCTGGTACATCGCCTGCATGGCGTAGTAGTGGGCGTAGTAGTAGTACTTGCCATCGCGCATGTTCGCCCCGGCGTGCTGCTGGAGGAAGCGCAGGCCGCGCTGGGTTTCGGGGCTGTCGCGGCGGTTGGTGAGCATCAGCGCCATCACGCCGCCGGCGGTGCGGGCGAACTCGGTGCTCTGTTTGCCCGGCTGGTATCGAAAGCCGCCGTCGGTTCGAACCTGACAGGCCAGCACGTAGTCGCGTGCGCGGTCGATGGCGCTTTGGGGCACGTACACGCCGGCCTCGCGCGCCGAGGCCAGCGCGACGATCTGCATCGCGCTGACCGACAGGTCGTGATCGCTGGGCGCGGGGGTGTAGCGCCAGCCGCCGTTGTTGTGCTGGGCCTTGAGGATGACGCGGACGGCGTCGATCAGCGCCGGGCTGATGTCGTCGCGCGGGCTTTCGCCCCAGACTTCGGCCAGGGCGAGGGTCGCCAGGCCGTGCTCGTACATGCCGTGCTTGTTGCCGCCGAGGTAGCCGTCGTTGGCCCGGCCGCGGACGATGAGGTAGTCGACCGCGCCAGCCAGCACGTCGCCGTAGGGCCCGCGATCGGGGAAGTGGCCCTGCACCATGAAGGCCATGAGCGGCAGGGCGGTGTTGGCTGTTTTGTAGTTGCTGCCCCAACTGCCATCGTCGTTCTGCGCGTTGGCCAGGTAGGCCAGTCCGCGGTCGATCGCGCGTTCGGCCGCGGGGCTGAGCACGCCGTCGCGCGGCGTGGGCTGGGCCGCGGCGGTGGCGGTAAGCAACGCGATCGAAATCAGCATGGCCGGTCGGCGCGTCATTCGCTGAGTACCTGGTAATACTGTTCGAGCAGGTCGCGGTATTCCACGGGCAGCTCGCGGACGTAGGCCTCGAACACCGCGGCGCGTTCATCATCGGCCAGCGGTCGCCAGTCGGCCGCGCCGCCGGCGGCCAGGCCCGCGCCTTCGCCGGCGCCCGGGCCGTCGCCGCTGCCCCCGTTGCCGGCGCCCTCGGCGGCGCGGCCGGCGTCGGCGGCGGACCGCTCGTCGCCCGTGCGGCCGGTCGTGGTCTGGGCGCCATCGCCATCGTCCGCCGAGCGCTGTGGGTCGCCGTCGGCCGTGGCGTCGGCGGGTGGGGCATCGGGGCTCTTGCCGGTCGCGGCCTGTTGGCGTTGGGTGTTTTGCGATGCGGCGATCTGCCGATCCAGCTCGCGCGCGGCTTCCTGCAAAGCTTGTTCGGCCCGCTGTTGCGATTGGGTCGCGCCCTGCCGGTCGCCCTGGCCGAGCTTGCGGGCCGCGTCCTGCATCGCGCGCCGGGCCTGGTCCATCGCGCCGCCGGATCGATCCTCCGCTTCGCCCGGCTGGGGCTGGCCGGGTTCGGCGTTGTCACCGGTCCGCTCGGCCAGGCGCTGGTCGAGCGAGCGCGCCTGGCCGGCGAGCTGCTCCTGCTGGCCCTGCATCTCGCCGCGCTGGGCGGCGAAGGTGTTCTCGTCCGCCTGCTCGGTCTGCTCGCGCAGCGACTGCTGGCGCTGGGCGAGGTCTTCGAGCTCCTCGTGGCCTTCGCGCTGGACCGCGCGATCGACGGCCTGCTGATTGGCCCGTTGCATCGCCCGGACCGCGGCGAGCAGGCCCGCCAGTCGCTCTTCGATCAGCCGCGCCTGCGCC
>CAZUHK010000146.1:0-8276 GCA_964620345.1 uncultured Planctomycetaceae bacterium
CTGCTCGATCATGTTCTGTGCAAACCGGATTTCCCGAAGCGCGGTCTGCTCGAAGGGTTCGAGCGTCTTCGCCGGTGTGGGCATGAAGGTCCATTCGACCGACTGCGCCTTCTCGATAAGCTCCCCGTCGGTCAGCTCGATATCGCTGACCACCGCGTACTTGCCGGAAAACTTCACGAACCCCACCCTGCCGTTGCCCAGGGTCACCTGCTTGAGGCCCTGGGTGTTGGGCGCGTCGGTCGCGTCGTCGAAGTTGGCCAGGAACTGCTGCGGATCGGTCACCGGCAGCAGGACGAACACGCGCGGCGCCGCGCCCATCATCAGCATGGGCATGACCACCGCCGCCGAGCCGTCCATGTCGATGCCCCGAATCGCGCCCAGTTGCTCCAAGAGCGACTTGACCGGCGCCTTGGCCTGCGGCGCGTCGACGCCGACCGCGGCGAGGAACGTGCCCAGGCCTTCGTTGACCTTTTTGAGATTGGGCACGATCAGCACGACCGATGAATCCTCGGGAATCTGGCTGAGCACGGCGGGGGTCTTGTCGGCCACGGCGCCGCCCACGCCGATGGCGACCTGCGCCGTAGCAGGGGTCACCGGCTGGCACAGCATGGCCGCGGCGGCGGCCAGCAGCGTCACTCGTGCGATGAGTCGTCGAAACATCATGTGCTCCTGATCAAGGGGAATCGCGTGTCTGGTTGATGATTCGCCAACCGGGTATTGTACTCGGTGAGTCGCGATTTGTTACCGGCATTTTTGGAACCGTGCCCGTGTCGCTTCGCATTCTTGTGACCGCCGGCCCGACGCATGAACCGATCGACGCGGTGCGGTACCTGGCCAACCGCTCCAGCGGGGCGATGGGCCTGGCGATCGCGGCCGCGGCGCGGGACGCGGGCCACGATGTGACGCTGCTGCTGGGCCCGACCCCGGCGGCGGCGCCGACCGGCGTCACGACCTGCCGCTACGAGTCCACGGCCGATCTGCAATCGCTGCTGGACGAGCACTTCCAGCGGTGCGATGTGCTGGTCATGGCCGCGGCCGTCGCCGACTACCGCCCCCGCCGCCGCGCCGATGGCCAGGCCGCGGGCAAGCTCGAACGATCCGAGCAGGGCCTGACGCTTGAACTGGAATCCACGCCCGACCTGGTCGCCGCGTGCGCCGCGGGCAAGCGCCCCGGCCAGCGCGTCATTGGCTTCGCCCTGGAAACCCCCGACCAACTGTCCGCCCGCGCCCCGGCCAAGCTCGAACGCAAAGCCCTCGACGCCATCATCGCCAACCCCCTGACCACGCTGGGCGCGGCCGACATCGACGCCACGGTCTACCGACGGGCCGGCCAACCGCTCATCCCGGGCCCGATGAGCAAGCCGGACTTCGCCAGGTGGCTGGTTGAATGGATGGGCCGGGCCATCCAGCCGGACATCGAGCAAGAAGGGAACCGGTCGCATGGTGCTTGACCTTCAACTGCCGGTGTCACTCGCCGTGGGCTGCAGCAGCGCATCCCAACGGGCGCGTGTCATGGCCGAAGGTTGGGCCTAGCGGACCATGTACTGTGTCGCGTGTAACTCGCCGCGGATCACGCGCGCCACAAGCAACACGCCGGCGGTTGATTTCGGCTGTGAGGTATGTGGGGCGACGTATCAACTGAAGGCGAAGAAGGGCAAGTTGGGTCGGAAAGTCGCGGACGCTGCTTATGGCGAGATGATCCAAGCGATTCGCTCCGATACGGCGCCGCATTTCATGTGCATGGCCGATCAGGCCGACGTGGTCCGCGGGATCGATCCACCCCATCCTGCCGGGTGGCGATCAGGTGCGCTTGAACTGTTTTTCGAGGTCGCGGAGGGTGAGGCGGACGGTGGTGGGCCGGCCGTGGGGACAGTTGCTGGCGCGCTCGATCTGGTCGCGGCGTTTGAGCAGTTCGACCAGTTCGTCGTCGGCCATGGCGTCGCCGGCCTTGACCGCGGCCTTGCAACTGATCATGTCCAGCGTCTCGTGCAGGGCCGCTTCCTGTGATGGGTTGAAGTCATCGTCCTGGGCCCGGTCGATCAGCTCGGCCAGGAAGCGGTCGGGCTCGACGCCGCGATCGAACAGCAGCGAGGCAAACGCGTGGATGCCGATGGTGCTCGGGCCGATCGGCTCGGCCTCGACGCCGATGCGCCGCAGCAGCGGCCCGAGGCGCTCGAGCGTGTCGATCTGCCCGGCGGTGACGTTCAGAGTGATCGGCGTGAGCAGGCGCTGGCTTTCCAGTTGCCCGCCGGCTTCGATGCGCTCCAGCAGCAACTGAAACATCATCCGCTCGTGCAGCGCGTGCTGATCGATGATGACCAGGCCGCTCTCGTCCTCGGTCACGATGTAGCTGTTGTGCACCTGCAGGATCGGCCGGGCCGCGGCGCGGATCGGCTCGGTCAGCGGCGCATCATCGGTCGCGGCCCCATCCCCGTCGCCCTGGTCGGCCATGCCCAGCTCGGCCTTGACCTGCTGGTACACGAAGCCCTTCTGCCGGGGGTCCATGCGTCGGAAGTGATCGACGAAATCGGAGAGATTGTCGAGTTTCGATTCTTGATTCTCGCTTGCCGCGTCGCCCGGTTGGGGGAAGCCGAAACCCGCGGTCGGGCGCAGGTCCGCGGTCGGGGTCAGGTCGGCGCCGAGCAGGCGTTGGCGGATGGTGGCCAGCACCTGGCCGTGCACGGCGTTGGCGTCGGCGAAGCGGACCTCGGCCTTGGCCGGGTGGACGTTCACATCGACCTGCGCCGGGTCGAGGGTGATGAACATGACCAGCGTGGGGTGGCGGGTCGGCTCGATCAGGCCGCGGTAGGCCTCCTTGACGGCGTGGGCGACGTTGCGGTCGCGCACGGGCCGGCCGTTGACGTAGAGGTACTGGTGCTTGGCGGTGGCCCGCGCGATCGCGGGCAGGCCGGCCATGCCCCACAGGCCGATGCCGCGCTCGTCGGAATCGAACTCGAGCAGCGCCTCAGCCAGGTCGTCGCCGAGCAGCGCGACGCAGCGGCGGTCGGTCGGCTGATTGGGGGGCAGATCGAGGGTGACCCGGTCGTTGTGCGTCAGCGTGAAGCCGACCTGGGCATGGGCCATGGCGATGCGCTGCACGAGATCGGTGATGTGGCTGAACTCGGTGGCCGCGCCGCGCATGAACTTGCGGCGGGCGGGGGTATTGAAGAAGAGGTTTCGCACCTCGATCACGGTGCCCGGGGCGCAGCCGGCGGGGCGCACGGGGCCGACCCGATCGCCGCCGGCCTCGATCACCGCGCCGCCCTCGGCGTCGGCCGGGCGGGTGGTGATGCGCAGCCGGCTGATCGACGCGATCGACGCCAGCGCCTCGCCGCGGAAGCCCAGCGTGGCGATCCGTTCGAGGTCTTCGGTTCGAGCGATCTTGCTCGTCGCGTGGGCCGACAGCGCCAGCGGCAGTTCTTCGGCGTCGATGCCGCGGCCATCGTCGGCCACGCGGATCAGCTCGCGCCCGCCGTCCTCGACGACGATGCTGATGCGCATCGCCCCGGCGTCGAGGCAGTTCTCCACCAGCTCCTTGACCACCGACGCCGGCCGCTCGATCACCTCGCCCGCGGCGATCTGGTTGACCAGCAAGTCGCTGAGCACGCGAATAGGCATCGCCGCATTGTAACGCACGATCCCGTACCGGCGCGCCCCGCGCCGCGTTAGCCACTGACCACCGACCACTGACAAATGACCATTGCCCACTGCCCACTGCCCACTGCCCACTGACCAATAAAAAGGCCCCGGCTCGCGGAGGCGGTTGCGAACCGGGGCTCGATCCAGGGTCACACGGGAGGTCGGGTCGGGCGTCGGGCAACGCCCGGGCCGAACGCGGTCAGGCCGGGGGTGGGGGAACACATGGCTTGGCCGGTTCGTGCGTGCGGGCCTGGATGGATGGACGGGTTGATCGGGCCGGCCGGCGTCGGCGTGTGGCCAGCGCCAGGGCGCCCAGGCCGACGATGAAGAACGCGGCGGGCTCGGGCACGCTGGTCAGCGACGGGTCGGCCGGGGGTGCCTGGGCCGTGGCCCCGGTCGAGCCGCCCGAGCCCCCGCCGCCGATCGACGGCGGGCCGGGCAGGGCGTAGAGCTTGCGGTCGTTGGCCAGCGCCATCCAGGGCGAGGCGTCGGTCAGCGGCAGGTCGCCGGTGTCGTAGCCCAGCACCTGGACCACGGCCCGGACGGCGAGGCGATCGTAGATCAGCTTGGTATCGCTCGAGTGCTTCATCAGCTCGCCCAGCATGTACCGCTTGTCGTAGGGCTGATTCGCAAAGACGCTGATCGGATCGGTCCCGACGATCATGTGCCACGACATGTCGTTGTTGAACGTCAGCAGCAGCTGGTCGATCTCATCGACCAGCCAGGTATCGCGGGTGGCGGAGGGGGCGGTGTGGCCGTCCTGCGTGGCGTCGTAGTCCACGGGGCCGGCCCAGGCCGCGCCGCCGGTGATCAGCAGGCCGGCCGCGACGATCGTCAGATTTCGAATCGATTGGGTTTGCATGTTTTGCTCAAGGCCAACGGTCCAATTCAGCGGCGTCTTGGGCAAGGCGAATCGTCGAAGGATTGACGCGGCGCGTCGGCTGGCGCCGGTTGCAGCGGTTGGGCCGGTCGCGCCGGCGCGCGGGCCGGCCCTGGGCTGGTATCATGTGGGCCATGGCACCCCACGCACCGGCCATCGCGCTGTTTCCGGGCACGTTCGATCCGCTGACCAACGGGCACCTGGACCTGATCCGCCGGGCGCGTTCGATGTTCGGCCGGCTCATCGTCGCGGTCGGCACCAACCCCGAGAAGCGCGCCCTGTTCAGCCCCGAAGATCGCAAGAGCATGATCGAAAAGGTGCTCGACGCCGAGCACTTGGGCGATGTGCAGGTCCACCAGTACGACGGGCTGACCGTCGACTACGCCCGGCAGGTCGGCGCCGCGGTGATCCTGCGGGGCATCCGCAACCACGCGGACCTGAACTTCGAGTTCCAGCTCGCCCTGACCAACCGGGCCGTGGCGGACGTCGAGACGGTGTTCGTGATGACCAGCGAGCAGCACGGGTTTACCAGCTCGACGCTGATCAAACAGATCGCCGCGAGCGGGCGGATGGATCACCTGCGCCGACTGCTGCCAGCGCTGGTCGTCGAGCGGATCGAGGAAAAGTTCGCCCACGACCGCGCCGCCTTCGAAGGCCTGGCCACCGACGCGCACAAGGACTGAACCGCGGATCGTGGCGGTGCGAGCCGGTGTGCATTGCGGGTTCCGCGTTGCGACTTGGATTTCATGGACTACCGCATCATCAGCATCGGCACGCTCAGTCGGCATCCGTTGTGGGCCCGGCCGGCCCCGCCGCGCACGGCGCACGCGACGACCACGCTGATCCGCAGCGAAGGCAAGGTGATCCTGGTCGACCCGTCGCTGCCCGAGCAGATTCTGGGCGCCCGCCTGACCGAGCGCGCGGGGCTGGCGCTGGACGAGGTGACCGATGTGTTTCTGACCAGCTTCCGCCCGGCGCACCGGCGGGGCGTGGGGGCGTTGGAGCGGGCCAACTGGTGGATCAGCGAAGCCGAGCGCGAGCGCGTGGGCGTGACGCTGATCGAGCAGTTGCAGGCCGTGGGGGCCCAGGACGAGCAGACCGAGCAAATGCTCAAGCAGGACATCGCGCTGCTGCAACGGGCCCGGGCGGCGCCGGACACGCTGGCGGCCCAGGTCGACCTGTTCCCGCTGCCCGGCCCCACGCCCGGGCACGCGGGGCTGCTGCTGACGCTCAGCCAGGCCACGGTGCTGATCGCCGGCGACGCGGTGCCCACCGTCGAGCACCTGGAAAAAGGACAGGCCTCGCAGGACAGCTACGACCTGCAGGCCGCGCGCGAATCGCTGGCCGAGGCGATCGAGATCGCCGACTGGATCATCCCCGGCCACGACAACCTCGTGCCCAACCTCACCCGCCGGCCGTTCTGACCTGATCGCGGCGGCATCGCGGCGGCGGTGGGGCGCACGCGGCGGCGAAGTTCCGTTATCATCCGCCGTCATGAGCATTCTGTTGAGCAAAGCGACGAAGGTGATCTGCCAGGGCATCACCGGCGGGCAAGGCGCGTTCCACACCGCCGGGTGCATCGAGTACGGCACGCGGATGGTCGGCGGCGTCACGCCGGGCAAGGGCGGCTTGGAGTCCGAGCACGGCCTGCCGGTGTTCAACACCTGCCTCGAAGCGGTCGAACAGACCGGCGCGAACGCGACGATGATCTTCGTGCCCCCGCCGTTCGCCGCCGACGCGATCCTCGAAGCCGCCGACGCGGGCATCGAGCTGATCGTCTGCATCACCGAAGGCATCCCCACGGCCGACATGATGAAGGTCCGGGCCCTGCTCGAAGAGATGCCCGACACGCACCTGATCGGGCCCAACTGCCCGGGCGTGATCACGCCCGGCGAGGCGAAGATCGGGATCATGCCCGGCTACATCCACCTGCCGCCGGCCGAGGCCGACAGCGGCAAGGCGATCGGCATCATCTCCAAGAGCGGCACGCTGACCTACGAGGCGGTCTGGCAGGCCACCCAGCGCGGCATCGGCCAGAGCACCTGCGTGGGCATCGGCGGCGACCCGATCAAGGGGCTGAACTACATCGAGCTGCTGGATATGTTCGAGTGCGACCCGCAGACCGCGGGCGTGCTGATGATCGGCGAGATCGGCGGGGACGACGAGGAGCGCGCCGCGGACTACATCCAGCAGCACGTCTCCAAGCCCGTCGCGGGGTTCATCGCCGGCCGCACCGCCCCGCCGGGCAAGCGCATGGGCCACGCCGGCGCGATCATCGCCGGCTCCTCGGGCAAGGCCGAGGACAAGATCGCCGCGCTGCAGGACGCCGGCGTGACGATCGCCGACACCCCGGCGACCATGGGCCAGGCGATGGCCGCGGCGCTGGGGATCTGAGCGTCATTCTTCCGGTTCGGTCGGCGCCGCTTCGCCCGCCCCGGCTTCGAGCGCGGCGAGCTTCTGGCGCACGTCGGCGATCAGGGCCGCCAGCGATGCGTTGGGCCGGACCATGAGCTGCGCCGCGTCGTCGGCCGACAGCGGCGGCGCCGGCTCGGCCTCGTCGTCCGCCGCGCCGTCCTCGGCCGCGTCCTCGGCCGCGTCCTCGGCCGGTTCGGCGGTCTGCGGCGGCAGAATCGCCACCTCGTCCATCGCCGGGGGTTGTTCGAGCTGATCCAGCAGCACCAGCACCGCGCTGAGCGTGGCGAACAACCCATCGGGCGTGCGCTCGTAGTAGCTGGTCTCCATGGAATTGACGCGCTGCTGGCGCTTGGCACGCCACCGTTTCTTGATGCGCTGGACCTTCTTGCCGTCGGCCAGTTGGAGCTGGTTGACCAACTGCCTGGCCTGATTCTGCAACGCCACGGCGACCGTGCCCGACGACGAGCCCACGCCGTAGCCATCGCCGTGCCACTGGCCCGATTCGGTCTGCGTCACGAGCAGGCGGAGCGCCAGCCGACGTGCCACGGGGTCGAGCCAGTCGGGTTGATCGTCGTGCGCGTGGCTCAGCAGCGTCGCGAGGTACGGCAGCAAATCGTGCGGCGTGGCGCGGTAGCCCAGCGGCAGGTCGGCCGGCTCGCGCTGGTTGGGCCGCGGCTCAACGACCGGCAGTTTCCCCTTGTCGCGGAGGATCTGCTCCAGGTCGTCCTTCACGTCGTGGTAGACGCGCTGGGCCGCGCCGACCCGGTCGGGCCGACCTTTGGCCAGGTACGCCTCGGCGACGAGTTCGGCCCGTTCCAGGGCCCGGCCGTAGGCGCGGGTGATGGGCGTGGCGGTGTTGCCGGGGTTGGCCTGGAGCAGGCCGGCCAATGCCGCGGCGCCGGCCAGGTTGCTGCGGACCGATTCGGGCTGGCTCAGCGCCGGCAGTCGCCCGCGGAACGGCACGCCGCTCAGGCCCAACTGCTGGTAACGGTCGAAGGCCTTGCAAGGCACCATCAGGTTGGCCTCGCCGAACCCGCCGTGGGGCTGGGCGACCTGAGCCAGCCGCGCCAGCGCATCCTGGATCGCCTTGCCGGTCGACTCCGGCGGCACCAGCTTGTGGCCCGCCGGTTCGCGGCGGGTGGTGGTCTGGGGCAGTTCGGCGTGCTCGGCCGCGACGGCCAGGGCGAACGCGGCCGCGGCGGTGTCGTCCACGTCCGCCACGTTGCGGTTGTAAATGTAATAGGGCAGCGCCGCGAGGGTGAACTTCACCCCCCCGGGCGTCTCGCCACCGAAGTGCTCGTCCACCTTCAGCAGCGCCCGGCCCTGGGTCGTGCAGTCCTCC
>CAZUHK010000147.1:0-8209 GCA_964620345.1 uncultured Planctomycetaceae bacterium
CTTGCCGACCACCAGCCTGAGCGGGATGCCGATCAGGTCGGCGTCCTTGAACTTCACGCCCGGCCGCTCGTCGCGGTCGTCCAGCAGCACGTCCAGACCGCGCGCGGCCAGCTCGTCGTACAGCTTGTCACAGGCCTTGGCGACCGCGCTGTCGGGCAGGTACTTGATCGGCGTGATGACCACGTGGTACGGCGCCAAAGCCATCGGCCAGACGATGCCGTGGTCATCGTGGCCGCCTTCCCGTTCGATCGCCGCGGCGAGGATGCGGTTCACGCCGATGCCGTAGCAGCCCATGATCGGGCGCACGGCTTTCTGATGCTCATCCAAGACGCTCACGTCCAGATGCTCGGTGTACTTGCGGCCGAGCTTGAAGACGTGGCCGATCTCGATGCCCTTGGATTCGACCAGCACCCCGCCGTCGTTCCGCGGCGAAGGATCGCCGGCCACGGCGTTGCGGATGTCCGCGACAGTGATGAGCTTTGCCGCATCGCTTCCCAGTGGTTTCAGCAGATCGCGCTTCCAGTTGAAATGCTTCACGTGGTAATCGACTTCATTGGCGCCGGTGACCCAGAATCCTCCTTGGGCGGCGTCCACATCAACAACCATGCGTTCGGCAGAATTCCCATAAGTCTGGCTGGCCATTCTATGTGGCCCAACGTATCCGGTGGAACATTTGAGGTTTTGCAGCACCTTTTCGTCTGCTAATTCAAGTTTGCCGAGACCGGGTAGCCACTTTTCCCGGACTATCTCCTCCCACAATTTTCCTTCGTTTACTTCGTGATCTCCTCGAACCACCACGAAAACGAAAATTGCGTCGCCGGTGGGATTCTGACCGGAGCCTGGCCCTGATTGCCGCTGAGTAGTGTTGCTCTGGTCAAGATCGGCATCAGAAATCGTTGAAGCCGTGAACACCAGCGTCTTGAGCATGTTCTGCGGCTTGAGCTTCGTACCCAGTTCCTTTTTGAAGAACGTGGTCACATCGTCGATCGTCTTGCACTCGGGCGTATGCACGGCTTCCAGTTCGCCGGTGGGTTGGTCGGCGTCGTCGGAGTCGCTGGCGCTTGTCGCGGAAGACCTCGGGGCGCGACTGAACGGGGACATCGCCGGTGATATCTTCCGGTGGCCGATCTCGCATTTTTCGACGTTCGCGGCGTAGTTGCCTTGATCGCTGGAAAGGATCGTGTCTTCGCCGGTGGGGCTGGGCACCATGAACTCGTGCGACGCGCTGCCGCCGATGGGGCCGGACTCGGCCTCGACGGTCACGTACGGCAGGCCGCAGCGCTCGAAGATGCGACAGTAGGCATCGAACATCTTGCGGTAGCTTTCGTCCAGGCCTTCGACGGTGAGGTCGAAGCTGTAGGCGTCCTTCATCTGAAACTCGCGCGAGCGCAGCACGCCGAACCGCGGGCGGAACTCATCGCGGAACTTGGTCTGAATCTGGTAGAGCGTCAGCGGCAGTTGGCGGTAGCTTTCGACGTACGCGCCGACCAGTTGCGTGATGACCTCTTCGTGGGTTGGGCCCAGCGCCTGATCGCGGCCGTGGCGGTCGGTGACGACGAACAGGTTCTCGCCGTAGGCGGCGCGCCGGCCGGTCTTCTCCCACCACTCGATCGGTTGCAGGGCGGGCATCATCACCTCGACCGCGCCGGCCTTGTCCATCTGCTGGCGTACGATCGCCATGGCCTTGTGCAGCGCCCGCAGGCCCAGCGGCAGGTAGGTGTACGCCCCCGAAGCGACCTGCTGGATGTACCCCGCCCGCAGCATCAACTGGTGGCTGGGCACCACCGCCTCGGCGGGCACCTGGCGGAGCGTGGGGATCAACGTCTTCGACCAGCGCATCGAGCGCCTCCTTCGTGCAATCGCGTGCGTCGCGTGGTCAAAGGGTAGCCGATCGGCGGTCAGTCTTCAGCATCGACCGCGAACGCGACGCGCAGCAACGCCTCGTGCGTGTCGGTCAGCGGCCGCAGCCGAACACCCATCCGCTCAAACTGCACGTGTCGAGTCGGCTACGCACCGGCGATCCTTCGCTGCCGCAGCGGCTCGCGCACCAGCTCCGCGTTGAGCGCCTGCTGGATCAGCTTCGCCTTGAGCGATTGATGCTCGGGCGAGTCCCACAGGTTGGTCCGCTCGCCCGGATCCTCCTGCATGTCGAACAGCTCGCCGTACTCATGGTCGCGATAGACCGTGAGCTTATAGCGGTCGTCGATGTAGGTGCGCATGTGGATCGCGGTGAGTTGGTGGCGGTGTTCGCAGATGGCCACGTCGCGCACCTTCTCCACCTCGCCGGTCCATACCGGCATCTGATCCAGGCCCTGCATCCGCAGGGGCACGTCGATGCCCGCGGCGGTGAGAAATGTGGTGGGCAGGTCGATCAGCGATTGCAGCGCATCACTTGCCTCGCCCGCGGGCACGTGGCCGGGAAAGCGCACGATGAACGGCAGGCGGATGCCATCGTCGTAGTGGAACGGCCCCTTGGCGACCAGACCGTGCTGGCCGAGGTAGTGGCCGTGGTCGGAGGTGAACACGACGATCGTGTTGTCCGCCACGCCCATGCGATCCAGCGCGTCGAGGATGCGGCCGATCTGCTGATCCATGAAGCTGGTCATGCCGTAGTAGATCGCCATGTCCTTCTTGACCTGCTCGCGGTCGTAGTCGTGGTAGTGGCAGCCGTGATTGAACTCGCCGGTCTCGCGCGCAAGATCTTTCCAGAAATCCTTCGCGTTCGGATCGCGGGTTTTCTGGTGGATCGGCGGCATGTGGTCCATCTCGCCCTCGATGGGCTGGCCGGGCTCCATGTCATCGGGGGCGTACATCGACGCCCACGGCTCGCTGAGGATATAGGGCGGGTGCGGGTCGTGGAAGCTGGCCCAGGTGAAAAACGGCCGGTCGTCTTGCACGGCCTGCTCGATGTTCGCGATGGTGCGCTCGGCGGTCCAGGTCGTGTAGTGGTATTCCTCGGGCAACGACCAGTGCCCATCGCCGCGCTCGTAGCCCAACGTGCCCTTGGCGGCGCCCGGGGCGTTCTTCGATTGCTCGCCGGGCAGCGGCTGGAAGTAATCGCGCCAGTCCTTGAGGCCTTTCTCTTCCATCCAGATCGCGTAGTGCTGGCCGGCGTGGGATTCATCGGTGTGGTTGCGCGCCAGCTCGATCCGCTGGAAGCCGTACCACGGCCCGGTGAACTCGCGCCAGAAATCCAGGTCGCGCAGCGTCGGCTGACACTCCAGTGACGGCTGGTCCCACGTGCTCTTGAGCGGATGGAAATGCGCCTTGCCGATCAGGTGCGTGACGTAGCCCGCCTCGACGAACTGCTCGCCGACGGTCGGCAGATCCTCGGGCACCTTGGTGCCCAACGTCCACGCGCCGTGCTCAGAAGGGTACAGCCCGGTGATCAGCGACCCGCGGGACGGCGTGCAGGTCGGGTTGACCGTGTAGGCCTTGTCGAACCGCGTGCCCTCGCGGCAGAGCCGGTCGAGCGCGGGGGTCTTGATCTTCGGGTTGGTCACGCCCAGCGTGTCCCAGTGCTGTTGGTCGGAGGTGATCAGGAGAATATTGGGTTTGTGGCTCATCGTTGCGCCAAAGTAACGATTGGCGTCGAAGATGTCACCGCCCCTTCCCGCCGTTTAGCCGCGCCTCGACCGCGGGGAGGGAAGCGATTCACTCCGCCACGGCCAAATCGACGCGCAGCACATCGGCCCGCGGCGCGAGGCAGGCCGTGTCGTCGCACGGCTGGGTATGCACGGTCAGCTCGGCCGTCAGCTCGCCGCTCGCGCCCGGCGCGATGCGCAGCGGCACGTCGACCGTCACCTCGCCGTGATACACCGGCAGCTCGCCATCGACGATCGGGTCGTACATCGTCGCGGGCGTCGGCCAGTCGATCGGGCCGAGCGCGATGTGCTCGTGCTCCGCCAGCACGATGCGCGTCGGCTGCACCGGGGCGTCACCGATCTGAGGCCCGTAGATGTGGTAGGGCGGATCGATGCGCAAGCGCAGGCGGACGGTCGCGGTCTTCCCGGCCCCAAGGTGTTGATCGGGGGCGTGCAGGTCGATGCGCACGGGCCGACGACCGATGGTCGCATCGGGCGGCTCGGCGTTCGCGGTCTCCCATCGCCCGGCGTCCATCAGCGCCATCGCGACGATCAGCAGGTCTTCCGAGGCGTAGGGCTGCTCGACAATCTGCGCCGCGAACAGCTTCACCGTTCGCTCGGCCAGATCGGCGTAGCGGGACTCGCCGGTCAATCGCGAAAGCTTCAGCAGCGCGTGGGCCGCGATGGCGTTGGCGTGGGGCAGGTTGCCCCCGCCCTGCGGGTTCTTCGAGCGGAACAGCATCGCGTCGTGGCCGTCGTGCGTGTAATAAAACCCGCCGCGCTCGGTGTCGGCGAAGCGGTCGATCATCCGCTCGGCCACGCGCCGCGCCGCGTGGGCATAGCGCTGCTCGCCGGTCGCGCGGTGCAGGGCGATCAGGCCGTCGGCGAGGTAGGCGTAATCGTCGAGGTAGCCCGGTTGCGAAACCCGCCGGGCACGATACACGCGGCGCAGGTCGCCGTGGTCGTCGGCCAGGGTTTTGATCGCGAAATCGGCGGCGCGCCGCGCCGCGTCGAGGTACGCCGGCTCATCGAACACTTCACCGGCCCGGGCCAGCCCCGCGATCATCAGGCCGTTCCACGCCGCAAGCACCTTGTCGTCCAGGTGCGGCCGCGCACGCCGGTCGCGCACGGCCAGCAGCTTCTGCCGCGCCGCGTCGAGCCGCGCCAACAGCGTCGGCTCATCCATGTCGTGCGCCCGCGCCGTCTCGCGCAGCGGCCGGGGCAGGTACAGCACGTTGCTGCGCTGCCGTTCGCCGCTGGCCTCGTCGGTCCAGTTGCCGTCGTGCTGCACGCCGTAGGCGTCGATGAACAGCGCCGCGGTCGGCCCGTCGAGCGCATGCTCGATCTGCTCGGCGGTCCAGATGTAGAACTTGCCTTCCGCGCCTTCGCTGTCTGCGTCGATCGCCGAGTAGAACCCGCCGGCCTCGTCGGTCATCTCGCGATGTAGCCACTCGAACGCCCGGGCCGCGGTGCGGCGGTACGCCTCGTCGCCGCTCATCGCGTAGCCCGCGGCGTAGGCGTCCAAAAGCTGAGCGTTGTCGTAGAGCATTTTCTCGAAGTGCGGCAGGAACCATCGCTCGTCGGTGGCGTAGCGGTGGAACCCGCCGCCGACGTGGTCGTGGACGCCGCCGCGGCGCATCGCGTCGAGCGTGGCGGCCATCATGTGCCGCGCCCGTTCATCGCCGGCCCGTTGGTGCAGCGCATCGAGCAGGCCGAGCGTCGCGTGCGGGGGGAACTTGGGCCGGCCGCCGAATCCGCCGTGCTCCGCATCGAACCGCGAGAGGATCGCCGCGATCGCCTGGTCGATCTTCAGCTCGCCGGCCGCGCCGTTGTCGGCCTCGACGCGGCTCATCCGCTGCATCAGGTGCGTGATCGCCTCGGCGTTCTGCTCAACCTTTTCCCGCTGGTTCTGCCAGAACTCGTTGAGCTGCGTGAGCAGGTGGATGAACATCGGCTTGGGAAAGTACGTGCCGGCGTAGAACGGCCGACCATCGGGCATCAGCCACACCGAGTTGGGCCAGCCCCCGGCCCGCGGCTGTTGTTGGAGCATGAAGAACGCCTGCGTCGCCAGCATGTACTGCGAATCGACGTCGGGCAGCTCCTCGCGGTCGACCTTGATCGGCACGAAGTGCTCATTAAGCACCTGCGCGACTTGTTCATCCTCGAACGACTCGTGCGCCATCACGTGGCACCAGTGGCAGGTCGAGTAGCCCACGCTCAGGAAGATCGGTTTATCGTCACGGCGGGCCTGCTCGAACGCGGCGGCGCCCCACGGCTGCCAGGCCACGGGGTTGTCGGCGTGTTGCAACAGGTAAGGGCTGGATTGGTTGGCCAGTGGGTTGCTCATGCGGGCATGGTAGGGCCGTACGGCGGCGCATCGCCCCGGACCGGTCAATAACCACCCTGCACCACGTCGAGCCGGTCACGCTTCAGATCCCAGGTGATGCGGCGGGCCTTGATCGGCCGCGGTTCGTCCAGCTTGACCACCTGCACCTGCTCGCCTTGTTTCGCGTCGAGCTGCGCGGTCTGATCGTCGCCGTCGTAGTACAGCCGGTGCGCGGCGATCAGGCGTTGGGCGTCGCGCACCTGTACCGAGCCGGTCGCCTCGATGTGATCGATCCGAAGCGACTCGACCTCGCTGGTCGACAGCGCCTCGATGCCGCCCAGGCCCTTCATGTCGGCCACGAGACGGTCGGCCTGCATCTCGATCAGGTTCTTCTCGTCCGCGGGGCGGTGGGTCATGTTGACCTGCCGGTCGAAGATGATGTCGGTCTTCGCGCCGTCCATCGTCAGCGAGCCGGTCCAAGTGAACAGCGTCGCGCCCTTGCCCGACACCTCGACCTGGCCGATGCCCCGGTCTTGATCGTGGTCGGCGTAATCCTCGACGAGCATGGAACCCGGCCCGACCACGGTGGCGCGTTCGGTGGCGTTGTCGAACACCAGCGACGGGCCGCTGATGCGCAGCCGGCGGACGATGGTGTCGCGCCGGTCGGTTGCCCAGCGTGTGCTCAGCAGCACCACCTCGTCGCGCGCGGTGAGCGTGCGCAGCAGCTTGCGCTGGTCGTCGCCGTCGGCATCTTCCCCCGCGTCGATCAGCTTGAGCGACAGGGAATTCGAAGTGAGCTGGTTTACCTCGTTGGCGCGATCCGAATGCTCGGCGTTCACCCCGCCTTCGACCACGAGCGTGCGGCCGCTGTCGTGGTAGCGCATGCGCCGGGTCCAGCGGACCGTCAGCTCGCGCGGCTTGTGGTCGGCGTCGTCCCCCGCGTCGGCGAACGAGATGAACTCACCCGGGCCGATCGTCTCGGCCACATCGCCGCCCTCGGTGATGTCCAGTTGGCGCACGCGGAGCTGCGCGTCGTCCCGGCGCACCATGACCGGTTCGCCGGTGAGCTTGGCCGTCCGCTTCGCGTTGTCGGCCACGAGCCGGTCGGCCGTCACACGGGCGCCGTCGGCCATCGTCGCCACGACCTGACCCTCGGCCAGCACGGTCGACACGTCCGCGGCCCAGTCGTCGGCGACTTGGGCCCCATCGGCCTGGGCGTCGGGTGCCTGGGCGAAATCCACCCGCAGCGAGTCGGCCGCGATCGATTGCTCGCCGTCGCTCACCCGCACCTTCTCACGGGCCCTCAGCAGCGTCGGCCGCACGCGACCGTCGGCCGGCTCGGCGAACAGCTCCACACGCTGGGCCGAGATCGAGCCCTGTTCAGCCACCGCGCGCACATCGCCCCGCGCGTCGATCCCGGCGAAGGCGTATTGCTTGCCATCGACGGTCGGCTCGAAGCGCACCCGCAGCACGGTGCCGTCCATCTTCAGCTCGCGGTCGTCCACGTGAACGTCGCCGATGAACGTGGCGCTCTTCAGGCCCGCGGGCTTTTCATCGGGTGTGGTCAGCGAAAGCTCGACGCGGTCGGTCCAGTCGATGGTGAAGTTCCGCGGCAGGCCCGCTTGGTCGTCGCGCGGCCTGGCCCGCAGCGTGCCCTTGCCCCACAGCACGCCGCGCCCCTCGTTCAGCCGCATCGCCAGTTCCCCCGCCCGCACACTGCCCAACTCCCGCGAATCGATGTGCAGCGGGTGAAGCTCGTCGCCGGTCGCGGTGATCTGCCCCACCGCCTGGTGAAACGCGACCCGGGCACAGGTGATGACCTCGCCGTCTTCGCCGGTCACCTCGACCGGTGCGCCGGTGAAGGTCAGCAGCACGTCATCGGGCCCGCGCATCACCGGCGGCTTGGTATCGAGCGGGCGGATGACCACCGGCCCGCGCCAGGTCATCACGATGTTGCCGGTCGGCGCGGGCGCGGGCGCCGCGTCGGCCTCGGCCTGCGCCAGCGCCCAGCCCGGCAGGGCCGCGGCGGTGTGCGGCAGGGCGGCCAGGGCGGCCCGGGGCATCGCCGGCGAAACGGTGATCGCGTCGGTCGCCGCGCCGCCGCGGTCGAACGCGAACACGCCCTCGAGCTTGTCCGCTTCGATCGTCCGGCCGTCGCTCTCCACGCGCACCGCGCTGTCGAACACCACGCGGTAGTACTGCACATCCTCGCCCGGCGCTTCGTCGGCGGGCGCATCGCCGGCTTCGCCCTCGCCGGCCGCCGCGGCGGGGCGGTCGGGTCGCCGGCCGGCCTTGGGCG
>CAZUHK010000148.1:0-8013 GCA_964620345.1 uncultured Planctomycetaceae bacterium
CCTGCGGCGCGAGGTCGGCGACCTGTTCGGTCAGTTCCTCCAACGTCGCCGGTGGCGCGAGCGCGGCCATGAACTCGCTGAGCACCAGGTCGTGGCCGATCGGCTCCAGCCAGCGCGGACCGATGCAGTCCGGATCGATCAGCCCCATGATCGAGCCCAGCGTGGCGCAGGTGCAGTCGGTGTCCTGCCCGCAGTTGGCCGCGGCCAGCAGCGCGGTGTCGAAGTCGTTGCCGCCGATCAGCCAGGCCAGCGTGATGATCGGCAGGTTCACCGCCACGTCCGTGAAGTTGTTCGTGCCGAAGTGGTCGACGATCTCGGCCAGCATCGCTTCGCGATCCTGCACCTGCGGGTAGCGATCGAGCACCATGCGGATCCCGCGGGCGACCCGGCCGTTGGGGTCGATCTGCTCCAGGCCCAGTTGGATCAGCGTATCGCGATCGGCTTCGACGAAGGCCGCGGATTCGATCGTCGCGAGAAACACCGTCGCGTCCACGCCGTCGCCTTCGTGGTCGCAGCATGAATCTTCTCGCGCCAGATGTGCCGCCAGCCGCGGATCGCCCGGCGCCAGGCACGCCCAGATCTCCGTACGGATCGCCGAGCCCATGCCGTTGGGGCTCTGGTTGTCGTACCCGCCGCTGAGCGAGGGCCACAGCCGCATCCCCAGGTTCCGCTTGCAGATGCCGTATTCATCCGGCCAGTTGACGATGTGATCCTGCCAAGCCCCGGCAAGCAGCCGACGATCGATCGGCAAACCGTCCTGTCGCACGCGGCCAAGCCAGGCGATCTGCAAATCCAGGTCATCGTTGCCCAGCATCGTCTGGGGCACCGGGTCGTAGAAGGTCAACTCGTGCGGCGGCTTTCTGCCCTCCCACGGCTGGCCCAGCGTGCCGCCCACCGCCTTGCCCAGCCAGCAGCCGTAAACCTTCCGCCGATACGTGTCGTAAGGCAGCACAATCGCGTCGGTCGAGGTCGTTGACAATGGCGGCCCTTCGTTGAGGCGTTGAAGATCAGCGGGCATTATGGATTGTCCGGCGCGGCGATACAACAGAACCCGCTGAATCACCCGGATGAAGGCACTGACCCGAATCCCATGGTGCCGGTCGCCTCAGCCCGATACGAATCATTTCGTCGCCTCGCAGACAGCAGACGTTCATCGACACCCGCAGCAAGATCGCCGCCGCCCTGCTCAACGATCGCGTCCCGCCGTTCTTCGAACAGCACGACCTGCGCCTGCTGCGCGTGTTGAGGGTAGTGGGTACTCAATTCGTGTCTTGGCCCCTTGCCGTCTTGGCGGCTCAACTGCTTCTTCGCGGCCTTCGCGGCTCCGGCCCGTTGTTTTCCGGCAACATGCGATTAACCGGCGTGGTGAAACGGACGATGTTTCACAGTGCCATGTCGGATTTGGGCAATATCCCGACGTCCGGCGAAGGCGAGCTGCCGGCGAAGTTCGTTCACGAGCTGGGCAACCTGCTCGACGGCTCGCTGCGGTCGGTCTCGCTGGCGCTGCGGCGTGCGGGTGAGCTGGAGTGCGATGGGCACGGGGCGGTGGCGGAGAGTTTGAAGTCGGCGGACGCGGCCCTGCGCCAGATGGCGGGGCTGATCCGCGGCTACCAGCGCGGCGGCGACACGGCGATCGCGCCGTGCCCAACCGCCACGCTGGGCGGGGTGATCGATCAGGCGGTGGCCGTGCTGGCCGGCGAAGCCCGGCGGCGCGGCATCGACCTGAGCGTGCTGGTGGGCGATGAGGTGAGAGCTATCCGGGCCGGGCGGCTGTACCCGGTGATCGCCAACGCGGTGCGCAATGCCATCGAGGCGATCGACGCGGGCGGCTGTGTGTGGATCGAGGCCGAGGCGGACAACGAGGGCGGAGGCACGCTGGCCCTGCGCATCAGCGACGACGGGCCGGGCCTGGATGAGGGATTGTTCCGGGATCGCGACGGTGTGGTGCTCGCCGGCCAATCGACCAAGTCGACCGGCGAGCACCGCGGCCTGGGCCTGGCGATCTGCCGCGATGCGGTGCGAGCGGCCGGCGGGATGATGCGCATGGAAGACCGCGACGGCGGCGGCACGAGCGTGATCGTTCGCGTGCCGATGCACACAAAGGTGACCGATGCCCCGTGATGCCGATGAGAACCGGCCGGCCGCGCGCGTGCTGATCGTCGACGATGACCCCATCGTCGCCGATTCGCTCGCCGAGTTCCTGCGTCACCAGGGCCACACCACCGCCACCGCCGCCGACGGCGCCGAGGCGATCGGCATGCTCCGCCAGGCCACGCCGGCCTATCACCTGGCCATCGTCGACATGAACATGCCGCGCATGGACGGCCTGGCGCTGCAGAAGCACATCCGCAAGCACCACGAAGCGACCGTCGTGATCATGATCACCGGCTACGGCACGATCGAGTCGGCCGTGCAGGCGGTGCGCGGCGGAGCGTTTGACTACCTGACCAAGCCGATCGTCGACGAGGAACTGCTCGTCGCGGTCGATCGCGCCTTGCGCCAGCAGATCCTGCTGCACGAAAACGCCGCGCTGCGCTGCCGGCTGGCGGACAAGTACGGCCTGGACGGGGTGATCGGCAACGACTGGCGCATGCAGAAGGTGTACGACCTGGTCGAGACCGTCGCCCAGAGCAGGACCACGCTGCTGATCACCGGCGAGTCGGGCACGGGCAAGAGCATGATCGCCCGCGCCTGCCACGAGCGCAGCCCCCGGACCGGCAAGCCGTTCGTCACCATGTCGTGCGGCTCGATCCCCGAAACGCTGCTGGAAAGCGAGCTGTTCGGCCACGTCAAGGGCGCGTTCACCGGCGCCGACCGCGACAAGCCCGGCAAGCTGCTCAGCGCCGATGGCGGCACGCTGTTCATCGATGAGATCAACTCCGCCACACCCACGCTACAGCTCAAGCTGCTGCGCGTGCTGCAGGAAAAGGCCTTCGAGCCGGTCGGTTCACAAGAGACCAGGCACGTGGACGTACGCTTCGTGCTGGCGACGAACGAACCGCTGGAGCGGCTGGTGCGTGAGGGCAAGTTTCGCGAAGACCTGCTGTACCGCATCAACGTGGTGAACGTGGAACTGCCGCCGCTGCGTCATCGCGAGGGGGACGTGCCGCTGCTGGCCGAGCACTTCCTCGCGCAGTACGCGCAGGAGACGGGCAAGGTCGTCACGGGTTTTTCGGACGAGACGATGCACCTGCTGTGCCGGTATCGTTGGCCGGGCAACGTGCGGGAGCTGGAGAACGCGGTGGAGCGGGCGGTGGTGCTCTCGCGTCAGCCGGTGATCGAAGCGGACGTGCTGCCCGAGAAGGTGCGCTACCAGAGCCCCGACGGCGAGCCGGGCTTTCGAGAGCGGCGGAAGAGCCCGCAGGGCTTTGTCCCGGCCGACTGGACGCCCCAGCCGCTGCGCGACGCGCTGGCGGAGCCGGAGAAACGCATCATCCTCGCGGCGCTGCAGGCCAACGACTGGAACCGCCAGCAGACCGCGGACGTGCTGGATATCAACCGCACGACGCTTTACAAAAAGATCAAGCAGTACGGCCTGGAAGAGCTGGCGGCGGGCGGCTGAAACGTCCGGGGTTTTTGCTGCGAAATTGACCGCGGCGTGTTATAGTCAACCCAGTGTCGCTTGAGTTCGACCGGCGGCCGGCAGGTTTGGGAAGCGGTCGACGATGTCACGAATGCAGATCCATTGCCCGGGCTGCGGCACCCGGCTCGAGGTGCCCTCCGACGCCGGCGGACGCTCGGCGCGCTGCCCGACCTGCCGCACCCGCTTCCGCGTGCCCGAGCCGCGCGCGATGCTGGATGAGACGGTCGCCTGCTGGCTGGACCTCGATCACCTGCACGATGATGAAGAGCGCGAGGAAGCGATCGAACAGATGCAGCAGCGCGGCGCGGCGGTGGAGCGTGCTCAAACGTTGGACGAAGACCACCCCGATTCGCGCCGCGACGCCGCCGAGCCGCGGGCCGACGCGGCCGGGGAACCAAACGCACCCGACGCGGCCGATGAGTCCGCTGCGCTCGCCGCGCCCGACCCGGAGGGGGCCGACGAACAGGGCCCGGCCGTCCGCCCGCGCGGCGCCGGTTCGTTCGTGGTCGATGTCGATCCGCCGGCCGCGCCCGCCGGCGCCGGCCAGGCGCCCGCGACGCCTCGGTCGCAGCGCGGGCAGTTGCAGGTCGTCCACATCGGCACGGCCGGGGTGAAGATGCGCTTCTTCGCAAGCTGTCTGGATAACCCGAACTTCCGCGCATCGATGCCGATGCGCGGCATGATCAGCGGCCAGACCGATCCGACCCAGCTCGTCGCCCGCCCGCTGGCCTGGGTGGACAAGGCCACGGGCCACTTCACCAACCCCGGAGAGATCGAAGCACGCTACGAGCTGCACCCCAAGCCCCAGCAGACCCCGCGCGAGGTCGCCGCGACGATGGCGACCATCAACGAGCTGCCCCCGCCGTTCAACCAGCCCATGCCCTGGTACGCCGGTCGCGATGAGACGGGCAAGGTCAAGGTGCACTGCGAGACCTTCGCCACGCCCGCCGGCGTGATGTGCGAAGTGACCATCCCCACCCTTCGCTACGCGCTGGACTGGCTGGGCAGAGTCAACGGCGTGTGCGGCGACGACTACGCCCAACTCGAAGCGCAGACGCTCAAGTACGAGGCGCAGGCCTGGCGGGCGATTCCGCACAATGTCCGCCATCGCCTGGCGGTCTGGTTCGACTTCGCCGGGGATGAACGGTTCCTGGGCTACTTCAACGACAGCGATTTTTCCAAGGCCGACGCGGGCCTGGCCGGGCTTGTGGTGACGACGCGGCGGATCGTCTGGTGCAAGTACCACCACCACGGGACGCTGGCGCTGGATCAACCCGGCACGCTGCATGCACACGGCGACGGGCGGTTTGCCGACCTGGCCTACGAGTCGGGCGGCGAGAGCCGAAAGCTCGTCCGCCTGCGCCTCGACGACGCCGAGGCGCTGGGCGATCTGCTGGCCAAGCTCGGCGTGGCGATGCGATTCGACATCGAGCAGCAGACCCAGCCGCCCGGCGGCGCTCGGGGCGACCCGGCCGACGTACGGGTCAGTGAGTAACGCCCGCCGGCCGATCGCTCAGGACGCCTCATGCCACCGTCGCGCTCCTTTACAATGTCCGCGTGAATCGCATTGCCCACATCGACCTGTCGCCCGAGCTGTTGCTGACCGCGTACACGCAAGGCGCCTTTCCCATGGCCGCGGGGCGCGACAGCGCGGAGATCTACTGGTTCTGCCCCGACCCGCGCGCGGTTCTGCCGTTGGCCGGCTACCACGTGCCGCGGTCGCTCAAGCGGGCGCTGCGGCAGCGGTGGTTCGAGATCCGACACGACACCGCGTTCGAGAAGGTCGTGCGCGGTTGTGCCGAACCGCGCGACGACGAGGAGGATTCGTGGATCAGCCCCCGCATCGTCACCGCGTACTGCCGGCTTCATGCGGTGGGGTACGCCCACAGCGTCGAGTGCTGGCGCGGCGGCGAGCTGGTCGGCGGGCTTTACGGCGTGGCGATCGGCGGGGCGTTCTTCGGCGAAAGCATGTTTCGCGATCGTGGCCGCGACGATTCAACCAACGCTTCCAAGGTCGCGCTGATCCAAACCGCCCGCCACCTGCGCGCCCGCGGCTACACGCTGTTCGACGTGCAATACACCAACGCCCATCTCGAACAGTTCGGCGTCGTCGAGATCGACCGCGAAACCTACCTCCATCGCCTGCGGCGCGCCGTCGCGTTGGACGTGAGCTGGGCCTGAGCGGCGCCGATTGGAACCCCGCGCCCGCCTGGCTACCATGCCGCCTTCGATTCGCAAGGAACCACCCATGGAAGCTGGCATCGTCGGCCTGCCCAACGTCGGAAAGAGCACGCTGTTCAACGCACTGACCGCCGCCGGCGCCGATGCGAACAACTACCCGTTCTGCACCATCGAGCCCAACGTCGGCATCGTCCCGGTGCCCGACAGCCGCCTGGCCATCATCAACAACTTCATCGAAACCCAGGAGGTCATCCCCGCGGCGCTGCGCCTGGTCGACATCGCCGGCCTGGTCAAGGGCGCCAGCGAGGGCGAGGGCCTGGGCAACAAGTTCCTCAGCCACATCCGCCAGGTCGATGCGATCTGCCAGGTCGTCCGCTGCTTCGAAGACCCCGACATCTCGCACGTCGACGGCAGCGTCGATCCGATCCGCGACATCCAAACGATCGAGACCGAGCTGATGCTGGCCGACATGCAATCGATCGACGCGGCGGTGGACAAGGCCCGGCGCACCGCGCGGACCGGCGACAAGGACGCCAGGGCGCGGCTGGCGCTGCTGGAAAAGTGCCAGGCCGCGCTCGACGCCGAGCTGCCGGTCCGCACGATCGACTTCGACGCCGACGAACGACGTGAGCTCAAGAGCTTGGGCCTGCTCACCGCCAAGCAGATCCTCTACATCGCCAACGTCGATGAGGACAACCTGCACGGCCAAAGCCCGTTGGTGCAGCGGGTGCGCGAGTACGCGCAAGCCAACGGCGGGGCGGTCGTGCCGGTCTGCGCGAAGATCGAGGCCGAGCTGGTCGAGCTGGACGAGGTCGATCGGCAGGAGATGCTCGAATCGCTGGGCATGGATGAGCCGGCGCTGGCCGCGGTGGCCCGGGCGATCTATCAGTTGCTGGGCTTGCAGAGCTTCTTCACCGCCGGGCCCAAGGAGATCCGGGCGTGGACCATTCCCGCCGGCGCCACCGCGCCCCAGGCCGCGGGCGTGATCCACAGCGATTTCGAGCGCGGCTTCATCCGCGCCGAGGTTTACCACGCCGACGACCTGGTGCGGCACCAATCCGAGGCGGCGATCAAGTCCGCCGGGAAGATGCGCAGCGAAGGCAAGGCCTACGTCATGCAGGACGGCGACGTCTGCCATTTCCTGTTCAACATCTGATCGCACCGGCCTTGCCCCGCCGCCGTGGCTTGCGCAGCTTCACATCGCACCCGCCTGACCCCGCCGCGGCACCGAACGTGCTGGCCTCGGTTTTTTTGCGGTGATCCGCCAAGCCAGACCGATACAAGTGATTGCCATGACCCACGGCCCCGCGTGCATGTCGGGACAATCGAAACTTGATTTGACCTTTACATGGGGTGTTCAATAATGACTAACGACTTGTGGAGCCGGATGATGGCTGCTGAATCCTCCATCGCGTTGCCTGCGACCGAATCGGGTCGCACGTTCTTCACCCCTGCGCATGCCAACCGGGCGCTGCGGTATGTCTCGCGGATCGTCCGCGACGTCCGCGTGGCCTATCGCCACGCCGTCGCCCTGCAGCAACGGCTGGAAATCCCCGCGCCCGAGGAAGACCCCGACGACCTCGCGGCCCAATACGAGCAGATCATGGGCCGGCTCAACGGCTACGTCGATGAACTGCACGACGTGGGCGTCGAGCTCAAGGATTACGAGCTGGGCCTGATCGACTTCCCCGCCATGCACGATGGCCGCGAGGTCTGCCTTTGCTGGAAGTACGGCGAGAAGCGCGTCTCGACCTGGCACGAACTGGACGAGGGCTTCGCCGGCCGCCAGCCCGTGGCCACCCTCGACACGCCACAAGCGACCGACTGATCGCCGCTCGCGGCTTCGCGCCACTGTTGAGCCGATGCGGACCCGCTGTACTCGCTACTTGAGCGCCTCGCGCTGCCGCTCGATCAGCCGCGCGATCCCCTCGCTCGCCAGGTCGAGCATCTGGTCCAACTGCGCCCGGCTGAACGTGCCTTGCTCGCCGGTGCCCTGCACCTCGATGAACTCGCCGGCGCCGTTCATCACCACGTTCATGTCCACCTCGGCCCGGCTGTCCAGTGCATAGTCCAGGTCCAGCACCGCCTTGCCCTCGACGATGCCCACGCTCACCGCCGCCACGTGATCGACGATCGGGTCGCCTTGGAGCCGGCCGGCGCTGCGCATCGCCGCCAGCGCGTCGGCCAGCGCGACGAACGCCCCGGTGATCGACGCCGTCCGCGTGCCGCCGTCGGCCCGAAGCACGTCG
>CAZUHK010000149.1:0-7990 GCA_964620345.1 uncultured Planctomycetaceae bacterium
GCGTCCTGCCACTTGACAAAAGAGGCTTGCTCATAGATGGCACCCGCCAGACGCGACGCAGCGCTGCAATCTGCTTTAGAATATCCTCCTGCCATGGCCGACTGGCGAAGCTGGCAGCACATCCTTGTGTACGGCGGCACGTTTGACCCGCCGCATCGGGCGCACGTGATTCAACCGCGCCGCGTGGCCGAGCGGCTGGGCGCCGATGGCGTGCTGTACATCCCCGCCGGCCGGCCGCCGCACAAGCCCGATGAGCAGCGCACGGCCGGCGAACACCGCGCCGCGATGCTCCGCGCGGCGCTGGCCGATGAGCCGTGGGCCGCGGTGTGGGCCGTCGAGCTGAAGCGCGGCGGCCCGAGCTACACCGTCGACACGCTCGATCGGTTGCGCGACATCGTCGGCCCGGAGGCGATGCTGCGATTGCTGATCGGCATGGACATGGCGCTGATCTTCGATCAGTGGCGGTCGCCCGATCGCATCGAGGCGTTGGCCGAGCCGGTGGTCATGATCCGCCCGCCGCACGATGCGGCGTCGTTCCTGGCCGAGCTGCCGGCCGCGCGGCGCGATCAATGGTGCAAGCGTCTGGTCGAGGTGCCGGCGATGGACCTGTCCAGCAGCGGCGTGCGCCGCGGCCTGGCCGAGCGCGGGCCGGACGATCCGCAGGTCGCGGCCGCGCTGCCGCCGGCCGTGCTGGCCTACATCCGCGAGCACGGGCTTTACCGCAACCAATAACCGGTGCGGACCACCACGAAAACCCAGCCGGGGCGATCAATGCGCCGCTTGCATTGGTCGATACAACCGGTGTTAACGGATCGATTGTTCTAGCGCGCAGGGATGCTCGCGATGCGTGGTTGTCACTGGACCGGTTCGCTGGTCACACGAATGGTCGTCGGCTTCTGCCTGGGCGGCGTGGTGCTGTCGATCGGGCTGGCGGCGCTGGAGTACGGCCACGCGCGGCACGAGGCGGCGACCGCGGCCAGCCAGCAGGTCACGACCGTCGCCCAGCAGTTGACCGAGGTGCTGCGGCCGCTGATCGCCGATGATCGGCGGCAGTCGGCCCAGTACGTGCTCGAGCTGTTCGCCCAGGATCCTCGGCTGGCGGCGATCCGCCTGGAATGCCCCGGCCAGCCCAGCATTGTCGCCGGCCGGTGGCCCGATGACCTGACCCGCGCCGCGACGTGGAAGCTGGGGCCCCAGACCGCCGGGGCGATCGGCAACCTCGACCTGGGCCGGCTGACCGTGCTGACCGTGCCGTTCGGCGCGCCCGAGCACCCCCACCAGCTTCGCCTGGTGATCGACGGGCCGCGCCTGGCTGAGCAGGCGCGCGGCGCGACGGTGCAGAACGTCGCCACCGCCTGGCTGCTGCTGGGCGTGCTCACCCTCGCGGGCCTGCTGCTGCTTCGGCGGTGGTTCATCAACCCGCTGCTGCGCATCAATCGCCTGGCGGCCGAGAACGCCACGCCCGAGCAGTTCCACGCCACCGCCGACGAGCTGATCGGCGAGTTCGGCGACCTGGGCCGGGCGATCGGCCACATGCTCGATCGGCTCGATGAGATGACCGAAAAGCTCCGCCGCCGCGAGAAGGCGTTCGAGCACCTCTACCAGTTCGCCCCCGCGGCCATGATCAGCATCGACGCCCGCGGCAAGGTCGTCGAAGCCAACCGGCAGGCCGCCGACCTGTTCGGCCTGTCCGATGAAACCGCGATGCAAGGCGTGAGCGTGCTCGACTACGTCCATCCCAAGGACCGCACCGCCTTCCGCCAGAGCGTCGACCGATTGCAGCTCGACCAGGTCACCCGCTGCCAGATGCAACTGAGCATCGCCGGCCGGGCACGCGATGTTGACATGCAGTTCGCCGGGGTGTACGGCCCGGACCACACGCTCGAACAGGTCCGCGTCTCGCTGGTCGACGTCAGCGAAACCCGACAGCTCATCCGCCAGGTCACCGAGCAGCGCCACCTGCTGGACCTGGTCATCGATCACATGTCCGACGGCATCCTGCTGCTGCGGCCCGACCGGCGCGTGATCACCGCCAACGCCCGGCTGTGCCAACTGCTCAACGTCCACCCCGACGCGGTGATCGATCAGCCCTACGAGCCGGCCGAGTTCTGGGCCTCGCTCGATGTGCTCGACGGCGAGACGTTCGACCGGCGCATGCGCTCGGCCTGCGCCCAGATCGATCGGCCCTGCCAGGAGCAGTTCGAAACGCGCAGCGGCACCTTCCGCTTCCAGGCCATCGCCGTACACGACGCCGACGGCCAGGCCCTGGCGCAACTGTGGGTGGTGCAGGATGTCACCCCCGAGGTGCGCAACCGCCGCCTGCTCGATCAGCAGGACTTGCAGTTGCGGGCGCTGCGCCGCATGGGCGAGCAGGTGCATCAGGCCGGCGACGTCGAACAACTGCTCGAGCAGGCGGTGCTGGAGCTTCACCGGATGATGGGCGTGGAGGTCGTGGGCATCGCCATCCGTCACGCCGACGACGGGCGGCGCGGCCAGCAACTGATCCACGACGGCGCGAAGCAGACGCTGCTGGGCACCGGCCAGAAGCTCGCCCACGCCGTGCAGACCAAGCTCATGCCCACCGTGCTCAGCCAGCGCAGCACGAACCTGTGGACCGACCTCAGCCAGGACGAACACCTGGGCGCGATGTACCAGGCGGGCATCGAAGCCGTCGCCGCCACCACGCTGACCAGTCACGACCGCAGCCAGGGCATCGTCTGGATCGGCCGGCGCGGCGGCGAACGCATCGAGCGCTACCAGCTCTACCTGCTCGAAGCCCTGGCGCCGATGCTCTCGACCGCGCTGCAGAACGCCACCCTCCGCGAGCAGATGGCCCAGCTCGCCCTGGCCGATCCGCTCACCGGCCTGCCCAGCTTTTCGCAGTTCGAAAATCTCACCGCACCGATCTGCCGCCGCGGCCGGCCCTGGTCGCTGCTGATGATCGACCTCGATCGCTTCGACGAACTCAACCATCGCCTGGGCTTGAGCGCGGCCAACGCCGCGCTCAATCAGGTGGCCCAGACGCTGCGCGACTGCTGCCGCGCGACGGATCGGCCGATCCGCCACACCGCCGATCGCTTCGTGTTCATCTGCCCCGACACGCCCGCGGCCGACGCCGCGGGCCTGGCCCAGCGCATCCGTCGGCGGATCGAGGCGATGGCGCTGACCGCCGCGCCGGACGAGGGCCCGGCGGCGCTGACCTGCTGCATCGGCGTGGCCAGCGCGCCCGACGACGGCGCTCAGCCCCAGGCCCTGGTCGACCTGGCCGAGGCCCGCGTCAAACGCGCCAAGGCCGCCGGCCGCAACCGCGTCTGCATCGCCGACACGCCCGCCCACGCCGCGGGCTGAAACCCGCTGACCGCGCGGCCCGGCCTACTTCTGGTAGCCGGTGATGTGCGCGATGATCTTGATCGACGGGCCGACCTTCTCGGCCGTCAGGTCCGGCTTGATCTGAAAGTCCTTGCGCGACACGTCGAACGTCGTCCGCAGCACGAGCAGGTCGCCGTGCTTGCCGCCGCCGCGCCGCTCGGCGGCCCCGGGCACGGGCGTCGCGTGGATCTCGATCGACTTGGCCAGCTTCACCCCGGTCAGCGACAGCGTGCCGTCCACGGCCAGCGCGTGCGAACCGTCCTGGTGCTCGGCGACCTTCGTGACCTTCTCGATGGTGTACGTGATGGTCGGGTGGGCCTGGACATTCAGCCACTCGGCGCCGTGCAGGTGTTCGGTCATCGTCGGATTGGAGGTCTGTAGCGATTGGGCATCGAGCGTGAGCGTGCCGCGGGTGGCCTTGGGGTCGGCCGGGTCGTAGCTCAGCTCCCCGCCGACGCCGTTGGCCATGCCGACGATCGGCTCGATCTGCGAGTCCATGACGAACACGATGCCGTTGACACCTTTGGGATCCTTAAAGTCGTAGGTCATTGCCGCGTCGCCGTTCATCTGCGCGGCACTGAAGCTCGCGATCGCGCCGCCCACGACTACCGCCACGACCACGCCCGCCACGCCTGCCTTGATGCGATTCATACCGATGCTCCCGTGTGAGGAAAGGGTGTTTGCGTCGGACCCGTTAACGGCACAGCGTAGGTTCGCGGTTCGCCGCCGGTCCACGCCGGGCTGAACCGCCCCCGCCGGTTGCGGCGGGTTTGGTCGAACGCGCTTCGCCGCTACACTCTCGCACCATGGCACTGGCATCGCTGGCCAACGTGGAGCTTTCGTTCGGCGACCGTCGCATCCTCGACGGCGCGTCGATCACCATCGACCGCAACCAGCGCATCGGCCTGGTCGGCCGCAACGGCACCGGCAAGACCACCATCATGCGCCTGCTCACCGGCCAGCTTCAGCCCGATGCCGGGCAGGTGCAGGTCGGCCGGACCGTGCGCGTGGGCTACCTGGCGCAGGATCCGAAGCTGGATTCGACCAGGACGCTGCGGCGCGAGGCCGACGGCGCGTTCGCCGACCTCGCGAAGCTTCACGAACAGCTCGAACAGATCTCGCACGAGATGGCCGAGGCCGACGACGAGCAACTCGATCGGCTGATGAAGCGTTACGAGCAGGTCGAGCACGAGGTGGAGGCGGCCGGCGGGTATGCGGTGGACCACAAGATCGACGCGACGCTGCACGGCCTGGGCCTGGGCGATGAGACGTTCAGCGTGCCGGTCTCGGGCCTGTCCGGCGGGCAGAAGGCGCGGCTGGCGATGGCCAAGCTGCTGCTGAGCCACCCCGATGTGCTGCTGCTCGACGAGCCGACCAACCACCTGGACATCGCAGGCCGCCAGTGGCTCGAACAGTTCCTCAACGCCTACGAAGGCGCGGTCATGCTCATCAGCCACGACCGCTGGCTGCTGGACGAGGTGGTCGACCGCATCGTCGAGCTCGACCGCGGCCGACTCGTCGAATACCCCGGCAACTACACCGCCTACCGCGAGCAGCGCGAGGTCCGCCGCCTCGAACACCAGCGCGTGTTCGACAAGCAGCAGGACTACATCCGCCAGCAGAAGCAGTACATCCAGCGATACAAGACCGGCCAGCGCGCCAAGGAAGCGCGGGGCCGGCAGAAAAAGCTCGACCGCTTCATCCGCGACCAGGTCGTCGAGCAGGCGCATGTCCAGAAGGTGATGAACCTCAACCTCCCCCCGACCAAGCGCAGCGGCGACATCGTCGTCACCGCCGACGCGGTGACCAAGCGGTACGACGACCTGGTGCTCGCCGATGGGTTTTCCATCGCGATCAAGCGAGGCCAGCGGCTGGGCGTGATCGGGCCCAACGGCTGCGGCAAGAGCACGCTCACCCGCATCCTGATCGGCCGCGACGAACCCGACCGCGGCCACGTCCGCCTCGGGGCGCAGGTCAGCGTCGGCTACTACCACCAGACCCACGAGCACCTGGACGATCAGGACACGCCGGTCACGTTCCTCCAGCGGCACGTCGCGGATACCGCCGAGCAATCGGCGCGCGACCTGGCCGGGGCGTTCCTGTTCAGCGGCGACGATCAGGACAAGCCGTTCGGCGTGTTGTCCGGCGGAGAGCGCACGCGGGCGGTGCTCGCGTCGCTGATGGTCGGCGGGCACAACCTGCTGGTACTCGACGAGCCGAGCAACCACCTGGACATCCCCTCCGCCGAGCGGCTTGAACAGGCCCTGGCCGAATACGATGGCACGCTGATCCTCATCACCCACGACCGCCGGCTCTTGCAGGACACGGTCGATGAACTGCTCGTGTTCGAGGGCGGCGGGCAGGTGCGGCACTTTCTGGGAACCTACGAGCAGTGGCTGGCGGCGCAGGCCGAGGTGTCGGCGAAGGACGCGGCGAGCGCGGCAGAGGCCGGTGGGGCGGCGGACAAGCCGGCGCGGGTCGAGCGGGCGGGGCGTGAAGATCGGGCGAAGCCGCAAGCGGCGAGGACTAAGACCGGGGCGCCGAGCAAGTCATCGAAGAAGTCGCCGAAGAAGTCGCCGAAGAAGCGGGGCAAGCACTGGCACCTGTCTGATGAACAGGTCGAGCAGCGGGTCGAAGCCCTGGCCACGCGCGTCGCGGAATTGGACGAGCAACTGGCCGACCCGGACCTGTACCGCGATCCCGGGCAATTCAACGAGATTCTCGCCCAGCGTCAGGCCGCGGCCGACGAACTCGAACCGCTCGAAGCCGAGTGGCTGCGCCGCGCCGAATCGGCTTAAGGGCGCGGCGCGTCGACGCGGCCGCCGCGAAAACCGCACGACGTCGGGGGCTTGGCCGCGCCCATCGCCTATACTCACGACCATGACGCGGCTGGCCGTCTCCATCACCGTCAACGCGCTGGACCAGGCCCACGCCGACGCGGCCCTCGCGGCCGAACGCGGCGCGGATATGGTCGAGTATCGCATCGATTCGTTCGTCGACCACCCGGTCGCGCTGACCGAGCTGGTCGCTGACTCGCCCCTGCCGTGCATCGTGACCTGTCGCGGCGCGGCCGAGGGCGGGCTGTTCGATGGGGATCAACCCACGCGCCTCGCCGCGTACCGCGCCGCGGCCGCCGGGCAGCCGGCGTACATCGACGTCGAGCTCAGCGCCTACCAGGCCTCGCCCACGCTGCAACGGGCGATCCGCGACCTCGTCGCCGACCCGCAGGGCCCGGGGCTGATCCTTTCCACGCACGACTTCGACCGCCGCCCGGCCGACCTGTTCCAGCGCGTCGAGACGATGGCGAACGACCCGGCCTGCCGCGTGATCAAGGTCGCCTGGCACGCGCGCTCGCTGCGGGACAACCTCGAGGCGTTCGAGCTGATCGCCGCGCAGCACAAACCCACCATCGCCCTGTGCATGGGCGCGTTCGGCCAGCCGTCGCGCATCCTCGCGAAAAAGTTCGGGGCCCTGCTCACCTTCTGCGGGCTGGACGATCAGACCACCACCGCGCCCGGGCAGGTCGGCGTGGGCACGATGAAATCGCTGTACCGCTGGGATGCGATCGGGCCGGGCACGCAGGTGTTCGGCGTGATCGGCTGGCCCGTCGCCCACTCGATGAGCCCCGCGATCCACAACGCCGGGTTCGATGAAACCGATACCGACGCGGTCTACCTGCTCATGCCCATCCCGCCGGAGTACGAGCACTTCAAGGCCACCGTCGGCGCCTGGCTCGACTGCGCATCGCTGCACTTGCGTGGGGCGTCGGTGACGATCCCGCACAAGGAAAACCTGATCCGCTTCGTGCGCGAGGCCGGTGGCGCGGTTGAGCCGCTGGCCGGGCGCATCGGCGCGGCCAACACGCTGAGCGTCGGCGAAGATGGTTCGCTCGACGCGAGCAACACCGACTACGCCGCGGCGATCGATTCGGTCTGCGATCGGCTGGGCGTGGGGCGCGACGGCCTGGCCGGGCGGCGCGTCGCGGTGATCGGCGCCGGCGGCGTGGCGCGGGCGATCGTCGCCGGCTTCGCCGAGCACGGCGCGACCATCGTGGTGTACAACCGCACACGCCAACGCGCCCAGACCCTCGCGGATGAGTTCGCCGGGGGTGGCGCGAAGGTCGTCGCCGCGCCGCTGGAGAACCTGCCCAAGAGCTGTTGCGAGGTGTTCATCAACTGCACGTCGGTCGGCATGTCGCCCGACGTCGACGCCACGCCGATGCCCGAGCACCCCCAATGCCTGGGCGAAGGCACGGTGGTGTTCGACACGATTTACAACCCCGTCCAGACGCGGCTGCTGCGCGAGGCGAAGGCCGCGGGGGCCGTGACGATCAGCGGCGTGGACATGTTCGTCCGACAGGGCGCCGCGCAGTTCGAGCGCTGGATCGGTCAACCCGCGCCGCGCGACGCGCTGCAGCGCGTCATGCTCGAACACCTGAGCCGGTGAATCCCGAGGTTGGGGTTTTTAGAGCAACTTGCGTCAATTTTGGCCGCTTGCGGCTTCGCGTCGGAGCCACTGGGTCCGGCGATAGCGCGAAGCCGCAAGCGGCCGGAAATGCCGCGAAACGCTCTAAAGCACGAACTTGCTCAGGTCTTCGTCCTTGGCGATCGCGGCCAGTTGT
>CAZUHK010000150.1:0-2121 GCA_964620345.1 uncultured Planctomycetaceae bacterium
CTGGTCCTGCTGATCGCCCGCGGCGGCCAACTGCTTGATCTCGCCGTTGATCGCGGTGAGCACGGACAGCGCCAGCGGCCCGGCCTTGTCGGGTGCCTGCTGCATGTACTGGGTGAGCAGGCGCTGGGCTTGGGCGTAGTCGCCCTGCTTCTGCCGCACGCGGATCGTCAGCCCGAGGATGCGCGGCTTGAGGGCATCGAGGTCGGTGTAGTCTTCCTGTACCCGCTGGAGGATTTTCATCGCCTCGTCGGGCCGGCCCGCGGATTCGTTGAGCATCTGCGCCCGGATCAGCAGCGCCGCGGCCGTGTGCTCCCGCAGCGTGCGCCGCGCGTCGCCCTGGACGCGGGGCATGTGCTGCTCGGCCAGATCGACGAAGTTTCGCACCGCGATGTTCAGCCGCGTCGCCAGCGTGCCGCGCTGCCCGCCGGGCGCCTCCGACCACTGCGCCGCGAGGCAGGCCAGTTGCTCGTACCGCGCGTTGAGGTAAGCGGGGTGATTCTCCGGCACGTTGTCGTAGGCCTTGACGGCTTCGGGGTAGCGGCCCTGCTCGCGGAGGAACGCGGCGTAGTCGTACGTGCCCAGCTTCGCCAGGTCGGTCGTGGGGTATTTCTCCAGCAGCACCTTCAGCGACCGCTCGTACAGCTCGGCCACGCCCGCGTCATCGGACAACTTCTGGTAGGCCGGCTTGGCCAGCGTGACGAACGCCACGCTCGCCGCCTGCTCGCCGCGCTGGGTCGCGGGGAAGTTTTCGGCCAGCGACAGGAACGTCGTCAGCGACGCGCGGATGTCCTGCATCCGCAGCTCGCTCACGCCCTTGTAGAACAGGACCTCCGCGTGCAGTGAATCGGTGAGGTTTTCTTGGGCGTCGTCGATCAGCTTGGCCGCGGCCGCGGCGCATTGGCCGTACTTCTGCTTCGCCGCGTCGGTCTGGCCGGCGTTGTTCAGTTGCTCGGCCTGGTCGTAGAGCTGGCGCACCTTCGCGAACCGCACCGCCGGCGGCAGGGCCACCACCTCCACGCCTTCGGGGATCTGGTCTTTGTATCGGCCCTCGACGAAGTCGCGCACCGCGCCCTCGAACGGCTTGGGGATCGCCCCGGAGTTGAACAGGTTCACGTACACGTCGAACGCCTCGTTGAGCAACTGGCTCTTCTTGTAGGCGTCCTGCGACTCGACCGCGGCCTGGAACCGGGGCATGAAACGCCGGTCGGTGATGATCACACGGTGCAGCGGGCTTTGCTGGATGAACGGCGTCTTGGCCAGCTCGGTCAGCGTCGCGTCGGCCTGCTGGCTCTGGCCGGCCGCCTGCTGGGCCTTGGCGCGCGTCAGCGCGATCAGCGCCTTGGTGTAGTCCGTCGCCTCCTCGAAGCCGGCGCCCTTGTCCAGCCGGGTGATCGCCTCCCCGGCCGCGCCCTGGTACAGCGACAGATGCGCCCCGAGCAACTGAAGCTGCGCCAGCGTGTCATCGTTGAGCTGAAACTGCTCGGCCTGGTCCATCAGCGTCGTCACGTCGCCCGACGCGAGCTTCAGCAGCGATCGGCGGTGGCCCGCGGCGTCGCGCTGCTTGGAGAAATACGGTCCGTCGTCGGTCTGCGTCAGCAGATACGCGATCGCCCACGCCCGGTAGTAGGGCACGTTGAGCTTCATGTACCGCTGCATCTGATCGAGGTAGCCGGTGTTCACGTACTTGAACACGAACTGCGGGTCGGCCCGGAGCGTGCGGATCAGACGGAAGTGCTCGTCCTCGGCGTCGCTGAGGATCTGGTAGCTGTGGGCCGCGACGGCGTCGACCACCCGCCGCTGGCCGACATCCGGGAAGCCCAGCAGCGCGAAGTCGCCGGCGTAAAGGTAGCTGGGCAGCCCGCTGAGCAGCAGCCGCTGGGCCACGTCGGCCGACCAGATCGCCCGGGCCCAGTGGTCGGCGTGCTCGGGGGCGTTGAGCATCTTCCGGTGGTAGCGCACGATCGCTTCGACGGCGTCGAGGAACGCCTCGGCCGCGCCGGTCTGTTGTGTCAGCCACGAATCGATCAGCGCGTTGCGGATACCCGCGGCTTCCGAGGCGTTGGACGAGGGGTTTTCCAGCATCGCCTTGACCGCCTCGTCCAGGCCCATGTCCAGCAGGCC
>CAZUHK010000150.1:2221-7934 GCA_964620345.1 uncultured Planctomycetaceae bacterium
TACCCCGCCTGGGCAAAGCTCACGTTGGAGTAGCGGGCACGCACCACCGCGTTGAACGCCGAGACCACGTGGCCCCATTTCACCTTGGGCATGGGCTTGATGATGATGGGGTTGTCGGCCTCGAACGTGCCGTTGGGGTTTTCCTGCGGGTCGTAACGCCAGCCGTTGAGGATGCTGAACAACTCGTCGAAATCCCCATCGGGGATGGATCGGCCTCGCTGGATCCAGATGCCCGCGTTGTCGCCCACGGCGCGCAGGACGATGACGATCGGCTCGTCGGGCGGGGGCTGGACGTCGACCGGCTCGGGCGGCACGCCCTGGGGCATGTCCGCGGCGAGCACGCCCTCGTCGATCGCGAAGTTCGCGGTGAGGATGAAGAAGATCAGCAGTTGGAAGGTCACGTCGAGCATCGACGTGAGGTTCAGTTCACGCACGCCGGACTTGCCGCGCCGCTTCTTCATCGAGCTTTCGTGATGGACCGTGTCGGTCTGCTCGACCTTGCGCAGCGCATCGTGGTCCGAGTGCATCTTCGAGCGCGGGTCGCTGGGGCGGGGGGCCATGCGGCGGCTCCTTTATCAGTTCTGCTGCCTCACGTCGACCAGCGCCACGAGGTTGACCCGGGCGATGCCGGCGCCGGTGATGGCGATCATGACCGGCTGGACCTGATCGAACTGCAGTCGCTTGTCCACGCGCAGGTCGATTTCGAGTTTCTGGTCCGGCCGCATCGCCTGCACGTCCTTGAGTTCCTGGGTCAGGGCCTTCATGCTGGCCTGGTCGACGGCGTAGTGCTTGTCGGCGAGCTGGACGCGCTGGGCCAGGCCGGTCGCTTCTTCGATGGATCGGCCGCGGTCGTTGGTGCCCACGACGCGCAGTTCGGGGACGATGTTGATCGTGCGCTTGAAGGCGGTTTCCAGTTCCCGTGCCTTGGACTCCAGCGGGTCGGGCGGCTCGAGCGGCGGCAGGTCGGCCGCGGCGAAGTTGGTCACGAGGATGAAGAAGATGATCAACTGGAACACGATGTCGAGCATCGAGGTCATGTTCAGTTTGATCTCGGATTTTTCCGCTTTGCGGTGCTTCATCGCGGCACTCCGTGCGTCGGCCGGCTCAGGCCTTGGGCCGGGGCGTGGCCGGGCCGGTCTTCTCGTTGGCGGTCTTTTCACCGGTCGGCTTCTTGGCGGCGCCGGGGCGGAAGCGGCCGATCAGCGCCTCGGCTTCGACCATGGACTCGGTGACCAGCGCGTCGATGCGGTTGCGGACCAGGGCGGCGGCGGCGACGGCGGGGATGCCCACGATCAGGCCCCAGAACGTGGTGACCAGCGCGGTCGAGATGCCCGCGGCCAGCTCGGTCGGCGAGGCCTTGCCATCGGTGGATTCGATGGTGACGAACGCCACGATCATGCCGTACACCGTGCCGAACAGCCCGATCATCGGGCCGATCGCGCCCAGCACGTTGAGGATTTCGATCGAGCGGGTCTTTCGGGTGGCGGCCAGGTCGCTGGTCTCTTCGATCGCGCGTTCCATGGCGCCGTAGCCATTGGACGCCTCGGACAGCGCTCCGTGCATGATCTCGCCGAAGATGCTGGGCTCCTGCTCGCTGAGTTCGATCGCATCGCGGAACTTGCGGTCGCTCAGCAGGCCTTCGATCTCCGCGACCGCTTCCTGGGGGAGGATGTTGACCCGGCGGTTCTGGATGAAAAAGTGGATGACCAGCGCGACGGTGGCGATGGACATGAGGATGAGCAGCCAGGTGATGGATTTGCCCAGGAAGTCGCCGCGCAGGCCGAAGAACATCGCCGCGTAGCTGACGCCGCCGCCGCCACCGCCGCCGCCGCCGCCGCCGTCCTGCGCCAGCGCGGTGCCGGTCCACGTCAACAGCGTCATGCTGCACACGGCGAGAGTCATCCAGCGATGTTTAACCAGTCCCATGCGTTCTCCTTGTGATCGATCGGTGTCAATGGCTTCGGGGGCGTTCGCGTTGCCCGTTTACGGCTGGGGCAGGCGGTCGAGCGCTTGTTGAATGCGCTGGCGGGCGGTGCGGTCGGTGGTTCGTTGGATCGCCGCTTTGTAGGTCTGCCCGGCCGCGGCGTGCCGGTCGGCCGCGGCGAACATGGCCCCGGCCGATTCCAATGCCGGTATGGCCAGGTCGTGGTCGGGAAAGTGTACCGCGACGCGGAGGAACGAGCCGGCGGCCTGCAGCGGCCGATTCAGCTTCGCCTCGACCTGACCGCGCTGGAAGTACAGGTCGGGCAGCACCTTTTCGCGGCCGGGCAGGTCGGGGTTGTCGATCGCCTGGTTGACCATTTCGAGCGCCTGGTCGAAGCGCTCGACGCGCATCAGCGCGCCGATGTTGGCCGCCTGGCGCACCTCGACGTCGGCCGGCGCCGGGGTCGGCGCGGCCGCTTCGGGCTGATCGTCGGCGGCGACCGGCGGATCGGCCGCGGCCCGCCGCGGATCGTCGCCACCGGCGGCGCCGCCTTCCAGGTCGGCCAGCAGATCGTTCAGCACCGCGCGCGCGCCGCGGTCGCGCGTGTCGGCCGACGCCTGCCGCACGAGCTTCGCCGCCGCGGCGCGGGCTTGGTCATCCTTCGGATAGTTCGTCGGCGCCTGGCCCAGGTACCACGAGCTGGCGTCGGCCTGGATCACCTGGAAGTATTGCTCGAACGCATCGGCGTACTTGCCGGCCTTGTCCAGGGCCCGGCTGAGCTGGATGCGGACCAGCGGCTTGAGGAACTTCTGATCGACTTCGTCCAGCACGTCGCGGAGCTGATCGGCCGCGGCCCGCGGTTCGCTGTCGATCTTCGCGACCGCCGCGGCGTAGTCCGGGTGGGCCGACAACTCGATCGCGGTCACCCGGTCCAGCTCGACCGACCGCCGCGCCCCGCCGGCGAAGTATTCGATCTTCCCGTCGGCGATGTTCGTGATCCGCACGTCCGACATCGGCAGGCCGCCGAGCTGGATCGTGTCCGCCTGCGCCGCCACGGCCAGGCACGCGGCCAGGGTCGCCACCATTCGCATCCGTGTCACGGTCATGTCACTGCATTTCATCGCGTGCCCACCACTGATTCGTCGACAAAGCGGTACCGGCCCTCGTGCTGCGCGGCGATGGTCTTGAGCGTGCCCAGCGGGTCGGGGTAGAGAAACTGGATCGTGTTGATCCGCGTCTTGTTCGCGCCCCGCCGGCGCTTGGCGTCGTTGATGCGTTCGAGTAGTTCGGCCTGGTCGATCGAGAAGCGACCCTTGCCGGTGATGTTGTCCGACAGCACGTAGATCAGGTCCGGCCGATAGCTGATCGCCCGGGAGACCGCATCGACCGGGGTGGTCGAGCCGCGGGGGACGATGTTGCCCGACTCCAGGGAGATCCAGTCGGCGACTTTCTGGATGGTCTCGGGCGTGGCGCGCTTCAGGCCGCGGTGGGGCACGGGCACCTCGATCGCGGCGCCGGCCTGGAAGAAGATCACGGTGAACCGTTGCTCGGGGCTGAGCTTGCGGAACGAGTCTTTGAGCTCTTCGATGACGAACGGCAGGGTATCGATGAGCGATCCGGAGGCGTCGACGACGTAGGCGATGGTGCGCGCGTTGCCGCCCACGCCGTACATGCCCACGCCGAACGGGTCTTTGCCGATGCGTGAGCCGGCCGGCAGCGCCTTGGAGCCGGTCACCCCGATCAGCGCCATGTCGGTCGCCGCGTCGGTGGTCAGCGCGCTCAGCGGATCGCCCTGGGCGACTTCCTGGGTCTGGATATCGCGGGGGATTTCGGTGGTCGCGGTGACTTCGAGGTCTTCGGAGTGGGTCAGCAGTTCGCTGGGCGCATCGTTGAGCATGCGGGCTTCGGGGATGATCGGCGGCTCTTCCTCTTCCTCGACGCCGAGCGTGAACGCCACGAACACCGCCAGCAAGCCGATGCCCAGGTGCAGCAGCAGCGAGATCGCCCACGGCAGGAGCATCGTGAGCATGGTGTTGACCTCTTCCCCGACGCTGGCCTGCTCGTCGTCCTGGGCCTCGGGGTCGACGGCCGCGGCGGCGGCGGGCGCAGCCTGCCGGGGCTTGGGGCTGGGGCGGTCCGGCTTGGCCGGGCCTTTGTCTTCATCGGCGAATGTCAACCACCACATGCGCATGCCTCCACAGACGAAGGTCGGGGTATCCATGGGTTTGGACGCCCGACCCGCCGTTTCGGTTCGCCACCGCGGACCGGCGGCAAGAGATACCATTGAAATGGGTTACAGCCGTTTTGTCCAGTCGGCCGCGCCGGGCCGACCGGCCGACCGGCGCGGCTACTGCAGATCGCGCTCGGCGACGAAGCGGTACCGCCCGTGGTGTTGCTCGGCCAGGCGGCGCAGGGCGTGGTTCGGGTCGGGCCGGAGAAACTGCACCGTGTCGATCCGCGTGTGCGGCGTGGCGAAGCGCTGCTTCATCCGCTGGACCTCGGCCAGCAGCGCGGCCAGCTCGATCTGGTAGCGCCCCGAGCCGGTGATGTTGTCCGACAGCAGCACGATCCGCGCCGGCCGCAGCCGCAGCGCCGCGGCCAGGGCCGGCAGCGGGTTGGAACCGCCGCGCGGGCGGACGAACGCCGTGCCCTCGCCGGCCCGCTCGATCGCCAGGCGCCTGGCCTTGGCCGTGCCGCGCGACAGGCCGGTCGGCAGCACCGTGATCGCCGTGTCCTGCTGGAAGAAGATCACGTTGAACCGGTCGGCCTCGCCCAGCCGATGGATCGCGCTCACCAGGTCGCGCTGGACCAGCGCGAACTTCTCGACCATCGAACCCGAGGCGTCGATCACGTACACCACGCGCCGCGGCCCGCCACCTTCGGGGTCGGGGCCGATGATCTTGCCTTTCCTGCGGTTCTTCCATCCCTCGGGCTTGACCTTCGGGCCCCGGGGCAGATCGACCGCGCCGTCCACGCCGAGGGCGTTCCACGGGTCGGGCGTGGTCTGCTGAACGTCGGTCTTCTCGATATTCACCGCCAGTTCGCTGGTTTCTTCGCCCAGCGGTTCGGTGGGCGTCAGCCGCGGCGCGGGCGCATCGACCGGGGCCATCGTGGGCACGATCGGCGGCGGTTCGTCTTCGCTCATCGGGGCGATCCAGATCGCGAACACCGCCAGCAGCCCGACCGCCAAATGCATCAGAAACGAAATGCCCCACGGCAGCAGCGTGTCGAGCGTCTGTCGGACTTCTTCACTGACGGTGGGTTGCTCGCTGCTCCCGTTCACGTTCGATTCGGTCGTGTTCATCGCGGATCTCCTGGTGTTCGTAGCGCGGCGACAGCGCGGCGCGGTCGATGCGCGGTGTTCCCGGTGGGTGGCTCATCAAGTTGCCGGCCAAGCAGCCGGTCGGGCGCGCCATCGCGCCCCTCGCCCCGTTGGACGCGGCAGACGGTGCGCGGTTCACGAGCGCCGGGCGCGGGGATCAGTTCGCCGCGGCGTCGGGCTCGGGCAGGCCGTGGGCCTTGCGGTACTCGGTCATGTTCGGCGGGGCGGGGAAGAGTTTTTCAGCTTCGAGTGCGTCGGCGTCGCGCCCGCCGCGACGCGGGGCCTGCTGGTTGAACCACTCGACCTGGGCATAGAGCGTGGGGCGGATGCGGTCCCACACGCGCTGCTTGAGTTCGTTGGGCTCGCCGGCGGCGGTGTACATCGGCATGTGCCGCCAGAGCAGTTCCTTCATCGGCAGCGGCACGCCCTGCGGGCGCGGGCCGTGCGGCTTGGACATGAAGTCGGCC
>CAZUHK010000151.1:0-7757 GCA_964620345.1 uncultured Planctomycetaceae bacterium
CGGACGGTTGCGGGCGGTGATGCATGATCTGATCGTGGCGATTGGGCCGTGGCGTGTGGTGATCGAGGTCGGCTCGGCGGCGGGGTGGGGGGAGTAAAGGCGACATGGCGTGCGATGTGATTTTGGCTGCCGCTCAGCGATCCTGCGCGAGATGTCGCTTGAGGTCGTGCGGTGTGTTGATCTGCCAGTGCTCAGGCCAATCCGGCGGAAGCGGTTGCGGCATGGTGGCCAGTTGATCGAGCAGTCGTTGCATGCTCCGATGGCCCCGCGCGAGGCGCGTGGCAACTTTCGGCCGGGCGCCCGCGGCATACAAAGCCGGCATGGGTTGCCAGTGCGTGGCCTGGAATGCCACCGCATCGTGCCCGTCATTGGCGGCCGCGATCAGTTGTTCCAGCCAGGCGGAGCGGATGACCATTGCATCACAGCAGCACAGCAGCAGCCAACCGCTGCCGGTCGGCAAGTCATGCAGCGCGGTATCGAGCCCGCCCAGCGGGCCGAGGCCGGGCTGGCGATCGGCGATCGTGCGAAAGCCCAGGTCGTCGTACTTGCCTTGGCGGTCGGCGACGATGGTGATGCTCGAAGCGACCGGCTGGAGCATGTTCGCCACGTGACCAAGCAGCGGCTGGTCTTTGAGGATCGCTCGGGCCTTGTCCGACCCGAAGCGACTGCTGCGGCCGCCGGCGAGGATGTAGACGGGTAATCGCTTCATGCGGTCGAGCTGCGCTTTCGATCGATCCAGGCGAATAAGCCGGCCATTGTGCAGCCGATCACGAATCCGGCCAGCGTGTTGACCGCGACGATCAGGCCGAGCATCGTGGCGACGATCAGCAGCGATCGGCCGTGGAGACAATCTTTCGCGGCTCGAGCCAGCGTCAGGCCCGCGAAGATGACCATGACGGCAAGGATGGACATGGGATAGTGCGGCAATGCGGTGAGCAGGACGCCGCCGAGCAACAGGCCGGCAATCACTTTCATCGTGCCGAGCATGACGACGCTGCCGCCGGTGCGTGCGCCGAAGCGGTGTTGCGCCGCGAGGCCGCCTGCGCCGTGGCACATGGGCATGCCGCCGAAGGGCACGCACAGCAGGTTCATCAGGCCGACGCTGGCGGCCACGCGGCGTGGGGCGATGCCTCGGCGGGGGAAGTAATCGCCGCTGAGGGCGCAGACTGCGATGACCGAGTTCAGCAGCGTCAGCGGGAGTTGGGGGATCGCGCCGCGCGTGAGGCCGGCCCACCACTCGCCGGCGTTTGGCGTCACGACATGAAAAGCGGGCAGCTCGAACGCGAGGTTCTGATACGCCCCCGTGCGGCCCAAACCCAGCAGTACAAACCCGATGCCGAACACGTAAAGCAGCACGGGCTGGCGCCGACCGATCATCACCATCACCAACGCCCCGACCGCGCCTGCCACCAGCCAACTGTCCCAAGCGATCGCCGGTAGCGATGCGAGCCACTGCATGCCTGTCCATGCGAGTTTCACGCCGACCCCCGCCTGGATACCACGAACGACCGGTTTGGGGATCGACCGGGCGATCCAATCGACGCCGCCGACGATCGCGAGGGTGAACACGGCCACGCCCATGACCATCCCCGCCGAGGCGATCGCCCCGGCGCTCAGTCCCTCGGCGATGGCGACGGCGGCGATCGCCTTCATCGGCTGAACGGGGATCGGTTGGCGGAAGGTGATGCCGGTGGCGATGTTCATCAGCCCGGCGAAGATGAAGATCAGGCCGATGTCCAAGCCGCAGGTCAGCGCCATCGCCACCGACAAGGGCAGGAACGTGCCGAGGTCGCCGAGCGACCCCGAGAGCTCGCGCAGGTCGAAGCGCAGCGGATCGGCGCGCCGGACCGCGGCGGTCGGCCAAAGATCGGCGATCGAGAGCGGCAGGCGCGTCATGGCAGCATCAATCGGATAAATTCACAGAATCGAGGGTTCGAGGTGAACTTACCACATCAACTGGTACTGGCCCCGGATCACGATCTGCCCGTCCTGACCCGCGGCGTCGGGGCGGAGGCCGAGCGAACTGCTGGCCAAGCTGTCGGGATCGGAGCCGGGCCCGGCGGCGCTGCCGGTCAGCGGATCGAGCGCGTAGATCACGTCCAGCGTGAACTTGGCCTTGTGGCGATGCTGATACCAGTTGAGGCCGACGGTGAAGATGTTGGTCCGTTGTTCCATGCTGCCGCTGGCGACGGGCATGCGTCCATCGTCGGCCAGGATCAGTTCATAGCGGACGTACGGCTGCAGCACGTCTGGAATGACGAAGTAGCCCGATTCGATGAGCAGGCCGAAGTCGTTGAAGTCCGCGGTCAGTTCGTTAAACGCATGATGGCCGTAGCCGGCGATCAGCAGGCCAAGGCCGCTGTGCTCGAAGGTGAGATCCGCGGTCCAGTTGAGCATGCGGTCGTTGCCGAAGATCACGTCGTCGGCGGTGCCGAGCATCATGTCGGTACCGGCGAGGGTGGCTTGACCGGTTTCCGCCACTTCGTAATGGATACCGCCGCCGAGGAACAGGCCCAACGGCTCGCCGGACCAGGCGATGGCCGGGTCTTTGAGCTGCTTCCATTCCCCGGCGAGCAACACCTCGGCGCGGCTGGTGACGGCGAAGTCGCTGCTGTCCTGATTGAAGTCGGTCTTCTGGGCCTGCATGCCATCGCTCAGCGCCACTGCGAATCGCCAACGCTCGTCGGCGTAGCGGAGCATCACGCCCTCGGAACGATCGACCCGGAAGGCCTCGTGCACCGCCGACCGCTCGACGGCGAGCTGCCGGCCGGAGTGGGTCTGATTCTGCACGGCAAAGGGCATCTTCGATCGACCTGCCCGCACGCTCAAGCCGGGCAAGGGGAAATCGGGCAGTTCGATGTAGTAGTCTTCGAAGACCGGCGGATCGCCTCGGTCCTGGTCGCTGGCCAATGCGAAGGCGTATTTGATCCGCTGGTCGCTGACGGTCACCCAACCGTTGGCCTTGAACTTGGCGCGTCGGAGATTGAATCCGCCTTGCTGGTCGTCGTCGCCGCTGTTGTCGCGCTGGTTGAACGTGTAGCGCACCTGCAGGTGGCCGGTGAGGTTGAGGCGAAACGCACCATCGGCGCTGGCCAGGAAGAATGCGCCGTCGTGGCCGGCCAGAAGCGCGTTATCCAGCATCGCCGCGCGGGTCTGGGCGTCGGCCAACACTTCCCCGACGAGTTGTCGCACCTCCTGGGCCCGCCGCTCATTCATCCATGACTCGCCGAGTCGGCTCTGGAGTCGGCCGACCTGATCCTGAAAGTCGCCGACCGTCCGCTGCAGTTGCTGCACCTGCGATTCGAGCTGACGGATTCGCTCGGCTTGGGCATCGTCCTGACCAAGCGCGATCCCGGGAAGGCCCAGAAAGGCGGCGAACATCACTGACATTAATCGGTTCATAGCCCTATTCCTTAGACGGGTGCTGTGCGTGGGGGTGGCGGGTGAGGTCGATCTGCGGGTTAGTTGGGTGCGGCGTCGCGGTCGGCCGGCCATCGTCCCGCACGTCGCCGCGGAGGGTTTCGATGGCATGGGGGAGGATGTCGAGCAGCGCTTCGAGCGATTCGGTCGCGCCGCGCTGCGAGCCGGGCAGGTTGATGATGAGCGTGCGGCCAAGTGTCCCCGCCTCGCCGCGCGACAGGTAAGCGCGAGGCGTCTTCTCGTAACAGCGGCGTCGGATCAGTTCCATCAGACCGGCGTGTCGGCGCTCGATCACATCGAGCGTGGCTTCGGGGGTCACATCGCGTGGGGCCAGGCCCGTGCCGCCTGTGGTCAGGATCAGGTCGGGCTTGGTATCGCCAAACGCCCAGCGGCGCAGTTGTTCACTGATCCGGGTCCGCTCGTCGGGCAGGCAGGCGGTGGTGACGACGCTCGCATCGAGCCGCGTGCGCGCCATGTCCGCCAGCGCCGGGCCGGACGTGTCGGTCGTCTCGCCGCGTGAGCAGCGGTCGCTGACGGTGAGGATGGCGACGCGGATGGGCGTCATGGTGTCGCCTCCGTGTCGGCGCGGTATTCGCCGCTTTTGCCGCCGGTTTTCTCGACGAGCCGGACGCCTTCGATGACCATGGCCTTGTCGATGGCCTTGCCCATGTCGATGACGGTCAGCGCGGCGATGGTCACGGCGGTCAGCGCCTCCATCTCCACGCCGGTCTTCCAGGTGGTGCGGGCCTCGGCGCGAAGCTCGACGCAGCCGGCGCCCAGCGTCGCCTGCACGTCCACCGCGTCCAGCGGCAGGGAATGGCACAACGGGATCAGTTCATCCGTGCGTTTGGCGGCCTGGATTCCCGCCAACCGCGCGACCGCGAGCAGGTCGCCTTTGGCCAGTTGATTGTCGGCGATCGCGCGGGCCAGGGCATTGCTGATCCGCACGCGCCCCTCGGCCACGGCGCGGCGCGCGGTCAGCGGCTTGTCGCCCACGTCCACCATGTGCGCCTTGCCGGTGTCGTCCAGATGCGACAGCCGCTTACTCATCGCAGGCCCCCCATCGGTAGAACGGCCAAGGGCCTGCGCCGGTCTGCTTGGCCGGCACTTCGACGAATCCGTCACCGCGCGCGGCGCTGATGATGTCGCCCGAACCGCGCGTGGCGATCAGCTCGGCGCGACCGTGGGCAACAAGGCGAACCGGCCGCGACCAGTGCAAAGCCAGTTGTCTGTCGTCCGGGTTCAGCAGCGTGACACACGCCGCCGGCGGATCGGGCTGCGCGAAGCCCGCGCGGCGGCGCAGCGCGGGCAGGGCCAGCCGTCGCGCGGTGGTCATCACCGACACCGGGTTGCCCGGCAGGCCGAGCACCGCCTGGCCCTCCGGGCCGACCGCGCCGAGCGCGGGTTTGCCGGGGCGGATCGGCAGCTTGTGAAAGATGATCTGGCAACCAAGTTCGGCCAGCACGGCGGGCACGAAGTCGTAATCGCCCATCGACACGCCGCCGGTCAGCAGCAGCGCGTCGCAATCGGCCAACGCCGCGTCGATCCTGTCGCGGAGCAGGTCGCGATCATCGCTCGCCTGATCGGCGCCCCGCCAATCGACCCATGGCCGATTGGCGAACAACGCGGCCAGCGCCGGGCCGTTGCTGTCGCGCAGTTGCCAGGGGTCGACCTCGGCCGACACGTCGCTGACTTCATTGCCGGTGACGATCGTGGCGAAGCGGACGCGCCGATGCACGCGCGGCTCGGCGACGCCGCAGGCGGCCAGCGCCGCGGCGACGGCGGGGCGGATCGGCGTGCCTGCTTCGACGATGGCCTGGCCGGCCGGGCCGTTCTCGCCACGACGGCGGATGTGCTGGCCGGGCTTGATCTGGATGTCGTGCGGCAGGCCGATCGCGTCGGGCTGTTCTTCGACCTGTTCCCGCGGGATGACCGCCTCGCAGTCGGCGGGCACCGGGCCGCCGGTGAAAATACGCAGTGCCGCGTCGGTTGGCATCGGCGGCGGTGACTGGCCGATCGCCACCTCGCCGGCGACGCGCAGCCGACTTCCCCGAACCCATCCGCAGACCGCGTAGCCGTCCATCGCGCTGACATCGCACGCGGGGCTGGGGCGGTCGGCCTGCAAGGACTGCCCGAGCACGCGACCGTTCGCATCGCGCAACGCGACCGGCTCGATATCCAGCGGTTCAAGCCGATTCAGCAAGGCACTGAGCGCCTGCGCCGGTGTATCAAAGCCAAAGCGTGTGGTGACGGGTGGGGTGGTCATCGCGCGATGCGCTCCTGTTCGACCGGCACCGGGCGCTTCCAGATCGGCACGACCTGTTTCATCCGGTCGATGTACCAGTCCATCGCGGCCAACCCCTGCTTGCGATGCGCCGAGGCGATGCTCAGCCGGAATGAACAGGCGTGGTTCGACACGAAGCCCCGGCTGTGCTCGACGCGCACGGCCATGATGTCGAAGCGATCGAGCGATTCGTTCGCCAATCGTTGCAGTTCCTTCTCGGCCATCGGGTCATAGGTTTCGTAGCGCAGGCCGGTGATCGGCTGCTCCGCTTCGGTCGGCCGCACGACGCCTTCGAAACAGACCACCGCCCCGGCGCCATCGATGCGCCAGGCGTCAGCGGCGGGCAGCGGGCCGTCATGAATCTGCACACCAACGCTCATCCGCCACCGACCAATCCGATGATGGCCAGTTCGTCGGTTTCACCCACCGCGTGGTTCGGCCTGACGGCTTGCTGGTTCACCGCGAGAATCGCCGGGCCGAGCATCCCGCTGAGCTTGGGATATTGCGCGGCCAGATGCGCCTTGACTTCGCCGGCCGTGCAGGACGGCGAGGGGATATCCACGGTGACCGATGCATCGTTCACGGCGTCGGCGTACGGGCCGAACAGCAAGACGCTTACCTTCACGATTCGCTGCCTTTCTCGCTTCGGTCGCGTTCGATCTGCTGCCAGGCCCACTGCCACGCGGAGACGGTGCGGGGGAAGCCGACCGTGTTCATCGCCAGCAGCAGGGCCTGCTCGATCTCTTCGGGCGTCGCGCCGGCGCGCATCGCTCGACGCGCGTGGCTTCGGAAGGCCGACTCCAGCCCCGCGCCGATGCAGATGCCCATCTTGATCAGGAAGCGGGTCTTGGCGTCGAGCGGGCCGGCCCGGTCCACCGCCTTGGCCACCTGTTCGTGCGCCGCGCCCAGTTCGGGGAACTTCGCGATGAAGTCCTTGAACGTCTGCGGCACCTTCTCGCTGGAATCCGTCAATCCCTTGCTCACGGTCAACCTCCAATGGTGGTCATCACGGCCACGCCCCGGGTTGGATGCTCAGATGCTTTGGCGTCGAGCGCTTTGGCAAGCAGGCGGTCGAAGGCGTCGCCGTCGAACGTCGGGCGCACCGCCGAGAGAAACGAACCGCGCGGCTCGTCCATGAGGCAGGGGTAGATGCTTCCATCGGCTGTCAGTCGCAGTCGATTGCACGCGGCGCAGAAGTTGCAACTCATCGGCGTGATGAAGCCGACGGTCACTTGCGTGTGATCGTCGAGCGTCATAAGAAAGCGGCGTGCTGAATCATGGGCCTGAGCAATCGGCCGCCAGTGCGCGACGATCGGTTCCAGCCGCTGCCGCATCGTTGACTCGGGCACATAACGCTCGGCCCATTGTTCGGCCAGCGGGCCCATCGGCATCAGCTCGATGAAGCGGATCTCCAGGCCGCCAGCCGCGGCGAAGCGAACCAGGTCGGGCAGTTCCGCGTCGTTTTCCCCGGCGAGCACGACGGTGTTCAAGCGCAGCGGCTTGAGCCCGGCGTCGATCGCGGCGTCGATGCCGCGCCGCACCTGAGCCAGCCCGTCGATCCCCGTCATCCGCTCGAAGGTCGCCGGGTCGAGTGAATCGAGCGAGACGTTGACCCGATGCAGCCCGGCGGCGGCATAGTCGGCGGCGCGGCGGGCCAGCGACAGCCCGTTGGTGGTCATGGCCAGATCGTCGATGCCGTCGATCCCCGCCAGTCGCGTGATGATCTCGATCAGGTCCGGCCGTGCGGTGGGATCGCCGCCGGTCAGCCGGACCTTCGACAGGCCGTGACGCGAGACGAGATGGCCGGCGACCGATTCGATCTCCGCTGCGGTCAGTTGATTCGCGTCGCACCCGCCGCGCAGCCAGTCGGGCCGGCAATAGGTACACCGCATCTGACACGCCGCGGTCAGCGAGAGTCGCAGGTAGCCGATCTGTCTGTCGTTGGCGTCACGCATGAGTATTCGTGTTTGACCAGATGTTCGATTAATGCATCAGGCGACCGGTTCGAGTCGCACGTGGGTATCGTAGAAGCTGACGCTGCCGCCGACCGGGT
>CAZUHK010000152.1:0-7728 GCA_964620345.1 uncultured Planctomycetaceae bacterium
GGCCGCAGCTTGCGAAGCTGCTCGTACGCGGCCAGCGCCTTGGCATCTTCGCCGGCCATGCGGTGCAGCCGCGCCAGCACCGCCCAGGCCTCGACGCGCTGCGGCTCGGGCAGCTTGCGATCGAGCGCGTCGGCCAGCAGCGCCGCGGCGCGGGCGAGGCGGTCATCGTCGGCCGCGCGCACACCCGCGGCGAGCAGCAGGCCGCGGTAGAACCGCGCGAGCGTCGCGATGCGGTCATCGGTTTTCGCTTGGATCAGTGTGTCGAGCTGCTCGCCCGCCGCGTCGGGCTGGTTTCGCTTCATCAGCGACAGCGCGTAGCGCAGCCGCAGCGGCGCCGCGGCTTTGTCGTCGCCGGCCGCCTTGAGCCAGTCGGGCGCCAGCTCGACCACGCGGTCGTGCTGGCCGGCGTCGAACGCCAGCTCGATCGCGCGGCGTCGCAGGTCGGCCGTGCCCGCGTCGTCATCTTTGCCGTAGCGTCGGGCGTACAGCGCGTAATCCGCCGCGGCCTTGGCCGGGTCGCCGAGCTGCTCGTGAAGCGCGGCGCGCTGCATCAGCGCACGCCTGGCGTAGGGCTGGTCGGCCGGGTCGATCAGCGGCGAGAGGTGGCGCACCGCCTGCTCGGGCTGCTCACGTTTGATCGCGGCCGAGGCGCGCAGGTACGCCAGCTCGCGGCCGGCGGGGCGCGTCTGCTGGTACCAGCGCTCGTACGCGGCCGGATCGGTGTGGAACAGGCACACGCCGGCGAGGTAGATCGCCGAATCGCGCTGCGGGTGGCTCGCATCGGTCCGCTGGAGGAACTGCTCCAGCCAGCCGGTCGCCTTGTCGTACTGCTCGAGCCGGACGTGCGCCGCGGCACGCAGGTACAGCGCTTCGCCCAGGGCGTCGGCGGGCACGTGCCGGGCGAGCTTGTCGTGCTGCTGGATGAGTTGCTTGTCATCCCCGCCGGCGTAGAGCGATCGCAGCAGACCGATGGTCGCGGGGGCGAACCAGTCGCTGTTTTCGTGGCGAGCGGCGATGGCCCGGTAGGCGGCGGCGGCGCGTTCGAACTGCTTGGCGCGGTAGGCCAGGCCGGCGATCAGCCATCGGGCCTCGGCGGCCACGGCCGGGTCCGTCGCCGCGTCGATCGCCTCGCCCAGCGCCTCGATCGCCGCGGGCCGCTGGTCCAGCTCGATCCGCGCCTTGCCCAGCTCCAGCAAAGCCCGGTCGCGCACCGGCGAGTCGGCTTCGGTGGCCTTGTCGAACTGCTTGGCCGCGGCCTCGACGTTGCGCTGCCGGCCGTATGCCGCGCCAAGCAGGTAGTGCCAGGTACTGCGCGACTTGTGATCGGCCAGCTCGTCCGGCTCGACCTTTAACAGCGCCGCCAGCGCCGCCTTGGCATCGCCGGCCTCAAGGTGGAGCTGGCCGCGCATCATCGCCACCTGGCTGTCGTTCACGTGCAGCGGGTGGGTCACCTGGTCCAGGTGCGTCGCGGCGAGCTTCGCATCGCCGGCCTGCCGCGCGAGGATCGCCAGGTAGTAGTGGGCGTCGGCCGCGCGGCGGTCTTCGCCGAAGTCGCGCAGGAAATCGCCGAACGCCTCGGCCGCCAGGTCGTGCTGGGCTTCCTGTAAAAGGCGCACGGCGAAGGTGAACTGCTGGTCGGCCTCGGTCGCGGCGTGCGCCGCGCCGCTCGCGACGCCGATCAGCAACACCAAGCTCACAGGCGCACGCCACACGGTTCACTCTCCGCGCTCGGCGGCGCCCTGGACGGTGGCGAAGTGAATCCGCGTGAACGCCGCGGCCCTCGTCGCGTCCATCACCGCGATCACCCGCCCGTAGGGCACCGCCTGGTCGCCGCGAATAATCACCCGATCGTCGGGGTAATCCGCGGCCAGGTCCGCCAGCATGCTATACAGCTCGTCCAGCGACATCGTTCGCCCGTTGACGACAATCCGCCCATCCCGCTCGAGGTTGATCAGGATGTCGTTGCCGGCCGGCTGGTCGGCTCCGGCGGTCTGGCTGATCGGCAGGTCGATGTCGATCTGCTGCTCGACGGCACGGTACGTGCTGGTCGTGGCGAAGAAGATCAGCAACAGAAACAGCACGTCCAGCAGCGGCGCCAGGGGCACCGCGGGGCGGCGAAGGTGCGCAGGCGGCGAAGCGAAGCTCACGCCGGGCCCCCCTCGGCCGATGTCGCCGACGCCGGCGCCGCCGGTGCGTCGGCCTGGCGCGATGCCCGCCAGGTGTGATCGGCCACGGTGTGACACACCACTTCGGTGTCGGCCAGCACGTTGGTCGCCCGGCTCTTGGCGATCGCGTAGAACAGCCCCGCGACCAACGCCACGATCAGGCCGAACATCGTCGTGCCCATCGCCTCGGCGATCCCGCGCGACAGATCGCCCACCTGCCCGGCCGACGCCACGCGCCGGGTGAGCTGAAAGAACACGTCGATCATGCCCAGCACCGTGCCCAGCAGCCCGAGCGTCGGCGCCAGGGCCGCGACCTCGACCAGGTAGCCGATGCGGTTCCACGCCACGTCCCCCCGACGCCGGCCCTCGGCCGAGAGAATGTCGATCAGCACGCCGTGGTCCTTGTCCCGGTTCTCGATCAGCCGCTGTATCAGCCCCGAGACAAACACCTGCTGATTGTTCTGGCACAGGTTGATCGCCTGGTCGAACCGCCGATTGAGGATGAGCTTGGTCACATCATCCACGAACCGCGGCGGGGCGTAGTTTTTCAGCGTGATCTCGACCATCGCCAGCGCGAACACACCCACCGCGATCAGCGAGAGGATGAGAATCGCCCCGTTGATCCACGGGCTGGTCATGAACAGGTCGGCCACGGTGGGCACGGCGGGCACGTCCCCGGCCCCCGCTTCAGCTCCGGCCGGGGCCGGAACCTGGGCCAGCGTGGCGGCGACGGCGGTGAAAAGCATTGGCCACATGGGATCGATCACTCCGATCGCGCAGAAAACCCCTGATGCACAGCCCCCCATTGTAACCGCCGACGCTCGCGACGCAGGCACCGGCTCATCCGCGGGCAACGCGCAAAGAATCGCGATCAATACCCGAGAATTAGCGCACCGCAAACCGCAGTTTAATCGACCGGCAATATCATGGGCCTCGTTGTTCAGCAGACGGGCGACGGCGTCGCCCGGCCGGCTCACGCTCGCGCAGCGGCAGATGGCACGCCCAAACCGCATCGAGGAACCGCATGACCCCGTCGCATCCGGCATCGGATCAACCCGGCGACCCCGCCCCGGCCGCACCGGCCCGGAGCGATGATCCCCAGCCCATCGAGGTCACCGCGCCGCGCCGCGCCGCCGCTCGCCGCGTCGGCGACCAGGGCCACGCCGCCGCCGCGGATGCCGCGCTGATCGCCGTGGCCGACCCGATCCTCGGCGCCCGCCTGAGCGTGCGACTGGCAAAGCTGGGCCTGCGACCGATCGTGGTCGGCTCGGCCCGCGCCGCCGCCGCGGTCCACCAGGCCGATGCCGTGGGCCTGCTCATCGCCGACGATCAACTGCCCGATGGGGCCGGCGTCGAGCTGTGCCAGGCCCTGCGCGACCTCCGCCCCCAGGCCCCGATGACCACCATCGTCATCGCCGAGCACGCCCAGCCCGCTCGCATCGTCGCCGCGCTCAAGCAGGGCGTCGATGATTTGCTCACCGGCGTCGGCGAAGATCAGGCCGTCCTCATCGCCCGCGTCGAATCCCTGCTCGCCCGACGCCGGCCCCCCGCCGGCCCCGTCCAGCCCGACCCCGCCGATGCCGAAAAGGCCATCACCGTCGGCCAGATCACCATTCGCCCCTGGGCCTTCAACGTCCTGGTCGACGACCATCGCATCGACCTGACCGTCACCCAGTTCCGCCTGCTCCTCCTGCTCGCACGCCGGCCCGGACACATCGTCACGCCCGAGCAGATTCAAGCCCACCTCGCCGAGCGCGGCTCCAACCTCCGCGAATCCTCCGTCAAGAGCCACGTCTACTTCCTACGCCAGAAGCTCGGCCCCGCCGGCGACCAGATCGAAAACATCCGCCGCGTCGGCTACCGCCTCCGCGAATTCTAACGCGGATGATTTACCACAGCGGCCCTCGTACTGCGCAGCGAAGCGCTGCTCTCCGCGCTGCCAAGCGCTACGCAGCGCACGAGTCGCGGAGCAGGAACACAGAACACAGAAGTCTTTGATTATCAATGATTACAATGCAATTCGCCTCGTTTCCGCATGCAGGGAATACCATGGGCATGAGCATTTTCCGCGCTGCGCTTCTCGGGCTGGTGCTGGGCGCGGTCGCGCCGCTGCACGCGGCCGAGCCATCCGATGTTGAAATCGCACAAACCAAGGCGATGGTCGAACACCTGGCCTCGGCTCAGATGCAAGGCCGGGCGCCGGGGTCGGCGGGGATCGACAAGGCCCGCGATTACCTGGTCGAGCGGTTTCAGGCCGCCGGGCTGAAACCCGGCGTGGGCGAGGGCTACCTGCAACCGTTCGAGGTGGCGACCGAGATCGAGGTGACCGAGCAGCGGCTGTGGTTCGCCGGCCGGCCGATTCACACCGACCACTACCACCCTCTGGGCTTCGGCGGGGTCGGTGAGTTTTCCGGCGAGGCGGTGTTCGTCGGCTACAGCGTGGTCGATGCCAAGCGCGATTACGACAGCTACGCCGGGACGGACGCCGACGACCTCAAGGGCAAGGTGTTCGTGATGTACCGCTACGAGCCGCAGGACGATGGCAGGAGCCGATGGACCGGCGGGCGGGGCTGGACGGCCAACGCGCACCTGGTGAGCAAGGTGACCGAGGCGCAGCGGCGCGGGGCCGCGGCGGTGGTGATCGTCAATCCGCCGGCGCTGGCCAAGGCCCAACTGCATCGGGCCAAGACCTCGACGTTCGGCCGGCGCCTCACGATCCCGGTGGTGATGGCCGACTTCGAGCGGTTTCGGATGATGCTCGCCGCGGCCGGCCGGGATAAACCCACCGCCCTGGCCAAACGCTGGCAGGCCAGGGCCGACGCCGGCACGTTCGTCGAGCCGATCGGCCTGACCATCAAGGGCCGGGTCGCGATGACCACGCGGCAGGTCGAGGCGCAGAACATCGTGGGCGTGTTGCCCGGCGCCGGCGCCCTGGCCAAGCAAGTGATCGTCCTGGGCGCCCACTACGACCACGTGGGCCACGGTGAGTTCGGCAGCCGCGCCCCGGCGATGCGCGGCAAGGTCCACTTCGGCGCCGATGACAACGCATCGGGCGCCGCGGCGCTGGTGCTGCTGGCCCAACGCCTGGCCCGCGCCGCCGCGGCCGACGCGGCCCCGGCCGACCGACGCACGCTCATCTTCGCCGGCTTCAGCGCCGAGGAACGCGGGCTGATCGGCTCGGCGTTCATGGTCCGAAACCTCGATCAGCTCGGCCGCGAGACCCGGCAGATCAAGGCGATGCTCAACCTCGACATGGTCGGCCGCCTGCGTGAAAACACGCTGATGATCTCCGGCGTGGACACCGGCGATGCGTGGCGCAAGCTCGTGAGGCGCGCCGCCGAGCAAGCGGGCGTCGAGGTCAGCATGGGCGGCAGCGGCCTGGGGCCTTCGGATCACGCGAGCTTCTACCGCGCCGGCGTGCCGGCCTTGCACTTTTTCACCGGCTTCCACCTGGACTACCACACCCCGGCCGACACCGCCGACCGGATCAACGCCGCGGGCGTGGTGAAGACCGCCGACGTGGTCGAGCGCGTGACCCGCGCGATCTGGGCCGACCCGGTCGCCGTGGCCTACCTCCCGCCGCGGCGCGGGCCCGGCGGGGCGCCGCGGGCGGTGGGCGCCAATCGCGCGTTCCTGGGCGTCAGCCCCGACCCCGAATCCATCGGCGGCGTGGTGATCGACCGCGTCATCCCCGACGCCGCGGCCGCGAACGCCGGGCTGAAGCGCGGCGACAAGATCATCGCGTGGAACGATGCGAAGATCAAAAACTTCTACGACCTCTCCGCCCAACTGCGCGACGCCGAGCCGGGCGACATCGTCGAACTCACCATCGAGCGCGGCGAAAAGAAGCTGACCTACGAGGTGACGCTGGACGAGCGGTGAAGCGGCGAATCATCGCCTGGAATCCGGCAGCGACATCGCCCGACAGATCTTGCGCGCCAGCCGATCCGGGATTTCGGTCTGTCGCGGTATCGCTTCGCTGTGGCCGGTCTGCGGATTGACCCACAGCGAGTGAGATGCGCCTTCACGCTTGAGATGGCAACCGTGGCGGCGCAGGTGTTTGAGCAACGCCGCTCGCTTCATTCCAGAACGATGACCTCGCGCTCGACGTCGTCGGGCAAACCGCGCATCGCATCGGCCCGCCGATCTTCGAGGATCAGCGCGATCGCGTCGCGAAGACTGGCGAGCGCCGCTTCACGCGATCGCCCCTGCCCGTTGGAGCCGGCGACTTCCGGGCTATAGGCGATGTGCCATTCGCCGTCGCGTTCCAGGATGGCGGTGAACTCGTTCCGCATGACGGAAGTATAGCTGACCGCTCAGCCCGAGAGCTTCTGGCGCAGCTTCTGTTGCACGGCCTTGGGGTTGGCCTGGCCCCGGCTGGCCTTCATCACCGCGCCGACGAGCCGGCCGATCGCCGCCAGCTTCCCGCCGCGCACGTCCGCGGCGGCCTGGGGCTCGGCGGCGATCGCCGCGTCGCACCATTGATCCAACTGCCCCGCGTCGCTGACCTGAAGCAGGTCGTGCTCGCGCGCCAGCTCCTCGGGCACCGCGTGCGGCTCGGCGGCGAGGCACAGCTCGATCAACTGATCCGCCCCGTTGGAGCTGACCAGCCCGTCGCGCACCAGCTTGTCGATCTGCGCGATCTGCGTCGGCGCGATCGACAGATCGCTGACCAACACGCCCTGCTCGTTGGCCCGCTTGGCCAGGTTGTTCAGCAGCAGCGCCGCCGCCCGCTTGCCGTCCACGCCCGCGGCGATCACCGCTTCGTAAAACAGGCACACGTCGCGCTCGTCGGTCAGCGTGCGTGCATCGACCGGCTTGAGGCCGTGGTCCGCCTGGTACCGCCGCTGCCGCGCCAGCGGCAGTTCGGGAATCTCTTCGCGCAGCTCGTTCAACCACGCCTCATCCACCTCGACCGGCACGAGGTCGGGGTCGGGAAAATAGCGGTAATCGTGGGCGTCTTCCTTCTCGCGCTGCAGGAAGGTGACCTCGCGCTGGTCGTCCCAGCCGCGGGTGCTCTTGACGCCCGGGCCCATGACTTTGCCGTCCTCGAGCCACCGCTGGACCTGGCGGGCGTGCTCGTGCTGGATCGCGCCGTGCAGGGCCTTGAAGCTGTTGAGGTTTTTGATCTCGACCACCGGCGTGGCGAGGGTCTGGCCGCCGCGCTCGATCAGCACGTTGATGTTCGGCTCGAAGCGCATGTGGCCGCGCTGCATGACGCCTTCGCTGACGCCCAGGAAGCGGCAGATGTTGCGCAGCGTCTGGCCGAACATCACCGCCTCGTTTGCGGTGGCGAAGTCCGGCTCGGTGACGATCTCCAGCAGGGGCGTGCCGGCGCGATTCAGGTCGACGATCGAGTAATCGATCGGCCGGCCGCCGGGCGCTTCGTGCAGCAGCTTGCCGGCGTCTTCCTCGAGGTGGGCGCGGGTGATGCGGATGGTCTTGGTCGGGGCGTCCGGCTCGGGGCTCGTGGGAATCTCGATCGCCCCTTCGCCGCACAGCGGCAGGTCGTACTGGCTGATCTGGTAGTTCTTGGGCAGGTCGGGGTAGTAGTAGCTCTTGC
>CAZUHK010000153.1:0-7615 GCA_964620345.1 uncultured Planctomycetaceae bacterium
GAAGAAGGGCACCTCGGCCTCGCCGGCGACGGCCTTGGCCAGCAGGGTCTTGCCGCAGCCGGGCGAGCCGATCAGCAGCACGCCGCGCGGGATGCGCCCGCCGAGGCGCTGGAACTTCTTGGGCTGCTTGAGGAACTGCACGATCTCCTGCACCTCTTCCTTGGCCTCCTCGACGCCGGCCACATCGTCGAGCGTGACGTTGGTCATCTCCTTGTTGACGACCTTGTGCTTGGAGCGGCCGAAGTTGCCGAGCATGCCCATGCCCCCCCCGCCGCCGCGCATCGCGCGGAACAGGAAGAACCAGATGACCGCGAGGATCAGCAGCCACGGCAGGAAATAGATCAGGCCCTGCAGCAGGCCGCTGGACGGCGCTTCGCTGATGTGGGGCGCGGCGGTTTCGATCTCCTGGAGCTTGCCCAGCCATTCGTCCTTGGTCTGCTGGCTGAACTTGAAGGCGACGCGGCCGCTGGGCGGCGGGTTGGGCACATCGGGGCTGATGTGGGCGATGAAGCGATCATCGTGGACGACGATGCCCTTGTCGGGCACGATCGCGCCTTCGGTGGAGACGATGTTGACGAAATCGCCCCACTTCTTTTCCTCGGCCTGGTTCTGGGCGCCGCTGATGAGCACGACGACCAGCACGGCCAGGCCGATGATCATCAGCCAGCCGAAGACGTTGCGGTTGAAGCGCATCGGCGGCTGGGGCGGTCCGCCGCCGGGGCCACGGCGATTGGGGTCGCCGCCCGGTCGATCGGGTTTGGGGTTGGAATCGCTCATGTTCACCTTGGTCACCGGCGGCGGGGCTTACCAGTCATCGCGCATGACCGAGACGATGTCGCGCGCCAGTTCCGCCACGGCTTGATGCTGGGCCTTTTCATAGGGTTCGCCGACCGTTCGCGTCGGGATGAATTCGCCGGTGCCGGAAATTCCGCTTCGCTTGCGGATCACCTGGCTGGTGCGCAGATCCTTCCACTCGAAACTCACCGAGACGACGACCTGCATTTCCTGCGGGATGCCGCCTTCGAAGGTTCGGCTGAGCGTGCGACGTGACACGTCGAGCACCGTTCCGACAAGCATCGTATCCGCCCGACTCGAAGGGGTCACCTTGTAGGGGGTGCGAAGTTCGATTTCCTTGATCAGGGCCTCGGTGAGGTCGAACTCAACGCCCTGCTGGAAGGTGCGGTTGTCGAAGATGGGCACGGCGACGGTGGCGAACTGCTCGGGGAACGGCGGCCGGGTGGTGTATCCGCCGGCGTCGGGGCCGGTCTGACAGGCCGGGACGGCGACGAGCGCGGCGGCCAGCAGCGCCACCGCCGCGATGCGACGCGGGCAGGTAATCAGCGCGGCGATCACTGGGGGTTGGGCTCCGTGAAGTCGGGGGTGTCGACGATGGGGGCGTTGACCTCGACGTCGGCCGGCTCGTCGGTCGCGGTGTCGGGGCGGAGGACGGGCTGATCCTGCGGCGTGGCCTGCCCCTTGGGCCGCACACGCGGGGCCTGCTCGGCCACCCGGTCGGCCAGCTTCGGGTTCACTTCGACCAACCGCTGCATCGCCAGCGCCGCCGCGGCGGAGTTGGGATGATCCAGCACGACCCTGCTGTACATGTACTGAGCGCTGACGTGCTGGCCGACCTTGTCGTACCAGCGGGCGGTGGTCAGCGACTTGTTGGCCAGCGACTCGTCGATCCGAACCAGCGTCGACTTGGCGCCGTGGGCCTCGGCCGGGCCGGGGAATGCATCCTGATAGTCCAGCGTGCGGCGCTCGGCCTCGTACAGGCCGGTCGCGTCGAATCGCGGGCCCTTAAAAGTCGCCAGCGAGGCGGTGACCTGCCGCTCGTGGGCGTGCTCGGCCCACTTGCTCCGTGGGTAGTTGTCGATGAAGATCGCGTACGCCTCGGCCGCGAGCAGCATGTTGCCATCGCGGTAGTAATAGTCGGCCAGTTCCTTGCCGGCCCGCTCGGCGATGCGGCTGCCGGGCGCCCGCTCCTGAATGCGGATGAGCAGTTCCTCGGCCTCGGCCGTGGCGTCAAGAAAACGCATGCCGATGAACTTGCGCCTCATGCCGTGGGCGAACGCCGTGGCGACCTCCAGCTCGCGCTCGAGCACCAGGGGAAATATCTTCGAACCCGGATAGGCCCGGGCCACCAGCTCGTAATCGAACAGCGACTTGTAGTAGTTGCCATTCATCACATACGCATCGGCGCGGTAGGTGTAGGCAAAGGGCAGGTCGGCGTGGCCGGGGTGGGCCTTGATCCACTGCGTGGCCAGCTTGATGGCGCGCTTGGGCTGGTTGTCGGCCAGGGCCTGGCGGACGGCCTGCAACTCGCCGCTGGGTGAGGCGGGCAGGGGCGTTTCGGTCTTCACGAAATCGCCGCCGCGCAGCACGTACTCGTCCTGCGCCGCGCCCGAGGCGTGCGCGGCTGTGGCCAGCGCCGCGAGCAACGCCAACACGGCGGTCGGCCGCCCGATCCCTGGTGGTCGATGGTTCATGGAATCAGATGATACGAGCGGCGTGGGGCGCGGGCAACGCGGGCAACGCGGCGGCGTGGCTCAGCGGCGAAGCTCCGGCCAGATCGTGCGCAGCAGATCGACCATCGTGTTGGCCTCGACCGGCAGCGCGGAGAACGCGGTGTCGCCGACGATCACGCCCGGCATCGTGCGCAGCTCCAGCTTCGACGCCAGCTCCACGTCCCGCGCGACCAGGCGGTCGGGCTGGCCGCTGTTCAGCGCATCGGCCAGGGCGCGGGGCCCGACCAGCTTCTGGGCGTACGCCCGCGCATCGCCGGGCTGTGGCGCGGGGTCTCGCTCGAACAGCCACGTGTGATACCGCGGGTAAGCCGCCGGGTCGATCAGCCAGACCGCCGCGGCCAGCCGCGCGATCGTGCAGGCGTGCATCGCGGCATCGGACGCCCGCTCCACGTGCGGGTTGCAGTCGGGGTTGAGCGGGCAGAACACCACGATCACGCCGACGCGATCGCCCAGCCGCCGCGCCGCATCGCTGAGCATCGCGTGGGCGCCGCGGCACCGCGCGCAGGTAAAGTCGATCACCTCGACGATGTAACGATCGGCGTCGGCCGGGCCGAGCATCGGGTGCAGCGCGGGGTTGAGTTCGACCTTGCCGCCGAGGATCGACCAGGGCGGCCGACCTTCTTCGATCGGCTCGATCCAGCGATCCGCCTCGGCAACGTCGCTGATGACGACGTGTTGCAAGCCGTCGAAGCGATTCACGGCCAACTGATGCCCGGCCGCCATCAGCCCCAGCGCCGCGACGCCGACGCACGCCATCACCCCTGCCCGCCACCCCAGCGCCCGCCACGGCGTGGTCGCCAGCAGCAGCACGCCGAGCATCACGCCGATCGCGTGCTCCGCCAGACACCAGGTGCACCACAGTTCCAGCACGTTGGCCTGCAGGTGGACGTAGTACGCCGCGGCGCCGATCAGCACGATCGCGGCCCAGAGCATGACCAACCGCGCCGCGCGGCGCGCCGGGCAACACAGGCAGGCGATCAGGGCGACGTAGACCGCCGCTGCGAACGGCGCGACCGGCAGGCCGAGCCACTTGCCGTGCGGGCCGAACAGCACCGCGCCGCAGTCGAAGCCCGCCGCCCCGCCGCACAGCGGCACGGCCGACGCCGCCCGCCGCCACGACTCGGACAGTTGCGCGTAGGTCAGGAACACCGCCACGGCCAGCCCCGCCAGCGCGAGCGACCGCATCAGCCACAACAACGGCTTGCCGATCGGGTGCGAAGCTGGATAGGGCGCGTTGCTCACGGTCTAACGACACTGGCCCTGGCCGCGGACGACCCATTTGTAGGTGGTCAGGTCCGCTGCGCCCATCGGCCCGCGGGCGTGCAGCTTGTCGGTGCTGATGCCGATCTCGGCGCCCAGGCCGTACTCGCCGCCGTCGCTGAAGCGCGTCGAGCAGTTGACCATCACGTCGGCCGAATCGACCTCGTTCACAAACCGATCGCACACCGCGACGTCGGCGCTGAGCACCGCATCGGTGTGCTGTGAACCGTAACGGTTGATGTGGGCGATCGCATCGTCCAGCGAATCGACGACCCGGATCGCGCAGATCAGATCGAGGTATTCGGCGCGCCAGTCGTCTTCGGTCGCATCGACCAGTTGGGCATCGGCGACGTGGCCTTGCAGCAGCTTCTTTGAACGCTCGCAGACGCGCAATTCGACCCCCGCGGCGGCCAGGGCGCGGCAAGCATCGACCATGACCGGCTCGGCGGCCGCGTGAAACAGCATCGTCTCCGCGGCGTTGCACACGCCCGGCCGCTGCACCTTCGCGTTCACGCAGATGTCGCGCGCCACGCCTTCGCCCAGCGCCCCGGCCGCGGCGTCGACGTACACGTGGCAGTTGCCGGTGTAGTGCTTGATCACCGGGATGTGGGCCTGCTCGACCACGGCCCGGATCTGCCCCTCGCCGCCGCGGGGGATCGCCAGGTCGATCTTGCCCACCTGCTTGAGCAGCGCCCCCACCGCCGCGCGATCGGTCGTCTTAACCAGTTGCACCATGTCGGGGTTCTCGCCCCAGCTTTCGATGGCGTCGCGGATGACGTTGGCGATGGCGGTGTTGGAGTGCAGCGATTCCTTGCCGCCGCGCAGCACCACGGCGTTGGCGCTCTTGATGCACAAGGCCGCGGCGTCGGACGTCACGTTCGGCCGGCTTTCGTAGATAATCAGCACCACGCCGATCGGCACGCGCACCTTGGTCAGCCGCAGGCCGTTGGGTCGCACGTAGCCGTCGATGATCTGCCCGACCGGATCGGTCTGCCCGGCGATCTGCCTGACGCTGTCGGCCATCTTCGTGATCCGCGCCTCGTCCAGACAAAGCCGATCCTTCATCGCATCGGTCAGGCCCAGGTCGTCGGCACTTGCCAGATCCTGCACGTTGGCCGCGATGATCGTGCGGGCATTGGCCTGCAATCCATCGGCCACGGCGTGGAGGATAGCGGTGCGCTTCTCGCCGCTGAGCCGCAGCAGGCCGCGGCCGGCGCTCACGGCCCGGTCGGCCAGTTGATCGCAGTAACGCTGCACGTCGATGTGGGTGGTGGCGGTCGTCACCGTTGGGCCTCCGTCGGGTTCAGATCGGCACTGATTCTACTCGTCGCGGCGCCGGATGGTGAAACGGACCTCGGCCTGATCGGCGTACACCTTGACATCGTCCGACGCGAAGGCCGGCAGGCGCTCGCTCACCCCGGGCTTGAGCGCATCGGGGTTCAACGGCACGCTGTGGCGGACCACCGCGCGGCCGTCCACCTCTTCGATGATCTCGATCGAACTCAGCGGCGCCCGGTCGATGCCGCGCTCCAGCTCGTCGCTGCTCAGCTCGAACCGCGCGATCACGCGGAGCCGGCCCGACTCGCGTAACGCCTCGACCAGATCGCGAGGCCCCTCGATGCTCACGTTGGTCAACACGCGATTGGTCTGCTCCAGCTCGATACCGAATCGCGCGAGCTCCGAAGGCGAGGCGATGACCCACACCGGCACCGACCGGCGCAGATCGATCACCTGGCGCTGGCGGACGATGGTGAACCTCACGCTCACCGAGTCGACCGGCCAGCGGATCACGCCGCGGTTGATCCGCCGGCGGACGTGCGGCTCGTCCATCGCCGGGGCGACTAGCCGCAACGGCAGCGCCACCTCCTGCTGCACGTCCTCGGGCATCGCGTTGAGCTGGGCCGCGGAGATCATCGCCTCGAAGAACAGCGCGTCCTCGCTGCCGGCGATGGCGTCGAGCTGGCTGGCCAGCAGCGTCGCCGGCACGCTGGACGGATCGATCTTGTGGCCGGGCTTGACCTGCACGCTCGGGGGGTTGAACACCACGCGCACCGGGCGGGTCACCAGCTCGTCCACGCGCAGCGTCAGGTTCAGCGGGTCCGACGCGGTGACGCTGACGCCCAGGTCGGCGAGGGTCGGGCTGGCCGGGTCGTCGGCACGCAGCCGCACGCGCTGCAGCAGCTCCGCCAGGCGCAGCGAGACGCGCGATTCGCCTTGTGGCAGGTCGGCCGCCTCGACCGGCAGCACCAGTTGCCCGCCGGCGATCGCGGCGCGCACCTGGCTCAACGGCGCGGTAGCGCCCTTGAAGGTCACCGTCGCATCGAGCGTCGCCAGGCGGCGCGACTCGCCCCCGGCCGGCACGGCGAGGAAGTCCACCACCAGCGCGTCGCCCACCCGATCGGGCAGCGCCAGCGTGATCTCCTGCGTCGTGCTGCCCACGTCCTGGCCCTCGGCGTAGAGCCAGACGAGCAGCGTGATCAGTGTGATCAGGCCGTAGGATTGAAACAATCGCATCGCGGTCATTTCGTGTACGCCGCCTGCCCGGTGTCGGCCGCCGGCTGCGCCGCGGCCTTGGGCTTGGGTTCGTCGTCGTCGGCCTCGTCGGTCGCCCCCGCGTCCTTCTGCTTGCTTTGGCCGGGCCGGGGCCGCTCTTCGACGACCGGCTCATCGACCTGCTCGACCATCGGCGTCTTACTCGCGGTGGACATGCCGCGCAGCAGCATCGACCGCAGCGCCTCGGGCGAGAGCTTGCGGATCAATTCACCCCGCTCGGCCAAAGAGATCATGCCCGTCTCTTCGCTGACGACCAGCACGAGGCAGTCGGCTTCCTGGGAAATGCCCAGCGCCGCGCGGTGGCGGCTGCCCAGCTCCGTCGAGATGTCATCGCCCTCGTACAGCGGGAACTGCACCCCCGCCGCGGCGATCTTGTTCGCCCGGATCACCACGCCCATGTCGTGCAACGCGCTGCCGGGGTAGAAGATCGTCTGAAGCAGCTCGTTGGTCACCTCGCCATTGACCTGCGTGCCGATCTCGATGATGCCGCCCAGCGGCACGTCGCGCTCGATCGCGATGATCGCGCCGATTTTTTTCTGTGACATGTAGCTGACGGCCTTGATGATCTCGTCGATGATCGGCTCCATCTCGCCGGGGCCCACGCGGAACAGCCGCGCCTCGCCCAGCCGCACCAGCGCCCGGCGCAGCTCGGGCTGGAACACCACCACCAGCGCCAGCGCGACGAAGCCGAGGAACCCGCGGTAGAGAAAGGCGATCCGCTGAAACGCGTTGTCGCGCGTCAGCAGCAGGATCAAAAGGGACGTGAGGATCATCACCACGCCCAGCCCCTTGAACATGCGGGCGGCGCGGGTGCCGCGGAGGAAGTTGAAGATCAGCCAAACGACGATCCAGATCAGCGTCAACTCCAGCAGCACCTCCCACGGGCTGTAGCCGCCGAGGCGTGTCCAGAGTTGGCCGATCCGATCAAACACGTTTAATCCTTTTCGTTTCAGTCAGTTGCGCAAACCGACGCCCGAAGCCGTGCGTCTTGCCGTTAGATTATAAGTTATCGTCCGCCCGGTTCTTGGGGCCACAGTGGATTTTTGGGCGATATCTTTGGGGAACACGGTCTTGCCCGGTCGCGCCGGTCGGCTTATGTTGGACGAATTCCTCGCGAAGGCGCCGGTCGGGCATGAGGCCCGCCGATCTTCGTCGTGCCACTATTTGCCAGGGAAGGCCCATGCCCGCAGCCGCCTCGACTTCACGCCGCTCCGGCAAGACCAAACCCAAACGCATCGACGCGGTCACCCTCGCCGGTCGCCAACGCGAAATCT
>CAZUHK010000154.1:0-7515 GCA_964620345.1 uncultured Planctomycetaceae bacterium
ATCTTGAGGTTGTCGGCTTGGATGTGTCGCAGCAGGCCGGTGTGCGTGCCGGTGAGGTAGCGGTAGATCGCCGGGGTGTAGACGTCGGTGACATCGCGGGCGCCCTGGGCCAGTTCCACGCCGGCCGGGCCGGCGAGGTGGACCGCCGGGGCGAGCGATTCGAAGGCGACCGCGTCGCCGCGCACCGCGGCCACGACCTTGGCCTGGTCACGGGTGTCCAGGTTCAGCGCGGGCGTGGCCGGCTGGATGTCATCACGGCTCTGCCATTGCAGGTCGCGGAAGTTGTCGGGCCGGTGGGTCGACGGATGGGTCATCAGGGCGAACTTGACCGTATGGCTGCCGCTGAGCGTGACCGTATGGTTGATCACGCGCAGGCGCAGGGTGTAGCGGTCCTGGTCATCGCGTTCGACGACGGCCATGGACTGGTCGGGGTCGATCTGCCAGCCCTTTCCGCCGTCGGTGAGGAGGGTGAAGCCGCGGTCGCCGTTGCCGACGAACAGGTGCTTGAGCACGCCGGGCGCGGCGCGGCCGCGTTGGCCGGCGTCATCGGCGCTGTTGCCCCAGACCACGCCCTGGCCGGTGTTCAGCCCGACCGGCCCGTCGCCGGCCAGCGGCTGGTTGGCGATGGCCACGTCGACCGGGCCGCTCAGCGGCAGGAGCAGCGCCAGTTGATCGACCTTGGCGTCGGCCTGGTAGGTCAGCGTGGCCATGATCGTGCCGTCCACGCCGTACAGCAGGTCCAGCGTGCAGTTGACCTCGCCGGCGGTGAGTTTGGATTGGGCGTTGACGGTGCGTCCCTTGACCGCGGGCTTGGCCGCGGTGGCGACCTGGGCCGCCCGCTCGCCGCCGTCGGAGACGACCACCACCGACGCCGGCTGGCGCAACTGGGGTCCGCGGCCGATCCGCTGGAGGACCACGGCGCCGACCTCGGCGGGGTTGTCGCGCAGCTCGATGGGCAGCTCGTGCGGCTGGGCGTTGATCGCGATCTGCTCGGGCAGGCCGGTGTCGGCCAGTGTGATGAGGTGGCGGGCGGTGGTGAGGGTCTTGCCGTCCAGCTTCACCGCGGGCAACTCGTCCAGCGTCTGGGCGAAGGCGGCGGTGCTGACCAGCAGGGCCAGGGCCAGGGCCAGGGCAAGGGGCAATACGAGGGTGTTGGGCTTCATGGCGATTGTCCAAAGTGTCATGGGCAGGCGGTCGGCGTTTTTCGCGTTGGCGGTGATCAGGGTTTGAACTCGGCGTAAAGGATGCGCATGTCGTGCGACGGGATGTAGATCGGGCCGAACGTCGCGTCCTCGCCCTCGGCCGCGGGCACGGGCCGGCCGGTCTCCAGGTCCATCAGGGCCGGGCGGTCGGCGTTGCGCGCCGCGATCCGCTCCCAACTGTTGCCGAACGGCTCGGCGGCTTCGATGGGCTTGCGCAACCGGCCGACGGTCAACTGGTTCTCACCGCCCAGCAGCCGATTGAAGTCCTGGACTTCCAGCGAGGCGTTGACCGGGTCGAACTTCTCGTTGACGATCACGAAGATCGCCTTGTAGCCGCCGCCTTCGATCGGGCGGCGGTAGATGCTGACGAACAGGTCGTTGCCGTGGGTCACGCCGGACTGCCCGCCGAAGCGGACGATCCCATCGTTGTGCCAGTAGGGGATGAACTCGGTGGTGTCCTCCTGGAACAGGCCGAACTCGATCAGGGCGTTGAGGATGCGGAAGTTTCCCGCGACGTGCTTCAGCTTGCCGTGGGGACCGTAGGGCACCAGGCCGATGTCGTTCAGCAGGCACCGGGCGAACATCTGCCGCTCGAAGCGCGGGTCGTCGCCGGCCGGCACCAGGCCATGGTCGGCAACCAGCCGGCTGATCTGGCCGGAGAACTGTCGGCTGTAGTAGCGGTACAGCGCCGGGGGGAACTGCGTCATAATGTCGATCTCATAGGACCGATGGCCCGCGCCGGCTTCCTCGACCAGTTGGGCGTCGAAGCTGAGCGATTCGAGATAGGTTGCCTGGGAGTTGACCCAGACGAACTGGCGTTGGGGGATATTCTCTTCCTTGAAGACCCGGGCGAGGCGCTTGAAGAGGTTTCGCATGTGGAAGGTGGACCAGCCCTCCTGCCAGGGCAGTTCGAACGACCCGCTGTCATCGGTCTGGGTCTTGACGTTTTGTGGATCGCGGAAATAGGCGAAGCCGCTGGCCACATCGTGGCTGCGGCCGAACCCGGGCCAGTATTCATCCCACCACCAGCCCTGTCGGCGGCCGACGCGAATCTGCTTGGACAGGTACCAGGCGCCGCGCTCTTCCATCTCGCGGCCGAGCTTGGGGTGAATGCCGACGTTGCGCCACCGGCCGTAGCGGATCGGCGGGGCCTCGTCCCACCGCTGGGCCTTGACTTGCTCGTAGCCCATGTCCTTGGGCGCGCCGGTGGCGTGGTGGACCATGCCCTTGAGGTAGTCGTCGGTCAGTTCGACCGGCTCACTTTGATAGCCGTGGGCCCAGGTGTCGCCTCGGTAGAACCAGGCCCAGGTGCGGTAGTCTTGGGGCTTGGGCTTCATCGGATGCACCTGCACGATGAACTGAATCCGCCGATTGCCCCTGACGTTGGCCTGGTGGTTGACGAACGTGACGAACCAGGAGATATCGCCGTCGTCGTTGCGCTCGAGGCGCATGGACGACCCCATCTTGTCCAGTATCCATCCCTTGTCGTGGTTGGCGATCCAGGACAAGCCGTGATCGCCGCTGCCGAAGAAGACGAAGTTGACGAACTTGGAATAGAGCAGTTCGCTGGCCGGCTCGTTGGCGGTGTCCCAGACGACGCCGGTCTTGGCCGGCAGGTGGCAGTCCCAGACGTCCACGCCGGTCATGCCGCCGCCCTGCAGCGCCGGGGCGAGCAGATCGTAGGGCCCGGTCAGGTCGCTGATCAGTTCCAGCTTCTCGATGACCGCGTCGTTTTCCGAGCCGTAGCGCATGTCCACGTGCATCGAACCATCGCAATCGTAACCGGTGGTCAGCGTGACATTGACCGGTCCGACGGCGAGCTTGGATTCGTAGACGATCTCGCTTTTCCATTGCTTGACGACCTTGGCCGGCTCGATGACCTCGGCGTCGACGGATTGGCCGTTGACCACGCCGACCAGCCGCATCGGCTGGCGAAGCTGGTTGCCCCGGCCCCGTGACACGAGGTAGTCGTCGCTCGGCTCGACCTTGCCTTGGCGCATCTCGAGGGTCAGGTCGCGCGTCTCGGGCTTGATGTAAATCTGCGCCGGCAGGCCCGACGGGGCGATCGTGTACCGGTGCTTGAGCAGGTCGAAGCCGGCGTCGGTCTTCTCGATCGGCGTGTACGGCTCCCAGACCACGTCGTTCAGGCCGATCTGATTGCCCACCCACTCGGGCTTGAGGTACTCGATGGTGTCGGAAGTCACATCGCCGACGATGCGGCGGTTTTCATCGAACAACAGCAACGCGAGCTTGTAGTTCTGGCCCGGGGCCATGTTCGGGGCATCCATCACGAAGGTGGCGAAATCGCCGCGGATCGGGGCGATGGTCTTGGCCACCTCGCGCTCCTGCATGTCGTCGGTCAACATGATCAGGTGCGCTTCGGTCGCCGTCTTCGCTTCCTTGCTGGCGCCGTGGATGCCGGTGTCCACCACCGCCGAGACGCGCTCGTGGTACGGCGAGAAGTGGTAGGTGAACTCGAAGTCCTTTCTCGGCGGGCGCAGCGGCTCTTCGGGGTCGGTAAACACCTCCAGGCGCCGCTGGCGGTAGGTCAGATCGCCGGACACGCCGCCGTCCATCGCGTGGAAGTCGATCAGGCGGGTGCGGAACAGCACCTTGGCCGGCTGGCCGGCCTGGCGAACGTCGAACCAGAGCACGTTGCCCTCGCGGCTGATGCCCGGAAACGCCTGCTTGAGCGTCACCACCTTGCGCTCGCCCGGCGAGAGCTCGAGCCGGCCTTCGTTCAGCTCCGGCGAATCGTAGCTGCTGTAGATCAACCCCTCGGCGCTCTCGACGAAAAAGCCCAGCCGCACCGTCTTGGACTGGCGGCTGTGGTTCTTCACCTCCAGCTTGCAGTTGATCACGTCCTTCATGATCGGCCCCAGATCGGTGATCTGGAAGCTCGGCGCGTCGTTGTCGAACACGAGCATGGTCTTGGTCGTGTTCCAGGCGTGTTTGTCGAAGACGTTGAAGAACTTGCCGTTGCCGCCGATGCCGCGGGTAAACCACGCGCGGTAGGCCGAGCCGGTCGGCGGGGTCTTCACCAGCGGCTGGCCGTCTTCGCCCTTGGCGTCATACGCGCCGGTGCGAAACGATTCGAGAGGAATGGCCATCTCCAGCACCCAGCGTTCTTCGTCGACACCCGAGCGCACGCGTATCTTGGATTGGTGCTGCTTGCCCTCGCCGGTCGCCGGGCTGAACAACTGATCGGAGATGGTGGCGGTGGGATTGACAAACCACTTGAAAAGCCCGCGCTGGAAGCCCTTGGTGTTGTCCGGGTGGGGCCGCAACTCCAGCTCGACATGGTCGTCCCATTGCAGGCCGTAGTTGGGGTGGCCGATCACGTCCGGAATGCGGGCCCGGGCCTTGAGCCATGAACCCTTGGGGTACACCGGCGAGAGGTAGGCGAGGTAGAGGTTCTCCGCGTCGTAGGCCGCGTAGACCTCGAACTGCGTCTCGTCCGAGCCAAGGTACAGGAACGCGGAGAAGGCGAAGTCGTACCAGACCGCCGACAGGGCCGAGGCGTCCTGCCATTCACCGTCGCCCCATTTGCCATCGATGGTCGGCGGCTTGTTGGTCTGCGGCACGCGGAGAATCGGGATGTCCACGCGCGAGGCCGGGCCGGTCGAGGTTGGCGTCGCGGGCTGGCCTGTCACCATCGTGGTCGCGATGCACGTCAGCAGGGCACTGGTCAGAGCAAGGTGCGGTTTCACAAAAACCTCCGAGGTCGTTTAGGCGGCCCCAGGCCGCGGTCGGCTGGCACAGGGGGCGTTGCCAAGGCAGTTCGTTCTTCGGCCAAAGGCCGTATCGTATGTCTAGACGCACCAGCGAACATCAACCTGTCACCGATTTGCCAATGCTTTTTTTTCGTCTACCGCCGCCAGGAGCGAGTGGCGTAGTGTATCAAACCTGAAGCCGTGACACAGGGCGACCCTCGGCGGTGCAAGGACGAGCGAAGCAGGCCCGACCCTGCCCAGGCCCCCGGCGCCTTGGGCCAACGCGACCGGGCCGGGTGAAAGGGCCGAGCATGCGCCCATCCCCATCCCCAAACCCAAGCGCCGGCGGATGTTCGCTTGATTCACGACGGCGGGGTTGGCCCCGCCGCTCAATACCGATCGATCGAATCACACGCGCCGTCATCATCGTGCATGGTGGGGCGGCGGAGGCGGTGGGTGACGGTGGCTTCGCCGGCGGTGAGGGTGACGTCGGCGGCGTGGCCGTTGGCCAGGAGTTTGGCGGGGCCGAGGATGTGGCAGCAGTTGGGCAGTTGGAGGATGCCGCAGACCTGGTCGGCGAGTTGGGCGGTGCCGGCCACGCGGTAGCGGGTGCGCAGGGCGACGACCTTGCGGCCCTCGTGGACCTCGAGGAAGACCTGGGCCTTGCCCGGCACGCGGTCGAGCATCTGGCGAAGTGATTCGAGCTCGCCGTTGTAGGTGCGCGGCTTGCCCGTGGCCGGGTCGCGCTCGGGCACGACGATGCGCACCTGCTGGGCCAGTTGCTGCGGCCCCTGCTCGACGGGGATGACCTCCTGCACGCGCAGCGACGGGTCGTCGTTTCGCCGGTCGAGCGTGGCGCGGACGAACACGACGCGATCGACTTCGATCAGGTCGGCGTACTGGGCGAAGGTGTCGGCGAAGACCACGCCCTCGATCGAGCCGGTGCGGTCCTCGATCGTGATGAACGCCATCTTCTGCCCGGCCGATCGGCCGTTCTGCGTGACGCGCGGGCGGACCTGGCTGAAGATCCCGCCGACCACCACCTCCACCTCGGCCCGCAGCGAGCGGAGCTGATTGACCGTGATGTTCGCGAAGCGATCGATCGGGTCGCGGTGATCGTCCAGCGGATGGGCCGAGACGTAGAAGCCCAGCACGGCCTTTTCCTCGGCGAGCTGATCGCGCCGGGGCCAGGGGGCGACGGCCGGGAGGGCAGGGTCGTCGGCGCTGTCCGACCCTGAACCTGAACCCGAGGCGGCGCTGCGCTCTGCCTCGGTTTGGGCCCCGGCCTGGGTGCCGAAGAGGAAGTCGTCGCTGGTGCGAAGCTCGGCTTCCTGCGCGCCGCGGGCGACGGCCATGTCCACCGTGGCGACCATCGCGGCCCGCCGGTCGGTGCCGTGCAGCGCATCGAACGCCCCGCACTTGATCAGCGCGACGATGCACGCCTTGTTCACCGCGCTGGACGGCACGCGCTCGCAGAAATCGAACAGCGAACGGAACGGCCCGGCCTTGTCGCGGGCCTCGATGATCGCATCCACCGCCTTGTGCCCCACGCCCTTGACCGCGCCAAGCCCAAAGCGGATGTGACCGTGGTTCGCATCGTGCGGCTCGCCGTCGTCGAACACCACGCTGAAATCGCGGTAGGACTGATTGATGTCCGGCGGGCGCACGTCGATGCCGGTGTGACCATCGGGGAACGTCACACGCCGGCAATGCTCGATGTATTCCACGACCTTGTCGGTGCTGACCGATTCGTACGTCAGCAACGCCGCCATGTATTGCACGGGGAAGTAGGTTTTGAGGTAGGCCGTCTGGTAGGCGACGATCGCGTAGCCGGTGGAGTGGCTCTTGTTGAACCCGTAGCCGGCGAACTTGAGGATCAGCTCGAACAGTTCGTCGGCCTTGGCGCGATCCAGGCCCTTGGCGACGGCGCCCTCGATGAACTTGGGCCGCTGTTCGTTGATGACATCGTGCTTTTTCTTGCTGATCGCTTTGATCAGCGCGTACGCGGCCCGCAGGGGGATGTCGCCCAGCTCGTGGCAGATCTGCATGACCTGCTCCTGGTAGACCATCACGCCGTGCGTCTCGGCGGTGAGCTGATCGACGATCGGGTGGACGCTGGGCGCGGGCGCCCGGCCGTGCTTGCGATCGTTGTATTCAGGGATCAGGTCCATCGGCCCGGGGCGGAACAGGGCGTTGGCGGCGATGAGGTCTTCGAACCGGTCGGGCCGCATCCCCATCAGCACGTTGCGCATCCCGCCGGACTCAAACTGGAACACCCCCGCCGTCTCACCCCGGCGGAACAGGTCCAGCACGTTCTGATCGACGAAGGTCAGGCGTTCGAGGTCGAGCGGGTCCTGCTCGCTTTTCGCTTTTCGCTTTTCGATTTTCGATTGGAACTCGCGCGGCGAGTCGGGGGCGGGGCCTTGGCCGCACGCGCCGTGGATGGTCTTGAGCTGGGTGTCTCGATCGAGCGTGGCCTGGATGAGCTGCCTGGCGCGGTTGAGGATGCTCAAGGTGCGCAGGCCCAGGAAGTCCATCTTGAGCAGGCCGACCTTCTCGCACGTCGGGCCGTCCCACTGCGTGACCGTCTGCTCGGTGCC
>CAZUHK010000155.1:0-7435 GCA_964620345.1 uncultured Planctomycetaceae bacterium
TGATCGGTCAACGGGGCCCAAATCATTCAATCACGGCGGGACACGAGGCACTTGTGCGTCCGCGCCGAAAAAGGAGGAACTGGTCGGGTCGCGACTACCGCCGGCCGCCGTGGACATCGTGGGGATGCGGGGCCCGAACCGCCGCGGGGCGTTTAGACATCAAGACGTCGGCGGGGCGGGTTTGTTCCGGTGATTCTCGCCCACGGCGCACTTCTGCGACGCCGCCGCCGGCCCGCCGCATTGATAGAATCCCGCTCATGCCCGACGCGACGCAAAAGACGCTGTACATCATCGACGGCCACGCCCAGATCTTCCGGGCCTATCACGCCATCCGCTCGCTCAGCTCGCCGATCACGCAGGAGCCGACCAACGCGACGTTCGGCTTCGTGGGCATGCTGCTCAAGCTCTTCAGAGATTGCGAGCCGGACTACCTGGTCGTCGCGATCGACGTGTCGGGCGATCAGAAGACCTTCCGCAGCCAGCTCGATACCGAGTACAAGGCCAACCGCGACGCCCCGCCCGAAGATCTGCACCCGCAGGTCGAGCGGATCGTGGAGATCTGCGGGCTGTTCGGCATCCCGGTGATCGGGGTCGAGGGCGTCGAGGCCGACGATGTGATCGCCACGCTCGTTCAGCGCCTCGCCGGGCGCGACGACCTGCGCATCCGCATCGTCTCACGCGACAAGGACCTGCAGCAACTGCTCGGCGACCGCGTGGAGATGTACGACATCCACACGGACCAGACGATCGACGTCGAGGCGCTGAGCGAGCACAAGGGCGTCGGCCCCGACCACGTCGTGGACATGCTGGCGCTGATGGGCGACACGGTGGACAACATCCCCGGCGTCAAGGGCGTGGGCGCCAAGACCGCGGCGAAGCTCATCGCGCAGTACGGCTCGATCGAGAACCTGCTGGCCCACACCGATGAGCTGACGCCCAGGCAGCGCGAGAACGTCGAAGCCGCGGCAGATCGGCTCAAGCTCAACCGCGAGCTGGTCACGCTCAAGCGCGACGTCGATTTCGACTTCGACCTCGACAACGCCAAGCTCGCCCAAGCCGACGCGGGCGCGCTGCTGACGATGTTCAAGCAGCTCGGCTTCACCCGCCACCTCAAAGACCTCCAAACGATCCTGGGCGTCCGCGCCGACGACGACGGCTCCGGCCAAGCCGAGCCAGAGCGCAGCGGCGGCTCGGGTGCCCCCACGCGCGACGATGACTTCTCCGCGGGCCTGTTCGCCGACGCGGCCGAGGCCGCCTCGACGCCGTCCGCGTTCGACCACGCCGACCCCTCGCATTTCCATCTGATCGCCACGCAGCATCAGCTCGATGAACTGATCGCACGGATCAAAGCCCACGCCGCCGAAGGCCGGCCGATCGCGGTCGACACCGAGACCACGTCGGTGATCTCGATGCGGGCCGAGCTGTGCGGCGTGTCGATCGCGCTGGCCGCGGACGACGCGGTGTACATCCCCGTCCAAAGCCCCCAGCCCGACACGCACCTGGGCGCCGAGGCGGTGCTCGACACGCTTAGGCCGGTGCTCGAAGACGCAGCGACCGCGAAGGTCGGGCAGAACCTCAAGTACGACATCACCGTGCTCCGGCGGCACGGCGTCGAGCTGGGCGGGGTGGCGTTCGACACGCTCATCGCCAGCTTCCTGATCGACCCGACGCGCTCCAGCCACAAGCTGGACAACCTGGCGCTGGCGCACCTGAACTACGAGATGATCCCGCTGCAGCGGCTGATCGGCGCCGGCAAGGACCAGATCACCTTCGACCGCGTGCCGCTGGACGACGCGCTGGTCTACGCCGCGGAGGACGCGGCGATCACGCTGCGCCTGCGCGAGCACTTGCTGCCGACGCTCAAGACCATGGGCCTGCGCCAGCTATTCGACGACCTGGAGATGCCGCTGGTGCCCGTGCTCAGCGAGCTGGAGTACAACGGCATCGCGGTCGATGCGGCCGAGCTCGACCGCCAGCGCGCCGAGCTGAACGAGCGCATCGGCGAACTGCGCCGCGCGATCATCGACACGGCGGGCGTGGACTTCAATCCCGATTCGCCCAAGCAACTGGGCGCGGTGCTGTTCGGCGAGCTGGGCGGCAAGGCGTACAAGCGGACCAAGACCGGCCCGTCGACCGACAGCGAGGTGCTGGCGCGCGTGGCCGACGAACAGCAAGGCCCAGGCGCCCAGGTCGCGCGGCTCGTGCTCGAATACCGCCAGCTCGCCAAGCTCGTGGGCACCTACCTCGAAGCGCTCAAGCAGGCGATCCACCCCCAGACCGGCCGCATCCACGCCAGCTTTCATCAGACCGGCGCCGCGACGGGCCGGCTCAGTTCATCCGACCCCAACCTGCAGAACATTCCGATTCGCACCGAGATCGGCCGGCAGGTGCGCAAGGCCTTCGTCGCCCCGCCGGGCCGCGCGCTGCTCAGCGCCGACTACTCGCAGATCGAGCTGCGCATCCTCGCGCACCTGTCGCAGGACCCGGGGCTGCTCAAGGCGTTCGAGGAGGACGCGGACATCCACCGCGCCGTCGCCGCGGAGGTATTCGGCGTGCCGCCGGACGACGTGACCGGCGAGCAGCGCAGCGCCGCGAAGATGGTGAACTTCGGCATCGTGTACGGCATCACGCCCTGGGGCCTGGCGCGCCGGCTCAACCCCGGCGAACCGGACAAGGACCGCGCAGCGCAGATCATCGACGACTACCGCAAACGCTACTCGAAGATCGACCAGTTCCTCGCCCGCTGCGTCGAGCAGGCCCGGACCCGGGGCCACGTCACCACCATCATGGGCCGGCGCCGACCGATCCCCCAGATCGCCGCGCGACAGGCCAACGTGCAGCAGCTCGGCCAACGCATGGCGATCAACTCCGTCGTCCAGGGATCCGCGGCCGACCTGATCAAGCTCGCGATGGTCAAGCTCTACCGTCGCATCCGCGATCAGCAACTACCGATGCGGATGCTCCTGCAGATTCACGATGAGCTGGTGTTCGAGACCGGCGTGGACGACGTGGCGCGGATGCGGCCGATCGTCGTCGAAGAGATGACCGGCGCGATGGCTTTGAGCGTCCCGCTCAAGGTCGAAGCGAGCAGCGGCCCCGACTGGATGGCCGCGAAGTAACGCCGGCCCGCCACCGGCCAAGCCGCGCCCAGCGCCGCCCGGCCGTGCGAGCTTGCCGGGGCTACAATGCCAGCGCGACACCGATGCACTCAAGCGAGCGATCCATGTTTCGCGTTCATGTTGGCAACCTCAAAGATCAGCCCGGCCTCGGCGGGGACATGTACCGCCGCTTCACCGGCCGGCCCGCGTGGGTCTGGGGCGTCGCGGCGCTGGTCGGCATCGTGCCTTTCGCCATCGTCATCGCCCTGCTGGCGCTGGCGGCGCTGGTCACCACCGCGATCGTCTTCACCATCCTGGGCGCGATCGATTCGGTCATCCAGGGCGTTGCCGGCAACACAGGCGGCGACGGCCGACAAGAAGGTCGGCGCAACGTCACCGTCGTCCGCGACGAGGGCTGACGCCCGGCGCATCGCCATCGTTCACACGATGGCCCAACCCGTCTATCCAATTGCGCGATCCCCGCTCAGCGCCTCGGTCTTCTCGGCACCTTGGTGGTGATTCACTTAGCCAGCGCCGCTTCGATCGCTTCGATGACCTGCTCGCGCACCGGGTCGATGGGCTTTTCGACCTTGGCGCCGGCGGCGCGGGCGTGGCCGCCGCCGCCGAACCGCTGGGCGAGCTGGTTCATGTCGATCGCATCGTCGCCGGGCTTGGAGCGGAAGCTCACGCGCGTCTGCTGGCCCTGTTCGACGACCAGCGCGACGACGCGCACGTCTTCGACGGTCTGGGGCAGGTCGACCAGGCGTTCGGTCTCATCGGGCCGGGCGCCGGTCTGCTCGAAGTCCCTGGCCCGCAGGGTGAGCAGGGCCGCGTGCCCGTCGGCGATGGTCTGCATGTTCTGCAGCGCCCGGGTGAGCAGGGCGAGTTTCTCGTGGCGTTCGCCCTGTTCGGTGCGGGCGTAGAGCGCCGCGTGATCGACGCCCCGCTCGAGCAGGCGCGCGGCGAGGCGGTGGGTGTTGGGCCGGGTGTTGGAAAAGCGGAACCAGCCGGTGTCCGACGCGATGCCCAGGAACAGCGCCTCGGCCATGGGCCGGTCGATCGCGACGCCCATCGCGCCGATCAGGTCGGCCACGATCTCGCACGCCGCGGCGGCCCGGGCGTCGACGAAGCGCTCGGCGGCCACGTCGTCGCCGTGCAGGTGGTGGTCGATGACGATCACCTTCTGCCGCCGCGGCGCCAGCCAATCGCGCAACGCATCGAGCTGACTCCACGCGCCGGTGTCGGTGATGACGATCAGGTCCGGCTCGGCGATGTCCGCCGCCGCGGCGCCTTCGTGCACGACCAGCGCCGCACCGTCGCCGGCGAACACAAGGTTCGGCGGCAGCGGCGGCAACACGCGGTACTCGACCGTCTTGTCGCGCTGCCGCAGGGCCCGGCCCAGCGCGACGATCGACCCCAGCGCATCGCCATCGGGCTTGGCGTGCGTGGTCAGCATGATCCGCCGGACCCCCGAAAGCCGATCGGCGATCGCCGCGAGCGTCGTGTTGGATTGGTACGACTCAGTCATGCGCGATCACGTGCTCCACGTGAATGTTGGCGTCGGCCGGGTCGATCAGGCCCGACGTGGCCAGCGTGCGGATGGTAGCCACATCGTGGCCGATCTGCGCCCGCAGCGCCTGGGCGTCGGCGAAGCGCCACTGATCGCGCAGCCAGCGGATCAGCTCGACCGTCAGCGTCTTGCCGTACAGCTCGCCGTCGTAGTCCAGCACGAAGGCCTCGCAGGTGCGGCGTTGGGCGCTGAACGTCGGGTTGAGGCCGACGCTCAGGGCGACCAGGTGCTCGCGGCCGGCCAGGCGCGTGCGGCAGGCGTACACGCCGTCGGCCGGGAGCATCTGCGGCGTCAGGTCGAGGTTGGCCGTGGGCGCATGGAGCGTGCGGCCGCGCTGCTCGCCGCTGACCACCGGCCCGCTGAGCACCCAAGGCCGGCCCAGGCAGCGCGTCGCGTCGGCGATCCGCCCGTGGCTCAGCAGCCAACGCACCAGCGTGCTGCTGACCGGCGCGATCGTCTTATCCACCAGCGCCACGCGCACCAGGTCGCTGACGATCACCTCGAAATCCAATCGCCGGCCCAGCTCGCGCAGCAGCTTCGTGTCGCCCGCGCGGGCCCGACCGAAGTGAAAGTTCTGCCCCTCGACCACCGCCAGGGTCTTCTGCTCGCCCACCATCTGCTCGATGAACCGCTCGGGCGCCAGGCCCAGCAGATCGGCGGTCGGCTCCAGCCAGCGGATCGCATCGGCCCCGGCGTCACGCAGGGCCTCTTCCTTCTGATGGCGGTGCATGACCTGCGGCGGGGCCTGGGTCGGCCGCAGCACGTTGACCGGGTGCTCGGTGAACGTCACCGCCACGACACGCGCATCGTAATCGTCCGCCAGGCGCCGGGCCTCGCCGAACAGCGCCAGGTGGCCGCGGTGCACCCCGTCGAAGTTGCCGATCACCAGCACGGCGGGTCGTTCGTTCATCGGCTCACAGCATAGCCGCGATCCGCCCCGGCGTTCACCACCGGCGTGCTGCGCCCGCCGAGCGCCCGCGCCGCCGGCCAGGGCCGGTCCGCGGCTTTCGCGTAGCGATCGGCCCGCGCGGCGGTACAATGAACCATTGAAACTTCGGGCCAGAATCCGCGAAAGGAATGGCTGACATGAACCGCACGATGATCTGCACCGTGGCACTGCTGATGCTCAGCACCGCCATCGCGTGGGGCCAGGACAACGCGACCGGACCCAACCCGCCGTTCACCGGCGTGGTCGGGGCCGACGACGTCTACGTCCGCGCCTGGGCCTCGAAGAACTACTACCCGATCGCCAAGCTCAACACCGGCGACCTGGTCAAGGTCAAAGAAGAGCTGTATGGCTGGTACGTCATCGAAGCGCCCAAGAACACCTACAGCTACATCTCGGCGCAGTACGTCACGCTGGACGACGATGGCAAGACCGGGACGGTGACCGGCAACGCGGTGCGTGTCCGCGCCGCCTCGCCCGCCGGGCCGGCCCGCAGCTACAAGGCCCAGCTCAAGCTCGATCGCGGCGCGACGGTGACTGTGCTGGGCACCGAGGAGGGCTGGTACAAGATCACCCCGCCGGCCGGCGCGACCGCGTGCATCCACGGCGACTACGTGACCCAGGCCACCGCCGCACAGATCGCCGCGGCCAAAGGCGATGATGAAGACGCCGCGCAGCCCGACGCCCCGGACGCCCCGGACACCCCGGACGCGGGCGATGCGGCAGATGCGGCAGACGGCGCGAACACCGCCGACGCCACCGACGCGGCGGACGTCCCCGACACGATGGACAACGCGGCCGATGTGACAGACGCAGCGGCCGCGGCGGACGTTGCCACGGACGTCGCGGACGTGGCCGACGTGGCCGACGTGGCCGACGTGGCTGACGTGGCTGACGTGGCCGACCCGGCGACCGATGTCGCGGACGTCGCCGACGCGGGTGACGCGACAACCACCACCGATGAAGACGGCACGACCACCACCGTGCGGACGACCGACACGACGACGACCACGACCGTCGTCGCCGGCGGCGATGGCGTGGCCACGGCGCCGACCGACCCGGACGCCGACGGTGTCGTCGAGGCCGACGCCGACGGTGACCAGACCGCGCCCGCTTCGACCGTGTCCGCCAGACTCGGCGATTTGGAGCAGCGCTTCGCCGAGGCCTCGGTCAAGCCGCTGGCCGAGCAACCGATCACGGAGATGCAGTCGGCCTACGCCGAGCTGGGCGGCGACCCGGCGCTTGGCGAGGAAGAGCGCATCGTCGTCCAGACGCGACTGGAGGTGCTGCGCACCCGGGCCGACCTCAAGGCGATGCAGATCGAGCTGGCCCGGGCCCGCGAGCAGTTGGTCGAGCAGCAGCGGTCCGTGGCCGATGCGTCGGACTACGACGCGGTCGGCAAGCTGCTGGCCAGCACGCTGTACACCGGCGACCGCCTGCCGCTGCTATACCGCCTGGTCGATCCGATGAGCGGGCGGACCGTGGGCTACGTCAAGCCGGCCGATGACAACCGGCTCCGCCGCCTGCTCGGCCGCATCGTCGGCATCGAGGGCCAGAGCAACTACCACCCGGGCCTCAAGCTCAACGTCATCACCGTCGAGCGCGCCGACGCGCTGGCGGCGACCGGCGGTTGAGCAGAGCCGCAGCGCCGCCTGCCGCGGCGGCCGGCCATGATCGCCGCGCCCGCGCCCAGCAACAGCAGCGTCGCGGGCTCGGGGATGGGGTTGAGTGGATCGTCGCCCGGCCCGCCCAATCGGGACGTGCCAACGGCCGCGCCGCCGCCGCCCGATCCGCCCCCGCCGCGCACCGGGCCACCGGCGC
>CAZUHK010000156.1:0-7385 GCA_964620345.1 uncultured Planctomycetaceae bacterium
AAGAACTCGGCTGCCACCGCGTCGTCCTGATCCCCAGCGCCCGCCCGCCCCACACCCGCCCACGCACCACCAGATACGCGATCAGCAGGCCCAGCGACACGTCGATCACCATCGCCAGGATCGAGTATTTCAGCGAGTTGGCGATCGACCCCGCGGCCAGCGGGTGCGCAAGTGCCCCGGCCTCGCCGAAGTAGTGCTCGGCGGTGAACGCCCGCGGCAGGACCGACATGTACCACGTGCCCGGCTCGGTGACCGAGGCGATCACCACGCCCACGTGCGGCAGCACCGCCAGGGCCGTGATCACGGCGAACGGCAGCATCGCCAACAGCGACTGGCCCCCGTGCAGCCGGCGCGCCCGCGACCCCACCGCCGCGCGCGTCGTCGCCGCGTGAGCCCGCCGGCCCAGCGTCAGCTTGCCGATCAGGTAACACAGCGTCGAGATCACCAGCACCACGAACACCAGCGCGAACGGCCGGGGCGAATCGATCTGCTGAATGCCCCAGAAAATCTGCACCGGCGCCACTTCGGTGTAATCGAACATCAGCGGCGTGCCCAGCTCGGTGAACGCCCAGATGAACACGATCGTCGAACCGGCGAATACGCCCGGCAGGATCAGCGGGAACACGACCCGGCGGAAGCGGGTCCACCGGCCGGCGCCCAGGTTCTCCGCGGCCTGCTCCATCGCCGGGTCCAGGTTCGCCAGCGCCGCGGTCACGTTCAGGTACACGATCGGGTACAGGTGCAGCGCTTCCATGATGATCACGCCCCATAGCCGCGCCCCGCCGAGGAAGTCGATCGGCTCGGCCAGCCCCGCGTCCATGAGCAGCGCGTTGACCGACCCGAACCGCCCGAGGATCTGCCGCAGCCCGATCACGCCGACGAACGGCGGGAGGATCAGCGGCACCAGCAGCAAGCTCGAAAAGATCACCTTGCCGCGAAACTCGTACCGCGCCGCGATCGATGCCAGCGGCAGGGCGATCAGCAGGCACAGCCCCGTGACCGCCACCGCGATGAACAGCGAGTTGACCATCGCGCCGACCAGCACCGGGTCGCGGAACACGTCCAGCACGTAGTCGAGCGTGAACACGCGCTGATCGCCCACCTGGTGATAGAACGCATCACGGATGGTCAGCGCGATCGGCAGGATGAGGAACACGCCGAGGATGGCGAAGCACAACGCCAGCAGCAGATATTTCTGTAGCGCGGGGGGTCTCATGCGCAGCACGTCCCTCAGCGGATGGGCCGTGCATGGTAATCCCGCCCGGTGGGCCGGCCAAGGGTCGTTGGTTGGGCTTTGGTGGCGGCGCGGGCGCGGGCGTAGAATGTCGGCGATGTTGCAGTCGAACGCCCCCATCACTGAACCCACGCCCCGCCGCTGGACGCGCGAGGAGTACTACCGCGTGGCCCAGACGGGTGTGTTCGACGGCCAGCGCGTGGAGTTGATCGACGGTAGAATCCTCGCCATGTCGCCACAGACGGTGCGTCACGCCAACACGATTGCCAAGACCCTGGCCGAACTGATGCGCGCCTTCGCCGGCAAGGCCCACGTGCGCCCGCAGTTGCCGCTGCGCCTGCTCGACGGCACTGAACCCGAGCCCGACCTCGCGGTGATCCCTGGTTCCCCCGATGACTACACCGACCACCCTGCCCGAGCGGAGCTGGTCGTCGAAGTCGCGGATAGCTCCCTCGCCTTCGACCGCACGACCAAGGCATCGCTCTACGCCGCGGCGGGCATCGGTGAATACTGGCTGATCAACCTCAAGGACCATCAGGTGGAAGTCCACCGCGAGCCGACCGCGGACACCGAAAGCGAGTTCGGCCACCGCTACGCAACGCTGCGGACGGTCGCCGCGGACGGTCAACTCACACCCCAGGCCGCGCCCGACGCGGTGATCGCCGTGAAGGCGGTATTGGCGTAATCATTTAGCCGACGACCTTGGTCGCCGCGTTGTGAACGGTTCACGACCGTGATTCACCGACGTCATCGCCCCGCGGCCAGCGCCACCACCTTGGCGTATTGCTCGCGGAAGAACGCGGTCCAGGCGATGCGGTCCTCGACCTGGTTTCGCGGGTCGGCCTTCCACAGCAGCTCGCGCTGGGCGAACAGGCCAAGCTCGAACCGGATCGCCCCGTTGCCGGACTCGATCGCCCGTCGCGCCGCGGCCAGCGCCTCGCCGTGGCGTGACTCGACCTTCGCCTGCACGCGCTGCGGCGCGGCGTCGTAGGCCGCGAGCAGACGCCGCGCGTCGATCGGCGGCAGCGCGTCGAACTCACGCCGCAGCCGGGCCTTGAGCGCCGGATTGTCGCAGCGGTACACCGCGCGCCACGCGGCTTGCAGGTCGGCGTGGATGTCCATGCACATCGCGTGCAAAATCGTCGGCAGCGGGCTGAACCAGCTCGGCGTGCCCGGCGGCAGCGGGCTGGCGATGTCGTAGGGGTTCACCGGGTCGGTCACATGCTCGCGGTAATGCTCGTACATGTCGCGGCGGATCGGCGAGCGGCGCAGCTCGAACCGCCGCGGGCCGTGCAGCGGGCCGTGCCGGTCGGTGTCGATCTTCAGCCCCTGCTGGAAACACCAGGCCGCCTGACCCTCGGGCGTGAGCAGGAATTTGATGAACTCGATCGCCAGCGGCTTGTTCGTCGCGCCGCGGAGCACGGCGATGGGGTCGGCCGAGATCAGCGTCGCCCCCGCGGGCGCGACGAAGCCGACACGCCGGCCCCCGCCGATCACCTGCGACTGGTACCGGCCGTAGAAATCGATGCAGATGCCCGCCGCCGCCTCGCCGTGGCTCACGTCGGTCGGCACCTTGTTCGAACCCGGCGCGAAGTAACGCGCGTTGGCGAACACGCGGCGGAGCGTCTTGATGCCGCTGCGGCGGAGAAAGCCCTCGCCGTACGCATCGGTGTCTTCGGCGTTGTCAAAGCCGTAGCGCTGGAGGATCGCGTCGTAGGTCACGCGCACCGAGCCGGAGTGCGCCGGGTCGGCCAAAGCCAGCCAGCGGTCGTAGCGCGGGTCGGCCAGGTCGGCCCAGGTCGTCGGGGCTTCCAGCCCCAGCCGCTCAAGCACATCGTGGTTGTACGCGATGCCGAAGCTCGAGAGCACCACGCCGTACCAGTGACCCTCGACGTCGTACAGCTTCTCGCCGGCGATGTCGGCCGTGGGAAAAGCCGCGGCGATCAGCGATTGGGGGATCTCAACGGGCACGGTGAGACTGACCTGCCGCATGACCGGCTTGCCGTCGGGGCTCTTGACGATGTTGCCCGCCGGGTCGCGCCTCGGCACGCTCACGCCGGGCTTGAGCTGGTGGTCGAACTCGTATTCCCCGCCGCCGAACATCATGTCGAAGCCGGCCCCTTCGTCCGCCCGGCCCGCCTCGGCGAGCTTGGTGTACCGGCTCAGCAGCATCTTGCGGATGTCGCTGGTGCCGCCCAGCGACCGCCAGTCGATCACCGCCTCGGTCCCGTGCATCCGCTTGTGCCAGCGGGCGAACGCGACGGAGAACTCGTAACGAATCTGCTCGTTGTGCGGCGAGACGATCACCAGCCGCGGCAGATCGGCATCGGCCGGTGGCGCGGCGTGGGTGTTGGACCACCACAGCGGCAACGCCACCGTCAACACGATCAGCAGGAGAATAATGAGGCGCGGTAGCCAGTCCTTCATGCCCGCCAGCCCTTAAACCAGCGTGATGTTCGCGGTTGGGGTGATCGAAACACCCCAAGTGCCTTGATTTACGGTGTGAAAGGGTTATTGAACAGAACCCGCATTCATACGCAAGGAGGCGTTTGGAGTGGATCGCATTACACGCAAAAAACGCCGCCGATGCAAGCGTCGGATCAAGGCGCGGCTGCGGCTGGCGGCGCAGACGCGGCATCCGATGCGTTGTTGAATCAGCGCCTCGTGAAGTCGGGGTACGGACGCCCCGATCCACCGCCACACCCAACCCCCCAAAGCCGAATCCATCCCAACCCCATCCCGCCCGTCGCGCTGCCCATCGCGGAGCGCGAGGAAGAGCTGTCGCGGCGTTTCGCCTCGTCATGCATAGTCTGTGAATCCTCGGATGTGACCGGTCAGTGACGCGGCCAATCGGCCGAATGCCAATTCTTCATTCGGTTCTTCGAAATCGCCGTTCGATCCCGCTTCACGATCGGCCAGCAAGAGACACGCTGAGGTATACAGCCGTTCGCGCACAAGGCGCAGGCAAAGGGCCTCGTATCGCTGTGCATAGGAGATATCGCGTAGCTCGTCAAGGACAGGAAAGTGTGGTTCCTTGACGCCGACGGGTCGCACCAAGCCGGGGCACTTTTCGAGCAACATCAGGTAACCCAGCCACGGCTGTGGTGACCGTTGGAGCGCGCCATCCCGGTAGGCGATCTGCAGGTCGTGAGCACTGCCGACGGCTTCCTCCGTTCGGTTGTTGAAGTTGTTTCCAAACGACGGGCCGATTTGTGACTTGAACTCGATCGTCGCAAGCAGCTTGCCTTTCAGCACGACCACCAGATCCCAGTCTTTCGTTGCTCGGAAATAACCAGGAAGGACCGTCTTGCCGCGCCCGACGTACACATGAGATGAGTCGATCCCCGTGTCAACGATCAGTTGCCGGATGAGGTCCGCGAACCCGTTTAGCTGCTGTCCGCCGGTCACGACCGAGCGTTGGCCTTGATCGCGTCTGCCTGTGGCATGCTGACGACCGCCCTGGTCCTCACGAACGCGCCAGAACTGTGACACGGCGCGGGCGACACGATCATGAAGCGAGTCGGGCATGATCGGATGCCTTTCGCGGATAGACTTCAACGGTGGCGGTATCAAACAAGTCGCGGGTTTGGGCATGCACACGTTGACAGCACTTGGCAAAGTACTCAGGGTCAACTTCAACGCCGATGCTGTTGCGGCCGCACCGCGCCGCGGCGATAGTCGTTGTCCCCGAACCCACGAAGGGGTCCAGAACGGTGTCCCCTACGAAACTGAACATTCGGATCAGGCGCTCGACCAGTTCCTCAGGATACGGTGCGGGATGATTTCGAGTTGAAGCGCCGGTGATTCCATGCCAAATCTGCTGAAACCACTTTCGATGGCGATCTTCCGCGATCACGCTCAGTGCGCGCTTGGCGGGTGACGGCTTGCGATATCCACCGGGTTTGCGCTGCATCAGAATGAACTCGATGTCATTCTTGATAACCGCGTTGGGCTCGTAGGGCTTGCCCAGGAAGCCGCCGCCGCCGGCGACTTCAAACGTCGCGTTAGCAATCTTATGCCAGATGATCGGAGCGAGGTTGTCATAGCCGATGTTGCGACACCGGTCTTGAATCGATGCGTGCAGCGGCACGACCGTGTGCCGACCGTTGTTTTTTCGGCGGGACAGGCATACATCGCCTACGACGCATACAAGACGCCCCCCTGGGACCAAGGCGTTGAAGACGCGCTGCCACACCAGATCCAGCGATTCCAGAAACGCTTCATAGCTGCTCACATGCCCCAGTTGGTCATCGTGGTCTCGATAGCGCTTTAACGTCCAGTACGGCGGAGAGGTGACCGCCAAATGGATGGATTCAGGTTGCAGAAATGTCAGCTTGCGGGCGTCGCCTTCGTAAAGACGATGGGTCGATGGCAGGCGGGGAATGACCGATTCAATCTGCGATGTCAGGGCGCGGTCACGAGCGATCTGCGGAATCGTCTTATCAGAGATACCCAGACGCCGAATGTCTTCGGGTAAGAGGGCGACGAGTTGCCTTTCGAAGTCCATCTGCGTCATCAGCGGTTCATTCTACCGGCTCTTGCGCTTGCGATCTTTCTTCTTGCGTTTGGAGCGTTGCTTGACCTTCATGCGCGGGCCGCCGCGGGTGCCCATGGCGGCCAGGTCCTGCTGGCCCATGCTCTTGAGCGCCCGCAGCCGCTGCAGGCCGGACATGCTCGACATCTGCTTGGTCATGCTGCTGACCATATCGAAGCCCTTGACGAGCTGGCTGACGTCCTTGAGTTCCGTCCCCGACCCGCGGGCGATGCGGCGTCGGCGGGAGTTGTTCAGCAGGTCCACGTCGCCGCGTTCGTCGCGCGTCATCGACTGGATGATCGCCTCGGTGCGGTTCAGCTCCGCGTCGTCGACATCCAAATCCTTCAACTGCGCCCCGACGCCCGGCAGCATGCCCATCAGCGATTTCATCGAGCCCATCTTACGCATCGTGCGCAACTGCTTGAGGAAGTCGTCCATGGTCATCTTGCCCATGGACATCTTTTCCTGCAGTTCCTCGGCCTCTTCCTGGGTGACCTGCTCCTGGGCCTTCTCGACCAGCGACACCACGTCGCCCATGCCCAGGATGCGGCTGGCCATGCGGTCGGGGTGAAACTCTTCAAGCCCGTCGAGCTTCTCGCCGGTGCCCACGAACTTGAGCGGCTTGCCGGTGACCTGCTTGACGCTCAGCGCCGCGCCGCCGCGGGTGTCCGAGTCGGTCTTGGTGAGGATCACGCCGTCCAGCTCGAGCTGGTCGTTGAAGGCCTTGGCGCTGTTGACCGCGTCCTGCCCGGTCATCGCGTCGATGACCAGGTAGATCTGATGCGGGTTAAGCGCCTGGTTGACCTTGCGCAGCTCGTCCATCAGGTCGTCGTTGATGTGCAGCCGACCGGCGGTGTCGAGGATGAGCACGTCGCAGCCGGTCTTCTGCGCCGCGCGGAAGGCGTTGCGCGCGACCTTGACCGCGACGCCCACCGCCTTGCCGTATTCGGCGCACTTGTCCGGCTCGCCGTAGAAATGCACCGCGCCGGTGCCGGTGACCTCGTCGTTGACCTGGTTGCTCAGCGTCTGAAGCTGATGCACCGCGGCGGGGCGCTGCAGGTCGCACGCGGCGAGCATCGTGTGCTTGCCCTTCTTCTTCAGGTGCGCCGCGAGCTTGCCGCAGGTCGTCGTCTTCCCGCTGCCCTGCAGGCCGGACATCATAATCACGGTCGGCCCGGGCTTGACGTACATGATGTGCGTATCGACCGGGCCCATCAGGTTGACCAGCTCGTCGTGGACGATCTTGATCATCTGCTCGCCGGGCCGCAGCGATTCGAGCACCTCGGTGCCCACGGCCTTGGCCTGCACGTCGTCGCAGAACTGCTTGACCACGTCGTAATGCACGTCGGCCTCGAGCAACGCGCTGCGCACCTCGCGCATGGCTTCGCGGATGTTGTCCTCGGTGATCCTGCCCCGGCCGGACAGCTTCTTGAAAACGTTGTTGAACTTGTCGGAAAGATTTTCGAGCATCGGATCGGTTGCCTTGCATTGGGTTCGCGGATCGCGGAGCCGGCATCATAGCGGCTGGCGGGAGGGGTGGTCGGCGGTGCGGCGGTCGGCGGCCTTGAGCGGCGGGGCGCCCAATTGCTCGTCCAGCCAGCCCGCGGCGAGCACGGC
>CAZUHK010000157.1:0-6007 GCA_964620345.1 uncultured Planctomycetaceae bacterium
CATGGTTATCGGATCATCCCCTGCCAACTCGCCAAGGAGTGTGAACGGTTACGGTGAATCCTTCCGGGCTGCGACGCGGGGAGATTGGTAGCCGGCCGGCGATCGGCTTGAACCGTGGGTCGCTGCGCAGCGTGTCGCGGATCATCACGTCGATCGACCAGGCACGCGCTTAGCCGTTGGGTGTGGCGCCATGCATGATCGAACGGGCGGATCGGCAACAAACCCGCATCGCCACGGATCGGCTTGGGGCGGGACTGGCCAGCGAGGGTCTGTTGTGCGAGAAAACTGGAGCTGAGTGGATCGACCGACGGTTCGGACATCGCCCGAGCTCCGTGCGGTTCCAACCGGTGGTTGATGACCAGGTCCGAACACACGAAGGCGGCTTTTTGGATTCATCGGTGAGTGATCCGGGTCAGGGAATGACGGGTGTCATTGCCGACCACCAGCGTTCGAGGCCCTGGAAGATCATCTCGATGGCGATCGCGCCGATGATCAGCGCGCTGATGCGGCCGGTCAGGTCGATGTATCGCTCGACGAGCTTGCCGTTGCGCTGGCTGACGTAGTCGTAGGTTCCCTTGAGTATCCACACGCCGGCCAGGCACACGATGACCGCCACCGCGATCGTGGCGGTGGCCAGGCCCAGTGGCAGCTCGGAGCCGGCGATCACGCTGGCGTTGATCGTGCCCGGGCCGATCATGAAGGGCATGGCGACCGAACCGGCGATGTGGTCCGGCGAGCCGCGCATCATCTCGATCGCCTCGGGGCCTGAGAAGATGAACCGCAGCGCGATGATCAGGAAGACCACGCCGCCGAACACGAGGAACGCGGCGAACCGCACCTGCAGCACGTCGCGGAAGAGCGCGTCGCCCAGGGCGGCGAACGCGATGAACGCGATCACGCTGATCAGCCCGCCGCGCGCCAGCACCGTGCCGAAGGTCCGCCGGTCCAGTTCCCGAATGATCTGCAGCAGGTAGATCGACATCAGGAACGGGTTGAGCAGCACGACCATCAGCGTGAAGGATCGGATGATGGGTTCCCAGGGGATCGCCATGGGTCGCACCCTAACACATCACGCGAGGGACATCATTCAGCGCCGCGGCTCTGCCGGGCGCTGGCCCAACGCGCTCAGCCGGATCGTGTGCTCGATCAGCGTTTGTCCGTCGACGTCCACGGTCTTCATCGCGATCGTTGGATCGGCCGCGGCCCAGTCGATGGTGATCTGTCCGAAGTGCTGGGTCGCCGCGGCCTCGCCGATGCGATAGTCGTTGGTTTCGCGCGGCCCGCGCGCGTAAACGTTGGTCAGGCCGCTGCTGGTGATGTCGTACAGCGGGTAGCCCGCGGCCCGGTCGGCCGGGAGGCGCGAGATCTCACAGAAGTGCCGGTCGCCGCTGATGAACAGTACGCCCCTGGCCTGGGTCTTGTCGATCAGCTCGATCATGCGTTGGTGTTCGGCGGGGAAGTTGGCCCACTTCTCCCAGCCGTGCTGCGTGGCGACGAACTGGATGCTGCTGGCGATGAAGCGCAGATCGGCGGGCTTGCGAAGCTGTTGCTGCAGCCACCGCCATTGCGCCTCGCCCAGCAGCGAGCCCTCGCCGCCGCTGCCGGCGGGGTAGGGGCCGGCCAGGCCCCGCCGGCGGTAGTCGTCGATGCGCGGCAGCGGGTCGCGGAAGTAGCGCGTGTCCAGCAAGATGATCTGCACGCGCCGCCCCGGCTCGCCCCAGGCGTATGCGCCGTACACGCCTTCGCGCTGACGGCGGGGTGAGTCGTCCGGCACGCCGAAGAAATCCAGCATGATGCGTGCCGCTTCACGCTTGCGGGGGTACTCCTTGCCCGCGTCGTTCTCGCCGTAGTCGTGGTCGTCCCACGTCCCGATGATTCGGGCGCCGCTCTCGACCAGCCGCCGGTAGCCGGCCTTGGCCGCGAGCGCGGCGTACGCGGCCCGCATCCGGGTCATGTCGCGCGTGTCGGCGTAGACGTTGTCGCCGAGGAAGACGAAGACATCCGGCCGGGCCTCGACGACCGCGTCCCAGATCGGCTGCGGCTTGCTCTCGTCGGCGCATGAGCCGAACGCGATGCGATCCACGCGCTCCAGCTCGCCCGGCTCGGGCGCCGCGGCGGTCGTTCCGGCGGCACATCCGCCAACCACCGCGGCCAGCAACGTCAGCCCCACAAGCCATCTCATGCCTTGCCCGCCTTGATGAGTTTGAGTTCCCTGGCTTCCTGGGTCTTCTTGTAATAGTCGTCCAGCGGGTAGCAGCCGCTGACCAGGCCGTTGCGCGGCGCAGTGGTGCAATCGCTGAAGGTGCGGCAGATCTTCTTGATGTGCATCTGCCCGGTCGTCAGCGTGTCGTGCGGCAGCTCGGGGTAGCTGAGCACCATGCGGCCGACGCCGACCACATCCACCCATCCTTCGCGCACCGCGGCCTGCGCGACGTGCGGCAGATACTCCTGCAGGTAGGTGTAGCCCGAGCCGACCATCACCGCGTCCGGGCAGTGGGCCTTGATGTCCTTCACCGCGTTCATCTGCCGCGCCACACCCACCAGCGGGTCCTCCGGCGGCTGATACCCATCGCTCGGCGGGTACAGCGCCGGCCGCTGAAAGTGCGGGTTGTAGTACGGGCTGCAGCAACTGATGTTGAGCAGCTTGATGCCCAGCTCCGTCAGCAGGTCGACGAACCGGTACGTCTCGGCCAGGTCCATCTGGAGCGGGTTTTCGCGGTTCGTGCCGAAGCCGGGGTACCGGTCGATGCCATCGAACGGCTCGGGGATGCCCGGGCCCAGCTTCACGCCCTGGGTCTGCTGGGGATCGGGGCGGAAGGGCGGGAAATCGAAGGCGCTCAGCCGCACACCCAGGTGCAGGGCAGGTGCCTCGGCGCGGATGCCCTGGACGATCTCGCGCAGAAAGCGTGTGCGATTCTCGAACGCCCCGCCGAAGTCGCCGGGCCGATCGAACGCGCTGAGCAGCTCGTGGCCGAGATAGCCGTGGCAGTGCTTGAGGTCGACGAAGTCGTAGCCGATCTCGTGGGCGATCTTCGCGGCGCGGACGTAGTGGTCGATCAGGTCGCGCAGGTCGTCGTCGGTCATCAGCGGGTAGCGGTCGTCCAGGCCGAACTTGCCATCGAGGATCGGATGGTGGTAGGCGATCTTCGGTTCGAGTTTGGCCTTGTCGTTTGGCCGGCAGAAGCGGCCGGAGTGCGTGAGCTGCAGGCCGATGACCAGGCCGTCGTCGCCGCCGGTCTGCCGCTTGTGGGCGTCGATGAGTGTGTGGCGCAGCTTGGCCAGGTCGTCGCGCGTCTGCTCGTTGATCATGAGCTGATTGGGATTGGCCCGCCCATCGGGCCGCACCGCGACGGCCTCGCCGCCCCAGATGAGCTTCGCGCCGCTGAGGCCGAACCGCTCCCATCGGCGAAAGCCGTTGTCCGTCGGGTGCCCGTCGGTCGTGCCGTCCCAGCCCTCCATCGGATGGATGCACCAGCGGTTGCCGAGGGTCAGGCCGTTGGCGTCGATGGGCGCGGCCATCGGCGAGTCGGGCGCGGGCACAATCGCGTCATCGACCGGCATCCGCACGCCCAGCTCGTCGAGATAAGCCCGCAACTCATCGACCGTCTTGAACGTGCTGATGCGCTTGAACGCGCCGCGGATCGCCATGCCTGGCTCCTGTGGATCAAACGTTGCGAGCCGGGCATTGTAATGGGGCGGTTGGCGGCTGTGAATCGGGGCGGCGGGTCAGCGCAGGATGAAGACATTTACCCGATCCGGTCAAGGGCCTCTCGCACGCTCAGAATCGAGGTCGCGCTATCGCCGGCCCCCGTGGCTTGGACGTGAAGCCGCGAGCGGCCAACAATTCAGCGGAACGCGATGGCTTTGAGTTGGCGGCGAGCCGAACACCCCTTCATCACATTCCCACGCCCGCGCTGATGGGAAGTTGTGCACCGTGATCGGCCGCCGCGTGCGGCAGTCCAGACCGAACCGTGATATTCTCTTGCCCGCTTTGGTCACGCCATTTCTTGCGGCGGTAGCTCTGCGTGTGCGGCATCGGCGGCATCGTTCGGTTCGACGGCCAACCGGTTGAGTTCGATCGGCTGGAGACGATGCGCCGCTGGCTGGCGTCGCGCGGGCCCGATGGCAGCGGCATCGAGCCGCTCACGCCCGACAGGTCCGCCGCGATGGTGCATACGCGCCTCAGCGTCGTCGATCTGATGGGCGGGCATCAGCCGATGAAGATTCCGGCCGTGGGCGAACACGGCGAGCTGACGCTGGTGTTCAACGGCGAGATCTACAACCACCGCACGCTCCGCAAACGCCTCGAACGCCGCGGCCACACGTTCGTCTCCGACCACTGCGACACCGAGGTGCTGCTGCACGGCTACCGCGAATGGGGCATGGAACTGCCCAAGCACCTGCACGGCATGTTCGCCTTCGCGGTGTGGGACGCCAAGCACCGCTCGCTCTACCTCGTGCGCGACCGCATCGGCAAAAAGCCGATCTACCTCTGGCACGACCGCGACCGCTTCGTCTTCGCCTCGTTGCCGGGGGCGCTTCTGGCGGGGCTGGCCAGCCGGCCCGACATCGACCGCGAGGCACTGACCGAGTACCTGACCTACGGCTACACGCGCACCGCGTGCATGGTCGCGGGCCTGCGCGAGCTGCCCATGGGCCACTGGATGCTGCTGGAGCACCACGGCCGCACACGCAGCGAATCGTACTGGCAGCCCCCGCCGCTGAGCCGCACGAGCACCAAGCTCGGGGCGGTCGAGTCGATCGACGAGGTGTTGAACGAGGCGGTGGCCGGCCGGCTCGAGGCCGATGTGCCGCTGGGCTGCTTTCTGTCCGGCGGGATTGATTCGTCGCTCATCGCCGCGATCGCGATGCGCAAGCTCGGCGGGGATCGGCTCAAGACGTTCAGCGTCTCGATGCCCAGCGCGGCGTACGACGAAGGGCCCTACGCCCGACAGGTCGCCGAGCACCTGGGCACCGAGCACCACGAGCTGCGCGCCGAGCCGAACGTCGAGGATGACCTGCTGCGCCTGGTCGCCGAGTGGGGCGAGCCCACGGCCGACAGCTCGGTCCTGCCCACGCACTGGCTGAGCCGGGCCACGCGGCAGCACGTCACCGTCGCGCTGTCCGGCGACGGCGGCGACGAGCTGTTCGGCGGGTACGACCGCTACCGCGCGCTGCGGCTGATGCGGCACTGGCGGCCGTTGCTTCGAATGCTGCCCACGAACATCGGCGCCGGCAGCGATCAGAAGACCTGGACGCACAAGCTGCGCCGGCTGGCCAATGCCGCCGAGCACCCGAGCGCGGCGATGCAGTACATGCACATCATCCGCATCTTCACGCCTCAGCAACTGGGCTGGCTGGGCGTGGAAACCACGCGGTCGATCGACGAGCCGGCGGGGTGGGAAGCCGAGCACGACCCGGCCGAGGCGGCGCGGCGGTGGGACCTGACCCACTACCTGCCCTACGACCTGCTGCGCAAGGTCGATCGCGCTTCGATGGCCGGGGCCCTGGAGGTCCGCTGCCCGATGCTCGACACGTCGGTGATGGACCTGGCCGGGCACCTGCCGCTGGCGGTGCTGATGCCCGGCGGCCGCACCAAACACCTGCTGCGCCAGGTCGCGGCGAAGTACCTGCCCGAGTCGATCGTGCGTCGGCCCAAGGCGGGCTTCGCCGTGCCGATCGGCCAGTGGTTCGCCGGCGAGCTGGAGCCGATGCTCCGCCGCTGGCTGCTGGGCGCCGATCACCTGCAATCGCTGGGCTTCCGCCTGCCGCGAGTCGAGCAGATGATCCGCCACCACGCCACGGGCCGCGCCGACCACACCCACCGCCTGTTCGCCCTGCTGAGCTTGAGCATGTGGCTGGACTGGCTGGCCGACCCCCGCCCGCCCAAGCCGGTCGCGGGCTAGCACGGATCCCTCCCGTTCCGCGCCACCACGTGTCATTATTCGAATGACGTGTGGACAGTAGCGTTGACCAATCCCGCCCCGCGCAGCCCATCACCCATCAC
>CAZUHK010000157.1:6107-7381 GCA_964620345.1 uncultured Planctomycetaceae bacterium
CATCACTCCCCCCTCGCCCCGTCGGGTTACAATGCCGCGATGCCACGCCCTTCGCACGGTCGCGAGCTTTGACCACGTTCAGCGCCCAGACCGGTCGGCCTTCGGATTCGGAGCACTACTTCCATCGCTCACAGGGGGCGATGCAGTCGCTGGTGTTTCTGGCGCCGCTGCTGGTGTTGTACGAGATCGGCATGGCGGTACACGCGGTCGGGGCGGCCGACGGCTCGGTCAGCATCAAGGCCCGGTCGGTGCTGATCAACGTGCTCAGCGAGTTCGGCTCGGCCGGGCGGTACCTCGCGCCGGTGCTGGTGGTCGTCGTGCTGGTGACGCTGCACCTGGTACACCGCCAGCGCTGGCGGCTCGACTGGCGGCTGACCCTCGCGATGGGCGCCGAGGCCGTGGCCGAGGCGATCCCGCTGCTGATGTTCGCCCTGGTCTGGGGCCGGCAGGTCGCCAACCAGCTCGGCGGCGCGCCGGCCGCGACGGTCGATGCGAGCGCGCCGCCGCTGTTGCAGGCCGGGGCGAACGGCGCAGCGCTGACTTCCGCCGGCGGGGGCGCGGAGAGCTGGTTCGTCGGCATCGTCACCGCCCTGGGCGCGGGGATCTACGAAGAGCTGGTGTTCCGCCTGTTCGCGATCGCGCTGTTGCACTTCGTCCTGGTCGACCTGATCGGCCTGCATCGGCTCACCGGCGCGGTGCTCGCGGTGGTCAGCGCCGCGGTGCTGTTCAGCGCCTACCACTTCACCACGCCCGCCAATCCGTTCGACCTCGCCCGCTTCCTCTTCTTCGCACTCGCCGGTTGCTACCTGGGCGTGATCTACCTGACGCGCGGCTTCGGCATCGTCGCGGCGGTGCATGCGTTCTACAACATCTTCTGCGTCGTACTGGCCCAAGGTGGCTGAGCCGGACGCGGCGCGCCGCACCGGGCCACAGCCGGTTCATCGCCCCTGGCGGGGCGGGGCGGGGTGCCAAGCTTGTCGCTGATGCCTTCGCCGAGGGGCTCGCGTTGGCCAGTCTCGACCGGATGATTCACCGCAGAGCGACTGTGTCGCTCTGCGGTGAATCTTTTGGCTAGGATGCCACGTTCCATCGACCCTGACCGCAGGAGACACCCGCGTGTCGCGACACCCGATTTGGTTTTTCATCGTGATGCTTGCCCTCGCGGCCCCGATCGGCTGCGGGGAGAGCGAGTCCGCCCCGGCCGATGGCCGGCCGCAGGCCCAGCCCGACCCCGAACCCCAGCCCCAGCCCGGGCCCGAACCTGAGCCCAAGCC
>CAZUHK010000158.1:0-7330 GCA_964620345.1 uncultured Planctomycetaceae bacterium
CAGCGGATTGGCGGTGGGCTTGTGCGGGTTATCCTGTATCTGTGTGCCCAAGCCGCGGTCGCCCTCAGCAAAAATCTCTCATTTGGACCATAATCATATCTTAACACAATAGCTCCATTTGGGAGCGCCGTCTGAGAAAGGCACCGCATGGCCAAACGCTTCGTCTGGCTCGGGATCGTGCTACCGGTGGTTTTTGTCGCCGGCCACTTCACCGTCATGGCCCTGCTGCGGCCGCAGTACCCCCACCACTGGTACACGCTGGAGTTTGCGCCGCATGAGTTGGGCGCGATGTTCCTGTTCCTCGCCGCGGGGGCCGGGGCGCTGGTGCTCTTTGCCCGCCACGGCAAGGCCATGCCCCACGGCCTGCGGTGGTTGTGGCTGCTGTACGGGCTGGCGGCGCTGTTCGTCGGCCTCGAGGAAGGCAGCTACGGCCAGCATCTGATCGGCTGGGAATCGCCGGAGTACTTCGAGCAGACCAACGTGCAGAACGAGACCAACCTGCACAACCTCGGCGGCCAGGGCCCGCAGCGCACGATGCGTAACACCGGCGAGATCCTGCTGCCGATCTGGTGCCTGGTTCTGCCGGCCCTGTTCACCTTCGCCTCGCGCGACGCCTACGATCCGGGTCACTGGCCGCGGTACCTCGTGCCCCGCTGGGAACTGGCTGTGACGGTGGTGCTGGCGGGCCTGATGCGGCCGCTGCTGGAAGTGCATCCGGTGTTGTTCGCCGACAAGGTAACCAAGGAGTTCACCGAGTTTCTCTGGTCGTGGGCGGCGCTGCTGCTGGTGCTGGTGATCCATCACCGCCTGTCGGCCGATCGCCAACCGGTGCCCTGACCGCGGCTGATCCGAGGCCGGCTGAATGGGAAGGGGCGTCGCGCTCTCTGAATCACTTTTATGGGCATGTTTATCCAATTAATCTTGACGCCATGATCGCCCCGCTCTATCTTCTGCGTCCCGCCGGACTCGATTCGCCCGGACGGGTGAAAGGATCGGACTGCCTTGGACGCCAAACGCTGGATCAAGATCGCCGTCGGCCTCGCCGCCGCTCTGCTCGTGCTCGCGCTGCCGGCCGAGTCGTTCGGCATCGAGGGGCTCACGCCGCTGCAGCAGCGGGTGATGGCCACGTTCGTGTTCGCGATGTTCTTCTGGGTGCTCGAACCGATCCCGATCTTCGCCACGAGCGTGCTGGTGATCGTGATCGAGCTGCTGTTCATGTCCGACCGCGGGTTCAAGGGCCTCACGATCCCCGCCGACGACGGGCCGCTGAGCTACACCGCGGTGATGAACAACTTCGCCGACCCGATCATCATGCTGTTCCTCGGCGGCTTTTTCATCGGCGCCGCGGCGACCAAGTACAAGCTGGACATCAATTTGGGGCGTGTGCTCATCCGGCCGTTCGGCACCCGGCCCAAGTGGGTCATGCTGGGCATGATGATCGCCACCGCGGTGTTCAGCATGTTCATGAGCAACACCGCGACCACCGCGATGATGCTCGCGGTGCTCATGCCCGTGCTGCGGTCGATCGACCCGGACGACCCGGCGCGGATCGGCTTTGCGCTGTGCATCCCGTTCGCGGCGAACATCGGGGGCATCGGCACGCCCATCGGCACGCCCCCCAACGCCGTGGCGATGAAGTACCTGACAACCGGCCTGGTCGACCCGACCACCGCCGCCCAAGACGTCCGCCCGCTGATCACCTTTGGTGAGTGGATGCTGTTCGCCGTGCCGTTCGTGATCGTCCTGCTGGCATTTGCCTGGCTGTTGCTGGGCATTTTGTTCAAGCCCAAGGCCGATCACATCAAGGTCGATTTCAGCGGCAAGTGGCTCAAGAGCGGCCGGGCGTGGGTGGTATACATCACCTCGATCGTGACGATCGGGCTGTGGCTGGTCGGCGGCAAGGTCCACGGCCTGCACTCGGGCGTGATCGCGATGATCCCCGTGGGCGTGTTCACCGCGACGGGCGTGATCGATTCCTCGGACCTTAAGAAGATCAGTTGGGACGTGCTTTGGCTGGTCGCCGGCGGCTTCGCGCTGGGCATGGCACTGGAGGACAGCGGCCTGGCGACGGGCCTGGTCAACTCGATCCCGTTCGATACGCTGCCGGCGATCCTGATCGTCGTGGTGGCGGGCCTGTTGACCTACGTGATGGCCGGGTTCATGAGCAACACCGCGACGGCCAACCTGATCCTGCCGGTCATGGCCACGCTGGCCGTGGCCCTGCCCACGCTGGACGGGCTGGGCGGGCCGGTCATGCTGATGCTGGCCGTGACCTTCTGCGCATCGCTGAGCATGTGCCTGCCGATCTCCACGCCGCCCAACGCGATGGCTTACGCGACCGGCTGGCTGCAGACGCCCAACATGGCCAAGGCCGGCATCGTCACCGGCATCGTGGGGCTGGCGATGGTCGCGGGCCTGATGATTGTCCTCAAGCTGCTGGGCTTCTTCGCCGGCTTCGCCCCCGCCGCCACGCCATGACCGACCTGCCCGACCATCTCGACGCCCGCGCCATCGCCCAGCGGTTGACCCATCGCCTGTTCGATCAGCGCGGCCGGACGCTGCGCCTGGACGCCGACCAGACACTGGTGCGCCAGGGCGACCCGCAGCGCCGGCTCTACCTGGTGCGCAACGGCTTCGTGGTCGGCTACCGCGCCCGCGCGTCGGGCAAGGCCGACCAGGTCATGCGGGCCGGCACCGGCGACCTGGTCGGCGTGCAGAGCTTTTTCGGCGGCGTGCCCTACAGCCAGATGACCATCGTCGCGCTGGTGCCGTCCGAGCTGGCGTGGATCGAACGCCACTGGACCGAGCCGACGCCCGACGATCCGCTCGAACAGCAACTGATGCCCGCGGTGATCGTCGAGCTCACCCGCCGCCAGCAGACGATCATCGACTTGGCCCGCCAGCAGCAGGAGGTCGACGCGCGCATGCGCGAGCTGGAGCAGACCAGCGCTTTGGGCCAGCTCGCCGCGGGCGTGGCGCACGAGCTGAACAACGCGATGACCGTGATCAGCCGCGGGTCGGACTGGATCAACCAGACGCTGGCCGAGCAGTTCGCCGATGAGCCGCGACAGGCCGCGACGTTGCTCAGCGGCATCCGCATGGGCCGGTCGGTCTCCAGCGACGAAGCGCGAACCCGGGCGGCCGAGCTGCGCCGCAAGCACAAGCTCTCGTTCGGCGAAGCGCGCAAGCTGGCGCAGACGGGCCTGGAAGACGAGGTCATCGCGCTGTGGCGGCCGCTGCAAAAGCACCTGCCCGAGCTGGTCAACACGTGGGAACTGGGCGCGACGCTCAACGATTTGCGCGTCGCGGCCAAGCAGGCCGAGTACGTCGTGCAGTCGATGCGCGACCTGGGCCGCACCGGCGAGCACCGGCGGACCGACGTGAGCATCGAGGAAACGATCCAGATCGCCCTGCAGATCCTCCGCAACGCGCTCAAGGGCATCACGGTCAAGACGGACATCGAACCCGACCTGCCGCGCGTGCGTGTCAATCGCGGCGAGCTGGTGCAGGTGTGGACGAACCTGGCCAAGAACGCCGCCGACGCACTGGGCAGCCGCGCCACCACCGCCGCCCAGCCCACGCTCAGCATCACCGCCGGGCGCGACGGGGCGCAGATCGTCGTCGACGTATCCGACAACGGCCCGGGCATCCCCGATGCGATCGTCCACAAAATCTTCGAGCCCAGCTTCACCACCAAGAAGCAAGGGCTTTCGTTCGGCCTGGGCCTGGGCCTGGGCATCGTGCAGAACATCGTCACCGGCTACGGCGGCTCGGTCCGCGTCGTGCAAGACGCCGGTGCCGGCGCCACCTTCCGCGTGACCCTACCCCTCGGAGTCGCCCCGTCATGACCAAGCCCGTCATCCTCTGCATCGACGATCAGCGCGAGGTCCTCGCCGCGCTCGAAAAAGACCTCGAACCGCTGACGACACACCTCGACCTGGTCACCTGCGAGTCGGCCGAGGAGGCCCGGCAGGCGCTCGATGATCTGGAAACCGCCGGCGAACCGATCGCGCTGATCATCTCCGATCACGTCATGCCCGGCACGACCGGCGTGGAACTGCTCATCCAGATCACCCACGCCCACCGGCTCGAAAACACACGCAAGATGCTGCTGACCGGCCTGGCCACGCACGAAGACACCATCCGCGCGATCAACGAAGCGAAGATCGACAAGTACATCGCCAAGCCATGGCAACCCGAGGAACTGATCGAAGCGATCAGGCAGCAGGTCACCCACTTCGTCTTCGACGCGATGCCCGATGACTACATGACCTACCGCGCCGTCATGGACGGCGAGGCGATGATGCAACGCATGCGCGAGCGGTGACCGCTTGCGGCTTCGCGCCGGGGTCGGGCTTGGCGGTGAACGCCATCCCGATTGTCAAAACAGCGCGAAGCCGCGAGCGGCGGGCGGATTACTCCGCCTTGTCGCCGTCCGGCTTCTCGTCGGCCCCGGCGTCCTCGGGCGTGACTTCCTTGACATTGGCCGCTTCGAGCAGCTTGTCGACAACCTTTTCCTCGCGGAGCTGGACGTAGAGCTGGTCGATGCGGCCCGAGCGGGCCATCTCCTGCTTGAGCTTCTCGGGCCGGCGATTCTGCTGCATGGCCATCTGCGCGATGCGGCCGTTGATCTCCGCCTCGCCGACCTCCACGTCGAACTCCTCGGCGGCCTTGTTCAGAATGAAGAACAGCTTCAGCTCGCGCTGCGCCTCCTCGGCGCTGGCCGCACGCATCTCCGCCTGGGCCTGCTCGATGTCCTGCTCGCTGGCGCCGGAGTACATCATCTCCATGGCCCTGCGCTGCAGCACCCGCTCGGTCTGGCGGCCGCTGAGGTCCTGGGGCAGGTCGAAGTCGATCTTCTCGAGGATCGCATCGGTCACCTGCTTGCGCATCGACTGCTCGGCTTCCTGAGTCGCGCGGCGATCGAGGTTGAACTTCACCTGGTCGCGCAGCTCCTGCTCGCTGTCGAAGCCCGACATCTCGACGAGCTGGCTCATCTGGATCGGCGTCATCCGCTGGACCTGGTTGATCTTGACCTCGAGGGTGAGCTTGGCGTCCTGCAGCTTCGGGTTCTCGTGGCCCTTGGGGCCGGTCGCCTCGATGGTCACCGCGTCGCCCGCCTTGGCGTCGAGCAGGTGCTTGTGCAGGTCGGGCACGAGGATGCCGGCGACCTGGCCCCTGCCCTGGGTCGGGCCCTGGGGGTCGGGCACGCGCAGGTTCGCGCCGCGGCGCGACTCGGCCACCTCGCCGTCGGCCAGCAGCACCTCCACGTCGGCCACCGCGTAGTCGCCGGCCTCGGCCGCGCCGTCGATCGACTGCATCGAGCCCTGCATCTCGCGATAACGATTGAGCTCCGCGTCCACCTGCGCGTCGGTCACCTCCGCGGTGGTCTTGGTCACTTCCAGGCCCTTGAGATCGGGCAGCTCGAACTGCGGCGTGACCTCGACCTCCACCTCGAACTTCAGCGGGCCGGTCTCGGGCAGCTCGAGCTTGTCAACATCTTTGATGTCCGGCTCGCCGATCATCTTGAGCGATTCGTCTTCGACGACCTGCTGAAAGCTTTCGCCGATGATCTTGCTTTTGGCCTCGTTGCGGACGTCTTCGCCGAAGCGCTTTTCGATCAGCCGCTGAGGCGCCCGGCCGCGACGGAAGCCCGGCAGCGTCGCCTCGTGGCGCAGCTCCTTGTACGACTCCTCGATCGTCTCGGCGATGCGCTCGTGCGGGATCTCGATGGTGATCTTTTTTCGAGCGGGCCCGGCGTCTTCGATATTCACCGACTGGGCGAGCTTTTCATCCTGCTCGGCGTCAGGGGTTTGAGCATCGGCGGTTTCCGGGGCGTCGGGGTTTTCCGGGGTTTCCGGGGCGTCCGGGGTTTCGGGCGTGGGGGTGTGGGTGTCGTCGGTCATGGCGGGGCTCCGAATGGGGGTTGGCTCGAGCCGCGCATGACAACGGCCACGCGCGATGGGGCAGGCGTCGGGGCCCGGGGCGCCACATCGCAGTGGCCGTGGGTGATCCGGCTCGCCGACCGACGCCTGGCGCCGCCCCGATCGGGACGGAACCGATACCTCGGCAAACCGTATGAATGACCCGCACAGTCTACGCGCCGCCGCGGATTTAGCAAACGCATGACCCCCGGCCCGACCATCCGATACACTGTCAGAGCGAAAGGCGGAGCAATGGTTCAGTTCCTGCTGCGGGGCATCTTCATCGTCATGGCCGCGGCCGTCGGAGCGCTGTACGCCGCTCAGACGTTCACCACGTCGGTCGGCGGCTTCGTCGCGGTGATCGTCGGCGCGATCGGCGTGGCCGCGGCGATCATTCTGGCCGATGTCCTGACGCCCGAAAAACGTCTCTCAGCCATCTCGGGCCTGTTCCTGGGCCTGATCGTCGGCATGCTCGCGACCTTTGCCCTCTCCTTCCTGGTCGACTACGTGCAGTTCGTCGCGCTGGACCTTGTGGAAACCCAGGACGAGGCCGAGGCGATGGTCACCCTCTTCCAGGGCCTGAAGGTGCTCATCGGCGTGGTGTGCGTGTTCGTCGCGACCACGCTGATCCTGCAGACCAAGGACGACTTCCGCTTCGTGATCCCCTACGTGGAATTCGCCAAGCAGATCCGCGGCACCCGGCCGATGCTGCTGGACACCTCGGCGATCATCGACGGCCGCGTGCTGGACATCGCCCAGACGCAGATCCTCGCGGGCCTGATCGTCGTGCCGCGGTTCGTGCTCAACGAATTGCAGACGATCTCCGACTCGGCCGACAAGCTCAAACGCGGCCGCGGCCGGCGCGGGCTGGATATTTTAACCAAGCTTCAGAATTCGCCCGTGGTCGACGTGAGCATCGAGGACGCCGACGCCGAGGGCGCCACGGTCGATCAGCAACTGGTATCGCTGGCCCAGGACATGCACGCCCGGCTGGTGACGACCGACTTCAACCTGACCAAGATCGCCGAGGTGCGCGGGGTGGATGTGATCAACATCAACTCGCTGGCCGAGGCGCTGCGGCCGGTCGTGCTGCCAGGCGAGCCGATGTCCGTCGAGATCATCAAGGCCGGCGAAAGCCCGGGCCAGGGCGTGGGCTACCTCGAAGATGGCACGATGGTTGTCGTGGAAAACGCCCGCGACCGCGTGGGCCAGACGATCGACCTGACCGTCACGAGCGTGCTGCAGACCTCGGCGGGGCGCATGATTTTCGGCCGCCCCGTCGACCCGGCCAACCGGCCCGATGCCCAGGACCCAACCCACCGCCGCGCCCGGCCTCGCGCCGGCAGCACCGGCGCCGGCCAATCGCGATAGACCCCAACCCACCACGCCCCACGCACACCAGGAGC
>CAZUHK010000159.1:0-7016 GCA_964620345.1 uncultured Planctomycetaceae bacterium
CCGCACTTGACGACAGGATGTAGCCACTCACATAGCGCGCCGAAGACCGGGATTTCGGATGCAGCACGGTCAGCCCCCGATGGTCGATCCGCCGCGCCTCACCGGTCGAGACTGCGGGAGGAGCCGGCCAGACGAAAGACCATGACCATCTGATCTTTCGCATCGAGCCGCGGCCAGCCCAGCAGCGTCCGCGCCAGGCGCAGGGCCGGGCGCGGTGAGGGGTTGGGGCGATCGTCGTTCGGCGCAGCGACGGGGCGCGCGTGCCAAGGCGGCGGCTGCGTGTCCGATCCGATGTGCTCGGGCCGACGATAGGCGATGTTTTCTCCAACGCGGGTCGGCCCATCCGGGCTCCAGCAGTCCAGTACCCGCTTGCGCGACTTGAGCCAGAAGTGCAGGGCGCGCCAAGGTGTGAACTTGCCTTCTCGATACCACCAGTCGGCGACTTCCAGGCCGCAACGCCGACCCAGCCGACCCAACGTGTCGATCGAAAAGAAGTTCACATGTGACGGGGCCACCAAGTGGTGGCACTGTCGGCCGAAGAGGTGAAACTCCGGGCACTCGATGTTCGGCGTGGTCAGCACGAGATGGCCGTCGGGTTTGAGCAGGCCGACCAGTGACTCGACGAAGCGGCGCGGGTCTTCGACGTGCTCGATCACCTCGGTCGCGGTGACCAGGTCGAACCGTTCGTTCCCATCCAGCTCATCGATGTCGCGCAGGATGCGCAAACCGAAGTTGTCCCGCGCGAACGCCGCGGCCGTGGGGTTGTAGTCCAAGCCGACCCGGTCGTAGCGGTCGGCCGGAAACCGAGCGAGCAACGCGCCGGGCCCGCAGCCGGCGTCAAGCACCGAACCGCTCGGGCACAGCTCGCGTAGCCGATCGACAAATGCCGGGAGCTTTGCGCCGAAGGTTCGGCAGAACGGCTCGCCCCCTTCGCTCGCGGGGATTTCGCAGTAGTGCAGGTAATTCGCGTAGTACGGTGAGCCGTAGTAGCGACGCGCGCCCTCCTCGTTGAGCCGCGGGTTTACAAAGATGAATCGGCAACCGTTACACCGATAATGGTCGAAGCCCCGCCGCGTAAACAGCTTGCGGTGCTCCCCCCCCCGCACACCGGGCATTCCTGCAGATGGCTTGGGTACTTGAGCTTGCCCTGTTCGTCCAGCAAGACGTCCTTGACGATTCGCGACATGTACATGGTCAACCCTTGGCACGTGGTCAGAAGGCGATACCCGCACCGCGCCCGGTCGACGCGGCGTTTGTCAGGCGACAGAATAGCCGCTGGGCCAAAGCGCCGCTACGGACACATCGGTCACGAGCCGCCTTGGGCCCATTTGTGCTCATGGTGGTGCGCCGCGAGGTCGGCTGGGGTCTTGAGCGCCGCCGGAGTTGCTTGCCGCACTGCCGCCATCGGTTACCATACCCCTCCCCCGGCGTCGCCGCGGCGACGCACCCACCCGGCATCCCACCCAAGCGAGGGTATTACCATGGCGAAACTTCCCAAGGGCAACGCGGTCATCGGCCAGTCCGGCGGGCCGACGCACGTGATCAATCAATCCCTGGTCGGCTGCGTCGAAGTGCTGCAGCAGGCCCCGAGTGTCGAGCGGATCCTCGGTGCCCATCACGCGGTGCGCGGGATCGTCAACGAAGACTTCATCGACCTGACCGACCTGCCGGCCGATCGGCTGGAGCGCATCGCCGCGACGCCCTCGGCGGCGCTGGGCACCAGCCGCGACAAGCCGGACGAAGAATACTGCAAGAACATCTTCAAGACCTTCGAGAAGCACAACGTCCGCTACTTCTTTTACGCCGGGGGGAACGATTCATCGGACACCTGCCGCATCGTCAACGAGCAGGCCAAGGCCGCGGGCTACGAGCTGCACGCGTTTCACATCCCCAAGACGATCGACAACGACCTGGTGCACAACGACCACACGCCGGGCTTCGGCTCGGCGGCGCGGTACGTGGCGTGCGCCTTCATGGGCGACAACCTGGACAACCGGGCGCTGCCGGGCATCAAGATCGACGTGGTGATGGGCCGGCACGCCGGGTGGCTGACCGCCGCTTCGGTGCTGGGCCGGCCCGGCCCCGACCAGGGCCCGCACCTGGTCTACGTGCCCGAGGTGCCGTTCAGCATCCCCAAGTTCACCGAAGACGTGGAGCGGATCTACACCAAGCTCGGCCGGTGCGTGATCGCGGTCAGCGAGGGGATTCACGATCAGCAGGGCAACCCCATCGCCGCCAAGCTCGCCGAGCAGCAGGGCCACCACGTCGAGCGCGATGCGCACGGCAACGTGCAGTTGTCCGGCTCGGGGGCGCTGGGGGATTTCATGAGCCAGGCGATCAAGGATTACCTGGGCAAGAAGACGCGCGTCCGGGCCGACACGTTCGGCTACATGCAGCGCTGCTTCGCCGGGTGCGCCAGCAAGACCGATCAGCTCGAGGCCCGCGAGGCCGGCCGGGCCGCGGCCCGGGCGTCGCTGTCGGGCGACCTGGACGGGTCGATCGCCGTTCAGCGCCTCAGCGATGAGCCCTACCGCGTCGAGTACAAGCGCATCGAGCTGGCGGACGTGGCGGCCAAGACCCGCACGCTGCCGCTGGACTACCTCGTGGACGACAACAACATCCACGATTCGTTCCACAAGTACGCCGCGCCGATCGTCGGCGAGCTGCCGCACGTGGAACTGCTAAGGGCGAAGTGAACGCGAACGATCAGCGCACGACGGTCAACATTCCCGTTAGAGCAGATTGCAGCGCTGCGTCGCGTCTGTCGGGTGCCACATCTTGTCCGCTTTAGCGGCAAGGTGTGCGAAGGTGGGGACGGCATCACACCTTGCCCTTCGGGACAAGGTGTGGCACTCACTACGGGTCGCCGAAAGATGCTCTAGCCGCGTGCGCCGTTGGACGGTGGCTGGGGATCGTCGGCGGCGCGGACAGCGCGGTTTGGCCTGGTCGAACGATAGGCGAGTGAAAGCTCGCCATTCTTGGTGATGATGCCGGCGCGTTTGAGGGCAATCACCGCGCGCGACTTGCCGCCGGCGCGGATCACTTTGGCTGTCTGGGCCGGTGTGATGCTGTCGGCGGTCGGCTTAGCTTTGCTGATCTTGGCCATAGGTTCCATCCCGCTTGACTGACCAGACGGCCAGAATATTCGCTGGCTGCCGCACGCACAACTGAATATGCCCGCCTTCGAACACGGCGCTTCTGGGCCACATTCTAGGCAGCCGACCGTTGCGCATGGGCACGAATACCGCTCGCGTGCTGTCATAGCCCACGTCCTCCATGTCGGCCTTGGCATGAATCGCGTTGAACACCGCGCAATCCAGGAACTTGTGGGTGTTCATGTTCCGCGGCGCTTCAACGCCCGCTTCCTCGAGCCCTTCCATCAGTTCTTCATAACCGGCCCGAAGCACCTGCATGTTCGCCGGGTCCAGCAAGTCCAGGCATCGGCCGAGTCTCACCAAAGCGCCCACGACGGCCGGCTGCTTATCGCCGTGGTCGCCATGGCGCCGCTCCGCCCATCGCCAGGCCTGTTGCGGGGCGTACTCCCAAAGGTAGATGCCATGCCCCAACCAGTCATCGCGATTCGTGCTGGGATCAAACGCGGCACCCGAAACCAGGCGGGCGGCCGTCTGCCGATCCGTGCCGTGATACGCCACAACGGTGCGGTGATAATCGAACTGCATCGCCAACCCCTGGCACACCCGCCAAACGCGGTGACCCTGTGGTCATCCGGGCGGTAAGAATAACCCGACCACGCCGCTCACCACCACCCGGGCTTCTGCGTCTGCGGCGGGGGGGCGGGGCGGGTGAGCCACTGCTCGCGGAGCCGGGCGTAGGTCTCGTCCCACCGCTGCTTCTGCTCGCCGCGCAGCACCAGGCGAATCTCCTGGCCCAGGTGGTCGAACTGGGCGTCGACCATCGGCCAGGCGTCGTAGATCATCCGGTGGAGCATGTGTCGGCGTTCGTCGAGGATCGCGGTGATCTGCGCCCGTTGCTCGTCGGTCAGCTCCAGGCGCTGGTCGAGGCGGGCGACGATGAACCGCTGCACCTCGCGGGGGTGTTGCATCGCGTGCGCGGCGCGGCTCACGAGGATGTAGCCGGTGCTGATCGAGCCGACGATGAAGCCCAGCCCCACGAGGATCACGCATATCACCACCCGGCGAACCGGGCTGACGCGGCGCGTCGGAGCCGTCGGCTGAAGCTCGTCCATGACCGCACACTATACCGGCGGCCGGCGGCGGGCGGGGCGCGACTATGATGCGCCGCATGTTGCCCGTGTACGCCACCCACCCCGCGGAGCTGGAGGACGCGGCGCTGCTGCGCGACTGCCGGATCACCCCCGGCCGGGCGTCGGGGCCCGGCGGCCAGCACCGCAACAAGGTGCAGACGGCGGTGTCGATCCACCACGAGCCGACCGGCTGCACCGGCTGGGCGTCGGAGCGCCGCAGCCAGCAGCAGAACCGCGCCGTGGCGCTGCGGCGGCTTCGCCTCGAGCTGGCGCTGGCGGTGCGCGTGGCCCGCAAGCTGCCCGGCGCGCGGTGGCGGGGCCGGGTGAAGGATCGGCGGATCGCGCTCAACCCCGATCACGCCGACTTCCCCGCCATGCTCGCCGAGGCACTGGACTTCATCGCCGAGCAGCGCTTCGATGTGGCCGGGGCGGCCGGGCGATTGGCATGTTCGACCTCGCAACTGGTCAAGCTGCTCAAGGCCGAGCCGCGCGCGCTGCAACAGGTCAACGCCGCGCGGCGTCGCAAGGGCATGGGCCGCCTGCAATGAACGCAAGGAGATTCGCATGCATCGATTGATCTGGGTTGTCACGCTCTTGGTGATCGCCGGCGCCGTCGCGTTTTGGTTTGGCCGCGGCGATGCGGCGGCCGAGCCACACGCCTTGGCCGCGCCCGAGTTCGGCGCGGCGTTCGACCGGCACTGGCGCGATGGCAAGGCCGAGCTCGCCGGGTATGACCTGACCTATCCGCGCTACGGTGAGCTTCGCTCGGGCACGGCCGCGACCATCTTCGTCACCGAGCCGTCGAGCAAGGCCACGCGCGTCAAGCCCGAAGGCCCCGGCGGCGGCGATGACGATCGGTTTGGCGTGATGAAGCTGAACCTGGTCGAGGATTTTCCCACGGGCGTCTACGACTACAACCTGATGACCAGCACGTTCGTCTCGACCGAGCCGGTGCTGGGCCGGCCCGCGGGGACGACGGCCAAGGTCTCGTTCACCAGCCAGGAGTGGTGCGGGCACGTGTACCACCACCTGCTGCTCGACGCCGCGACGGTGCGAGAGACCTGGCACAGCTACTTCGAGGGCGAGGCGGACGGCCAGGCCGAGCTGGCCCGGCCGACCGCGGCGCTGGAAGAAGACGCGCTGTTTCACTGGGCGCGGGGCTTTGCCGCGCCGCGCCTGGGGCCCGGCGAGCAACGCCGCGTGAAGCTGCTGCGCTCGCTGGCGGTGTCGCGCATCATGCACGTGCGGGTCGAATGGGAGGACGCCACGCTCCGCCGCGCCGCCGAGACCAAGACCCTCCAGGTCCCCGCCGGCGAGTTCGAGGTCCAAACGCTCACGGTGGACATCGAGCCGATGACCACCACGCGCCCCTACGGCAACCGCGAGATCACCACCGGCCGGCGGACGTGGACGTTCCACGTCGAGAGCGCCCCGCCCCATCGCATCATCCACTGGAAACGCAGCGATGGCTACGAGGCCGAATTGCTGGGCACCACCCGCGCGCCTTACTGGCAACTCCACGCCGCCGGCGACGAATCGCTGCTCGAAAGCATCGGCCTGACCCCCCGCGGCCAGCGCATGCCCTAGAGATTCTTCCGGCGACCCGTCGCGGGCGCCACACCTTGTCCGCGGTAGCGGCAAGGTGTGCGGCAGTGCGGACGGCACCACACCTTGCCCGTGGGGACATGGTGTGGCGCCCGAACGGCGCGACGCAACGCCGCGCACCGATCGAACCAGCGAGCTGGCGACGAAGTCATCGTCATACCCCAACCCCGCACGCGGCGTAAGGCCCTGACAAGCGCCGCACCGCCGAATGGGCCGGCCCTGGAATCCGACCCTCTCTGTCCGACTCGGGCTTGAGTGTTCACGCCCGATCGGCTAAGTTCACCGGCCCCGCACCATGAATCAAGGCCGCTCGACGCCGAGGCAGGAAACGCGAGGTCGCGCCCTCGCCGGTCGTTCGAGCCGCTCTTAGGAGACCCGACAATGCGCATCGCGACAGGGAATCAGTGGATTCCTGGCTTGTTCCTCATCCTCATCCTCATGCTCGCCGGCCCGGCCCTGGCGCAGATCGACACGCCCCTGCCGGACGTGGCCGACACCGCCCGCCCCGAGCTGGTGGTCGAAGGCGCTTCGATGGCCATCCCGCCGCTGTGGTACCTGGCGCCGATCGGCGCGGTGCTGGCGCTGTTTACCGCGTTGTTCTTCTACCGCTCGGTGGTCAGCCACTCCGAGGGCACGGACGACATGATCCGCATCGCCAAGGCCGTGCGCGAAGGCGCCTACGCCTACCTCGGCCGGCAGGCCCGGGTGGTGTACCTGGTGGTGGCCGTGCTGGCGGCGGTGCTGGCGGTCATGGCGTTCGGCCTGGGCCTGCAGGACGAGCTGACGCCGATCGGCGTGGTCGTCGCGTCGGTGCTGTCGGGCCTGTGCGGGTTTCTGGGCATGAAGACCGCGACCAACGCCTCGGCGCGGACGACCCACGCCTGCAAACAATCGCTCAACGCCGGCCTGAAGGTCGCCTTCCGCGCCGGCGCCGTGATGGGCCTGTGCGTGACCGGCTTCGCGCTGCTGGACATCAGCGTCTGGTTCTTCCTGCTCACGCAGGTCTTTGAGGTCGGCTCGCTGGTCACCATCACCACGATCACGCTGAGCTTCGCGATGGGCGCGTCGCTGCAGGCGTTGTTCGCCCGCGTGGGCGGCGGCATCTACACCAAGGCCGCCGACGTCGGCGCCGACCTGGTCGGCAAGGTCGAGGCCGGCATCCCCGAGGACGACCCCCGCAACCCCG
>CAZUHK010000160.1:0-3322 GCA_964620345.1 uncultured Planctomycetaceae bacterium
CGTCGGCGGCGCAGCGCTGCATCACGCGATGCGGCTGCACCTCCGCGTCGGCCGGCGGGCGGATGTCAACCGCCTCGCCCTCGCCCGCCTGCTCGGCCAAATCGCACGTCAGCCCGCAACGCGGGTGGAACGGGCAGCCGGTCGGCAGGCGCGAGGGGTTGGGCACCTGGCCCGGGATCACCTGCAGGCGATCGTGCTCTTCGCCGAGCTTGGGCATCGACGCGAACAGCCCGCGGGTGTACGGGTGCTGCGGCGAGCCGAACACATCGGTCACCGAGCCGTACTCCACGATCCGCCCGGCGTACATCACCGCGACGACGTCGGCGTTCTCCGCGACCACGCCCAGGTCGTGGGTGATGAGCATCACGCTCATGCCCCGCTCGTTCTGCAGCTTGCGCAACAGCTCGAGGATCTGGGCCTGGATCGTCACGTCCAGCGCGGTGGTCGGTTCGTCGGCGATGAGCAGGCGCGGGTTGCACGCCAGGGCCATGGCGATCATCACGCGCTGCCGCATGCCGCCCGAGAGCTGGTGGGGGTACTCGTCCAGCCGGCGCCGCGGCTCGCCGATGCCCACCGCCCGCAACGCCTCGGTGGCGATCTCGATCGCCTCTTGCCTGCTCACCTGCTGGTGCAGATGAATCGCCTCGAGGATCTGCCAGCCGATCGTGTACACCGGGTTCAGCGAGGTCATCGGCTCTTGAAAGATCATCGCGATCTGGTTGCCGCGAACTTTACGCATCTGCTTGGCGTTGAGCGCCAGCAGGTTCTGGCCGTCGAACACGATCCCGCCCGAGGCGATGCGGCCGGGGGGCGTGGGGATCAGTTGCAGGATCGACATCGCCGTGACCGATTTGCCCGAGCCCGACTCGCCGACCACCGCCAGCGTCTGGCCGGGATAGATCGACAGGTTCACGTTGTTGACCGCGCGGACGATGCTGCGGCGTTGATGAAAATGCACGGCCAGATCGCTCACACGAAGCAGCGGGGTGTCGGGCGTATAGGATTGTTCGTTCATGTCGGTCACTCCCGATTGACATGGGGATCGATCGCGTCGCGCAGGGCTTCGCCGATGAGGTTGTAGGCGAAGACGGTGAGGAAGATCGCCAGGCCGGGGAAGATGACCAGGCCCCATTGCCGGCCGGCGCCGCGGGCCTCGTTGAGCATCTGGCCCCAACTGGGCTGATCGACCAGGCCCAGGCCCAGGAAGCTGAGCGTCGATTCGGTGAGGATCATCGACGCGATGCCGAAGCTGGCGAGCACGAGCACCGGCGTGATGCCGTTGGGCAGCATGTGGCGGAACAGGATCGACCACAGCGGCAAGCCCGCCGCCCGCGCCGCCTGGACGTAGTCCATCTTGCGGATCTTCAGGAACTCGGCGCGCACGTAAAGCGCATAGCCCACCCAGCCGGTCACGCCCAGGATCACCGTCATCAGGTAGAGCGATCGGCCGTAAAATGCGACGACCATGATCAGCAGGAAGATGACGGGGATGGCGGAGAAGATTTCGACCAGGCGCATGCCCAGCAGATCGACCTTGCCGGCGAAGTAGCCCATGAACCCGCCGATGACGATGCCGATCAACGCGGCGATGCCCGTGGCGATCAGGCCGATCGTCAAGGCGATGCGGCTGGCGTGGATCATGCGGCTGGCGACGTCGGCGCCTTGCTGGGTGGTGCCCATCCAGTGGCGGGTGTCCGGCGGCAGCAGGCGCGGGTCCACCCCGGTGGCCGACAGCACGTCTCGCTGACGGTCGTTGGGCGAATAGGCGATCGGCGGGTACCAAGCCCAGGCGACTTGCCCCGCCGCGATCCGCTCGCGGTAGATCGAGAGGTTATCGACATCGGGCGGGCGAACCATCCACGCCGACAGCAGCAAGGTCGCCACCACGATGCCCAACCAGCCCGCGGCACGCCATCGGGGGCGCACGGCCGAGATCAGGAACACGGCCAGCGCCGCCAGCCCGACGACCAGCGTCACGTCCACCGGCGAGACGTATCCCAGCATCGGGCTGGAGAGGACCAGTTGCCGGCCCGTCGCCGGGTCGGTGTCGGCCACCGCGAACACGAGCCCGGCCTGAATGCGATCGGTCGCGTCGGCCGGGTCGATCCACGCTTTCCACAGCAGCGGGTGGCTGTTGGCCAGCACGGGTGCGAAGACCGCCAGCAGCACGAGCACCACCACCCAGGCGGCGCCCAGCCGCGCGCCCCATCGCCCGAGCATGTCGAGAACGACGCGTGCGACGAAGCTTCGGCTTCGTGGCAGGGCCGGCGGCGCGGCGCCGGCGGTGGGGTTGGCCGGTTGGTCATTCATAACTGACTCTTGGGTCGGCCAGGGCGTAGCAGATGTCACGCAGCAGTTCGCTGCCCAGGCCCAGCAGCCCGGCGATCAGCGTGGTGGCCATGATCAGCTCGCGGTCTTTTTCGAACGCCGCCTCGACCGCCAACCGGCCCATGCCGTTGATCGAGAAGATCGTCTCGACCACGACGGACCCGACGAACATCGCCGGGATGATGCCCGCGGCCATGGTGATCAGCGGCAGGATGCCGTTGCGGAACGTGTGTCGCCAGAGCACGACGCGCTCGGACAGGCCCTTGGCCCGCGCGGTGCGGATGAAGTGGGCCGAGAGGTTGTCCAGGATCGCGCCGCGCATGACCTTGCTCATCACCGCGAACCCGCCGTAGGTCAGGCAGATCACCGGCAGCACCAGGTGCCAGGCGAAATCCAGCAGCCAGCCGCGGACAAACCCCTGGTCGCCCCAGCGTGGGAAGAACGGCATCTGGTCGGCGCGCAGGTCGTGCATGCCCGTCGTGGGAAACCAGCGCAGGTACTGGTCGTTGGCCAGGAAGGTGATGAACATCATGCCCGCCCAGATCACGGGGATCGACCACAGGCCGACGAAGATCACGCCGGTGCTCAGATCGAACACCCCGCCGCGGTGCCGCGCCGCGTAAACGCCGGCGAAGATCGCCACGAAGTAGATCAGCGGGACCGAGATCACGTTGAGCAGGACGGTGATGGGCACGCGCTCGGCGAGGATCTGGATCACGTCGCGCCCCTTGAGCGTCTGGCCGAAGTCCGGCAGCTTGAACGCCGGTTTGTCAAACCGCACGCGGGCGATGCCCGAGACCTCGAAGGCCAGTTGCCCGATCAGTTCGTTCTGCATCCGCGCCGCGCCGCGCTGTGCATCGATCCGCCGCAGCTCGGCCAGGAGCTTCTCGTGCGTCGCGGGCTCCAGCGGCACATCCATCCAGGCGAACAGCGCCATGGCGTGGGCGGGGTCTTCCAGGGCCCGGCCGACCTTGCGGGCCACCTCCAGCGGCGG